>JANOMP010000327.1:0-25179 GCA_031420365.1 Cytophagaceae bacterium
CTTCTAAAATTTTTTTTATTTCGATTGGGGCATTTCCAATGTATCCTTTTAAATAAAATCTTGCGAAAAGCGCCTCACTATACCAATCGTTTTCCCTTGTTTTTTTAATTACTTCATTGTGATTCATTTTTTTGTAAGCAAATGCCTTTATATTTTCTTCTGTTTTCCAAATAGAAAAAGTTTATTGTTTTACAAATGGTATTTCTCCAATTCCTATAGAATAAATGAACCCTTCATTTTTATATAAGTCTTTCGATACTAAGGATCTGTTAAGAAATAAGGTTTACAGAATTGACGAATTTATTTTGTTATTTTTCAAGGCAAAAAATCTTTAAATAGTATAGATATTCAATGATTTTTTAACGAAGAAAAAAGGCAAAAGAAAGAGACAAAATGTAAAGGTTATCTTGCATCAGATCCTAAAGGTACGTTTTGCCAAAATTGCCTCAATTTAGAAAAACGTATTGTTGCTCGAGTTAAAACTCCAATTGGATTATTTTTACTTTCATATTCTGCTATTTCTTGAAACGGGTTTAGTTTGTCCCAAAGACCATGCGACATAGTTGGCTGTAAAACTAATGTATAGTTTTCGGAGGAAAATGTAGGTATATATTATTCAAAATTCGATGATTTTAAGAATTTTCTATAGTCAGATAAGTTTTCCCAAGTGCCCAATATTGCCCATTGATTAAAATCTGGAACTATATCAAATGTGCCATTTTTCCCTGTTCCCAAAAGTTTAATAAACTTTGGTTTGTTTTTCATAAAGAAAAGTATAACGTTAAACACCGCCATCGAAAATATGCCAAAAAGAAAATACTTGTTTTTATAATTTGAGATGTTTATTATTATTATCATAAATATTTGATAATTCAATTTCAAAATTTAAACTAAAAAGAAAGCTTTAACGTATATTGTTTTAAACTTTAATATTAAACTATGAAAATCATAATTAAGTTATTTTTAGCATTGCTAGTTGTACAAAATTGTTTTGGTTTAACATTCCCTAATGTTGAACCAATTTCTCATGATATTTTTGATAAGCTATTGAAAAAATATGTTTCAGAAGCTGGATATGTCAATTATGGAGGGTTTAAAAAAGAAGAAAAGGAACTTAAAAAATATTTAGATTTAGTTTCTTCGAACGCACCTGCTCCTGATTGGACAGAAAAAGAAAAACTTGCCTATTGGATCAATGCTTATAATGCTTTTACAATTCAATTGATTTTAGACCATGCCTCTTATAATATTAAAAGCATAAAAGACATTGGGGATAAAATAAAAATACCTTTTGTAAATACTCCATGGGATGTTAAATTTATTGTAATTGGTGGCAAAAAAATGGATTTGAATAGTATTGAACATGGAATTATTAGAAAACAGTTTAAAGAACCACGAATTCATTTTGCCTTAGTTTGTGCCGCAAAAAGTTGTCCTCCTTTAAGAAACGAAGCTTTCACTGCTGAAAAGCTCGATACCCAACTTACCCAACAAGGAGAAGATTTTGTAAACGATAAAAACAAAAATGACATAAAAACTAATATAGTTGAAATTTCTAAAATATTTGATTGGTATGGTGGTGATTTTATAGGTATAAATAAAATAGATTTAATAAATAAATATTCGAAAATAAAAGCGAATAAAGACGCCAAAATTTCTTACAAAATATATGACTGGACTTTGAATGGGAAACTTTAATTTCAGTTTTTTCTTTATAAACTAGAAACCTTTATTCAAATTGCATCTTTATTTTTTTAAGTAATGAAGAATGTTTTGTTTTGGTTTAGAAATGATTTAAGGATACATGACAATGAAGCTTTAGTAACAGCTATTGCAAAGGGGAATCTGATTCCAGTTTACATAATTGATTCTAGGCAGTTCCAAAAAAACAACTTAGGCTTTAAACGAACTGGTGTAATTAGAGCCAAATTTTTACTGGAGTCTTTGCTTGATTTAAAAAAAAGCCTACAATCATTGGGTTCAGATTTAATTATTAGAATTGGTATTCCTGAAAATGAATTACTTGAAATTTCATTAAAATATAATGTTGATTACGTAGTAGCATCAAAAGAAGTAACACAAGAAGAAACTTCAATTGAATCGGCATTCTCATACAAACTAAAACCACAAAATATCGATATAGATTTGTTTTGGGGAAATACCTTAGTCCATGTTAGAGATTTGCCTTTTCAAATCCATTTTTTGCCTGATATTTTTACTGATTTTAGAAAAAATGTAGAAAATTATTGGAGAATTAGGTCTTGTTTTGACACTCCTCAAGTTATAAATTCTCCAAATAATTTGGAGAAAACGCAGGTACCAACTTTAGAAGAGCTAGGCTTTGAAAACATTTTGGAAGACGAAAGAGATCAAATTCGCTTTATTGGAGGCGAATCTTGTGGCTTAGCTCGATTAAATGAATATTTATGGGAAAAAGACTTACTTAAAACATATAAAGTGACTCGAAATCAGATGTTGGGCAAAGATTTTTCAACTAAGTTTTCGGCATGGTTAAGTCTTGGATGCTTGTCGCCTCGAAGAATTTATGAGGAGATACAAAAATATGAGAAAGAGAATTTTAAAAATGATTCTACTTATTGGTTAATTTTTGAATTACTTTGGAGAGATTATTTTCATTTTATTGCATTGAAATTTGGAGTTCGACTTTTTAAAAGGTGTGGTATTAAACATGATTTTACTAAAAGGTGGAAAAGGAATAAGGACCATCTTTTCAAATGGATAGAAGGAAAAACTGGAGTGCCTATAGTAGATGCTTGTATGCGAGAATTGAAACATACTGGTTATCTTTCAAATAGAGGGAGACAAATAGCTGCTAGTTTTTTTTCAAAAGACTTAGGTTTGGAATGGTGGTGGGGCGCTATGTATTTTGAAAGTCAACTTATTGATTATGAAGTTTGTAGTAATTGGGGAAACTGGAATTATATAGCAGGGATTGGTACTGATCCTAGAGAAGATAGGTATTTTAACCCAGTAAATCAGGCACTAAAATACGATAATGAAGCTAAATACATTAAAACATGGCTTCCAGAGTTGCAAAATCTCCCTGCCCTAGCTTTAATTGAAATTAATGCTATATCTAATTATAGTTCCGCTATAGGAGAATATCCTGCGGTTCCTATTATTAGATCTAAGAAATGGTAAAGGCTATTTGCCTTTTATAATCGAAAACTATATTTTCATACATATTAAATTTTAGGTTAATAAATACTTTCTATATATTTGGCAGATATTTTAAACTACGACAAATAAACAAAATGAAAAAAGGCACACTCGTAATTTTAGGAATTGTTTTACTTTTTGGAGTATACAGCTGTAACTCCTACAATGGACTTGTTGGGAAAGATACAAACGTACAAAAACTTTGGGCTGACGTTCAAACACAATATCAAAGACGAACTGATTTAATTGGAACCTTAGTTAAGACGGTACAGGGTGCAGCAGATTTTGAAAAAAGTACTTTAACGGAAGTAATTCAAGCTAGAGCATCTGCTACCCAAGTAAAGTTTGAAGCTAAAGATTTAACGCCAGAAAATATGGCAAAATTTCAAGCTGCTCAAGATCAATTAAGTGGCTCCTTGAGTAGATTATTGGTTTCGGTTGAGCAATATCCAAATTTAAAAGCAAATCAAAATTTTCTTGACCTTCAAGCAGAGCTTGCAGGGACTGAAAACAGAATCGCAGTTGCTAGAAGGGACTTTAACGGTGCAGTAGGAGAATATAATTTAAGTGTAAGGTCTTTCCCAAATAATATCTTTGCTAATATTTTTGGTTTTGCTGTTAAAGGATTTTTTGAAGCGTCAAAAGCCGCACAAAATGCTCCAGAAGTAAACTTCGATTTTAAAAAATAATAGAAAGACCCGTGTAACTCGGGTCCTTTTTTTTTATGCAGTTTTTAACGGAAACTCAACAAAAAAACATTATTTCTGCAATAAAAGACGCTGAGAAAAAAACGTCTGGCGAAATTAAAGTACATATAGAATCTAACTGTAAAGGTGGAGATGCTTACTTAAGAGCAAAAGAAGTATTTGAATATCTTTTATTGCATAAAACAGAATTGAGAAATGGGGTACTTTTTTATTTGGCTTTCGAGGATCGGAAATTTGCCGTTTTGGGTGATGAGGGCATTAATAATAAAGTAGGCCAAGTATTTTGGGATTCTACAAAAAATGTACTTTTAGAAAATTTCAAAAGTAATGAATTTGAAAAAGGACTTTGTTTGGCTATTGCTGAAGCTGGCATTCAATTAGAAAAATATTTTCCATATCAAAGAAATGATTCGAATGAAATATCTGATGATTTAAGTTTTGGATAATTCAATATAATAATGCTTAGATTACTTAAATTCATCTTACTTTTTGCATTTTTATCGGTAAATGCTCAAGATATTCCCAAACAACCCAATCCTCCAAGGTTGGTTAATGATTTTGTTGGAGGATTGTTGAGTGATGCTCAAAAAAACATGTTGGAGCAAAAGTTGGTTGCATATAATGATTCTACATCTACTCAGATTGTTGTGGTAATTGTTAAAACTACTGAACCTTATGTTGCTGCTGATTATGCAATAGAATTAGGTCGGAAATGGGGAGTTGGACAAAAAGGAAAAAATAATGGCATAATTTTACTTTGGGCTCCAGGAGATAGAAAAATTACTATTCAAACTGGATATGGAATGGAAGGGGTTATTCCAGATATGTATGCAAAAAGAATAATTTCTGATGTTATTGGCCCAAATTTCAAAGCTATACAGTATTATGAAGGACTCAATAAAGGTATTGATGAAATCATAAAATATGCTTCAGGAGAATATAAAGCTGATCCTGAATCTGAATCTGAAGGATTTCCAGGTTTCATAATAATTATTTTAGTTATTCTTTTTGTTTTTTGGCTTTTATCAAGAGGAAATAAAAATGGTGGCGGTGGTTTATTAGATGGCAATTCAGGGTTGCCTTATACTATTTTTACAGGTAGCGGAAGCCAATCAGGTAGTTGGGGAGGTGGAAACAGTGGAGGTGGATTTGGAGGTTTTGGAGGGGGGAGCTTCGGTGGTGGTGGAGCAAGTGGGGATTATTAAATTTTCATTGCCTTTTCTCTTAGCCATCTATTTGGTTTATACTTTAGTCCTAATCCTGTCGAGGTTTTTAATTTAATAAATTCTGTGGCCTCTTCAATATCATCAGTAACTAAAAATAAACTTTGATCTTTCCTTGAAATGGTATTTTCTTTAACCATTTTTTCAATATGCGCCAGAATATGTTGATGGAATTCTTTCCCAAATACAACTACTGGGAATTTTTTAATTTTATTAGTTTGTATAAGTGTAAGAGCTTCAAAAAATTCATCCAAAGTACCATAGCCTCCTGCGTAAATTACAAAAGCGTAGGAGTATTTAATGAGGAGGGTTTTCCTAACAAAGAAATAATCAAAGTCCACCCATTTATCTAAATAGGAATTAGGTTTTTGTTCAAAAGGCAAAACAATATTGCATCCAACTGATTTACCTCCAACATCTTTGGCCCCTCTGTTTGCAGCCTCCATTATTCCTGGGCCACCCCCTGTTAAAATAGTAAATCCCAATTTTGCTATTTCAGCACTTAGTAATCTGGCTTCAATATAATATTTATTTTCATCAGTAAATCTGGCAGAACCAAAAAATGTTACACAAGGTCCAATAAAATGCAAGGATCTAAATCCTTTTATAAATTCAAGAAATACGGAAAAAGCAAATTTAAATTCCTGCCATCTTGAATGAGGGCCATCTAGAAATTCTATTTCTGATTCTTTATTTGACATTTTATGATAATTAACCTTTAAAACTATCCTTAAGGCCTACTGTTTTATTAAAAATCAAATTATCGGGTGTGCTTTCTGAGTCTAAAACATAGTACCCATTTCTAATAAATTGATATTTATTGTTTGAATTTGCATTTTGAAGAGAAGGCTCAACATAAGCAGATACAATTGAAAGTGAGTTTTCATTAATAAAATCCTTGAAATCTCCATCTATTATGGACGTGTCTTCTAAGTTTAACAAACGATCATAAATGCGAATCTCTGCTTTTTTTGCTTCTTTAGCAGAAACCCAATGAATTACGCCTTTAACTTTTATTCCACTTTTATCTTGTCCGCTTTTAGTTTCAGGTAAATACGTGCATATTATTTCTTTTATTGTGCCATCTAAGTTTTTGTGGACTTCATTACATTGAATTACATAGGCACCTTTAAGTCTTACCATATTGCCAGGCGAAAGTCTAAAGTATTTATTTGTAGGGTGCTCCATAAAATCGTCTTGTTCAATGTAAATTTCTTTGGTGAAGTTAACCTCTCTTTGACCACTTTCTGGGTCTTCCGGATTATTGTCTAAAGTGCAGATTTCTGAACTATCTTCATGAAAATTACTAATTACTATTTTAACGGGATTTAAAACAGCCATAACTCTAGTAGAAAGTTTATTTAAGTCCTCTCTTACAAAGAACTCTAATAAACTTATATCAATCATATTATCTCTTTTTTGGATTCCAATTCTATCACAAAAATCAACAATTGCTTTAGCAGTATACCCTCTTCTTCTCATTCCTGAAATTGTAGGCATTCTAGGGTCGTCCCATGAAGTAACTATGTTTTCATTTACTAATTGCAATAATTTTCGTTTACTCATTACCGTATAGGTCATATTTAAACGAGCAAATTCGTATTGTTTGGAAGGAAAAATTTCTAATTGCTCTAAAAACCAATCATAAAGTTCTCTATGAGAAACAAATTCTAATGTACAAATTGAATGGGTTATTCCTTCTAAAGAATCTGACTGACCATGAGCAAAATCATACATGGGATAAATGCACCATTTGTTTCCTGTTCGGTGATGTTCAGTGAATTTTATTCTATAAATAATAGGATCACGCATTAGCATATTATTTGAACTCATGTCTATTTTAGCTCTTAAAACTCGGGAACCTTCAGGTGATTCGCCATTGGCCATGTTTTCAAATAAAATCAAGTTATCCTCTATACTTCTTTCACGAAAAGGACTAGGTTTTCCCGCTTGGTTAGGTGTACCTTTCAAAATTGCCATTTCTTCGGCAGAGCTATCATCAACATAGGCTAAACCTTTTGAAATAAGCTTTTTAGCAAATTTAAATAGTTGGTCAAAATAATCCGAAGCATACATTTCATTAACCCATTCAAAACCTAGCCATTTCAAATCATATTTGATAGCTTCAACATATTCTGCATCTTCAGTTACTGGATTTGTATCATCAAAACGAAGATTTGTACCGCCATTGAAAGTTTTGGCAAGACCAAAATTTAAACAAATAGATTTAGCATGACCTATATGTAAATAGCCATTAGGTTCTGGTGGGAATCTTGTTAGTAATCTACCGTTGTGTTTCCCTGATTTTATATCTGCCTCTACAATTTCTTCAATAAAATTCAAACTTTTTTCTTTTACCGATTCTGACATAAAATTATTTGTTGTACTAAAGAGCTAATTTAGTCAGATTGAAAAACATTTTTGTATCAAATGATTTGCTTGGCTGTATAAAACTTGCTTAAATGCAAATTTTTATTATGATAATTTAATATTTTCTTAATATTTAATTAAAATATATTAATTATTATTTTGTATATGTGGGTGTAAATATAGATTTAATGAAAAAATAATCCATTATTCTTGTTTTTTAAAAATCGAAAAAATAAAGAATTTATATAACAACTAACAATCATTTTCCTTTGAAAGAAGGCATTCGCTTTTCAATGAAAGATGCTATACCTTCCATAAAATCTTCTGAATTTCCGCAAATAGTTTGTGAATTTGCCTCTAATTCAAGTATTTCGTTGAGGTTAGATGAAAACGATTGATTTAAAATTTGTTTCATCAAGCCAATAGAAACAGTAGCTGAAGTAGCATATAAATCAGCAATTTTTTCAATTTCCTTATCTAGCTCCAAAGTATTGGCAATTTTATTTACCAAACCTAATTCTAGTGCTTCCTCCATATAAACTTTTCTCCCCGTACTACATAACTCAAATGCTTTTAAAGGACCAATCAATCTTGGAAGAAAAAACATTGACCCAGCATCTGGAAGTAAACCAATTCCTACAAAAAGTTCAGATAAATAAGCTTTTTCATCTCCAATTATTACATCGCAAGCTAAAGCTAAAGACATTCCAGCTCCTGCAGCGAGTCCATTTAATTTACAAATAATAGGTTTTTTTAAATTTCGCATGGCTAAGATGAGTGGATTGTAGCTGGCTCGTAAGGAATTCCCTAAATTAGAATCAGAAAGCCCTGCTTTTAGGTCTGCACCCGAACAAAATGCTTTTGAATTTCCTCCGCTTAAAATTACAACTCTAATTTCGGAATTTATCTCACAAAGTAAAATAGCATCTAATAGTTCATGAAGCATTTTTACATTTAATGCATTATAAACATTAGGTCTGTTTAGAGAGATATATGCTTTATTGTTTTGAGTTTCGAATTGTATAGTTTCGTACATTCTTAGTTTTAATATTGGCGAATGTAAAATTCGTCAAAAATAAATTAAAATCTAAAAAAAAAGCTTTATATGTAGAAATGAATAAAATACCAGTTATCTTGGTAAGATAAAGTAGTTATGTTAGGCACAAAAAATCTGGCAGACAAAAATTAAGTCTGAAAAAGCATTTTTTAAATTAAGAATGGTAGTATAGGGCTTAAATATCATTTGTAAATAGGACGACTGGTTGCATTGGAAGGTTTTTCTTTTTTACCACCTAATGTATAAACCACCACCCCAACTGCCAAAGCAGCTAAACCGAACAAAACTCCTTTTTTCATGATCGTATTTGTTTATTTGTTTTTATTAAACGTATTAGCAATAAATATTGTTACAACAACTACTTAAAAAAAACTTAAATCTTATTTTAAGGTAATCATTAAATTATTAAGAGCTATACAATTAAGGTACTTGCAAAAATCAAACCAAAAGATTAAATATTACTGGTGTCCGAGAAAAAATAAAAGAAAATATGTTCCATATATCAGCCAGCACTGTTTGAAATGGCACGGCAATCTGGCGTTCAAAATTTTTTGACAAAAATTTAAACTTTTGTAACCTATTGATTTATATAATTTTAAGGTGGTGCGGCAGGCCGATGTGAGTTTGCTTGCTAAAGGTCGCTGCCGTGCTGTTTTTTTTGGTGGGACGCCACTCCGATTCTTTTTAGACTGGGCTGGCCTCCCGGCGGTGCGTCGTACGCAAAAAAAGAAGGGAACGCCCTTTGCCCCGCGGCAGGCGACGCAGAGTATGTTAGGGGGGGCTTTTAAGAATCTGAATAAATGTGCCTCATAAGTACTTTTATGCAGTATTTTTAGCGAATTAAATTTTAGTCGGATGCCAGTAATTAAATAGTAATAGTTTGTATAGAAATAGTCTTTAAATAGTTTAAATTTTATTTTAAGGACAATTTAAGTTAGTTTTGCTTATCATAAAATTAGAATAGTTTGTTATTAAAAAACGGATTAATTTTTCGTTCAACAGGGAGCTGGTATGAACTTCAAGATGAGGAAGGAAATATGATTTCGTGCAGATTGAAAGGTAAATTTAAAATCAAGAATTTAAAAGTTACTAATCCCTTGGCTGTGGGAGACAGAGTTAGGTTTTTTGTTGAAGATGAAGTAGAAAATACAGGTGTTATTGCTGAAATAATTCCTAGAAAAAATTATGTTATTCGTAAATCTGTGCATAAGACAGCACATGGTCATTTATTGGCCTGTAATATTGATCAATTAGTGCTAATTGTTACCTTAGCCAGTCCTAAAACATCTTTAGGTTTTATTGATAGAATGTTGGTTACCGCGGAAACATTTCGAATTCCTGTACTTTTGGTTTTTAATAAATTTGATTTACTTAATGAAGTTGGAGCACTATTTCAAGAAGAGTTAATTAGCTTATATAAATCATTAGGATATGGGTGCCTAGTAACATCTGTGGAAGATAAAGTAGGAATAAAACCATTTAAAGCAGCATTAAAAAATAAAGTTTCTTTGGTGTCAGGACATTCAGGTGTGGGTAAATCTTCTTTAATTAATTTATTGGACATTAATCTTGATTTGCCAATTAATGAAATATCAACTTTTTCTAACAAAGGAGTTCACACTACTACTTTTGCTGAAATGTATGAAATATCTAAAAATACTTTTATTATAGATTCGCCTGGTATTAAAGAATTAGGACTAATGGAAATTGATAATTCTGAACTTGCACATTATTTTCCAGAGTTTAGAGAACTGCTTGGTTTATGTAAGTTTCATAATTGTATGCATATAAATGAGCCTCATTGTGCTGTAAAAGATGCTTTAGATAATGAAAAAATAGCACATAGTCGTTATTTAAGTTATTTAAGTATGTATGAAAATCATGACAATAGAAGATGATAAGTAGTTAATTATTAGCATTTTAATATTTTTAAATTAAAATCTGACATTTTGTTAACAAAAAATTAAATAAAAAAAAATAAGTTTTTTTTTATTTTAGTTCTATATTTGTAGCTTAAACAATGCAAAATATAACATTTCCCATATCACCGTTTCGACGACTTAGGTCCGCAAGGGCCCAAAGATAAAATGCGTTTGCTTATAAGCGAATTCCTTTTTCCTTCACAAAATTAATTTTTCAAAATTTAAAAAAGCGGATACACCGTCTCCATTTAGAGGTTAGGCCTTGTCAAATGACGATGAATAAAATAGAAAATACTATTATTGACAATTATATTGTTCAATTAGCAACTGAAAACCATTTGCCCTACGCAGAGCAAATTTGTTTAGAAATGGAAAACAGTGCCAAAGCACGAGGTACTGGAATAGCGAAGCGTTCCCCAGAGTATTTGAGAAAAAAAATGCAAGAAGGTAAAGCAATAATTGCAACTACCAAATCTGGTGAATGGGTAGGGTTTTGCTATATTGAAACATGGGATCATGGTAAATTTGTAGCTAATTCAGGCTTAATAGTTCATCCGGATTATAGAAAAAGCGGTATGGCTACGGCTATTAAATCAAAAGTGTTTGATTTATCAAGATCAAAATATCCAAATGCTAAAATTATTGGATTAACTACAAGTATGGCAGTTATGAAAATTAATTCTGAATTAGGTTATATTCCTGTTCCGTTTTCAGAACTTCCAAAAGAGGCTGATTTTTGGAAAGGGTGTTCCAGTTGTGTAAATTATGATATATTAAATAGAACCAATCGTGCCCATTGTTTGTGCACTGGAATGAAATTCGACCCAGAGGAAGCTAGTGGTTTATCAAAAGAAGGTAAAAAACTTGAGTTTTGGAATTTTTTGAGGGAATCAAAACTTTACGAGCATTGGATGAACGTAAAGCAAAGGATATTGCTTAATAGAGAGGATAAACGTAAAAAAAAAGCACACTTCCTTCCAAGGAAGGATCAGAAGTTGTTAGGGCATTAAAAAATATTAAAGGTAGAATGGACTAAACAAAGGCTCAAGTTGAAGATTCAACTTGAGCTTTTTTTACTTATGATCAAGTATTATTTAAAATTACATTCAATTATTATTTTATTAGGATTTACGGCTATTTTAGGTCAATTAATTAGCTGTTCCCCAGTTTTGATTGTCTTATTTCGTTCTTTAATTGCGACTATTGGATTATTTTTTTTAATTAAGCTAAAACAAAAAGTAGTCAAAATTGAAGCTAAATCTATTTTAGTTTTAATGTCAGTTGGATTTTTAATGGGCTTTCATTGGCTTTGTTTTTTTGGATCAGCAAGATTATCCACTGTATCAATTAGTTTAGTTGCCTATTCTACTACTTCTTTTTTCTCTTGTTTGTTAGAGCCATTGATTAAGAAAACAAGCATAAAATGGGTTGAAGTGTCTTTTGGTTCAGTTGCAATTATTGGAATTGGCTTAATTTTCAATTTTGAATTTAAATACTTTAGTGGAATCGCTTTAGGCTTGGTTGGTGCATTTTTAGCCGCGCTTTTTTCAATTTTTAATTCTACTTTAACCCATAAACACGATAGTTTGGTAATTTCATTTTATGAGCTTTTTGGTTCATTTTTGGTAGTTTTAATATTACTTCCTCTTTTTTCTTATTATAAATTCATTAATTGGTCTGACTTATTGATTTCGGGGCAAGATTGGGTTTGGTTAAGTATTTTAGGAATAATTTGTACAGTTATACCTTATGTAGAAATGTTGAAATTATTAAAACATATCTCCGTTTTTAGTGCAAATTTAAGTTTAAATATGGAGCCAATTTATGGTGTTATTTTGGCTTTTGTATTTTTTGGAGGAAAAGAGAAAATGTCTTACGGGTTTTACTTGGGAGGGATATTGGTTATTTTATCGGTTTTTTTACAACCGCTAGTAAATGTCAACAAAAAAGCCTTTTCTAAATTTTAGAAAAGGCTTTTTAAAGAGTAAAATATATTTATTTTTTTCCATAGCGCTTGTTGAACTTGTCAACACGGCCAGCTGTATCTAATAATACGTTTTTACCAGTGTAAAAAGGATGCGATTGCGAGCTTACTTCAACTTTACAAACTGGATATTCCTTTCCATCTTCAAAAACTATAGACTCTTTAGTTTCTACACATGAGCGGCTCAAAAACTTATAGTCAGAAGTTAAATCCCAGAATACTACTTCTCTATAACTCGGATGAATGTCTTTTTTCATTTTATTTATATAATTAAAATCTTTTGTTCCTCGATTGGGGTGCAAATTTAAGAAATATTATTTTAATCTCAAATTTTTTCTATAGTTTTTCTAATGCATTGAGCAATATTTCGATTTGCTCCATTGAGTTGGCTACAAAATTTGATATTCTAATCTGTGAATTTTTGTTTGCACCGTATCCCGCACCTACAATAAGATTCTGCTCTTTTAATTTTGCAATTATTTCATTTGACGGTTTTTTTGAGTCGATAACTATTACTGTTTTAGATCTCCAATCAGTATTTTTTACGGAAATGCTGAATTCTGGAATATTGGAAAAGAATTTGTAAATCTTCTTTGCTTTTTCATCAGTATCTTTTCTTATAGTATTTATTCCTATACAATTCATGTCTTCTGCAACTCGTCCAAGCAAATAAATTCCCATAACATTGGGAGTGGCTGGATTTTGAAAAATTTTGCCATTTTTCCAAAGTGTGGGCAGATCATGGTGTGCTCCAATACAAATTCCCTTAGATTTTAGTGAATTTGCTTTTTCTAAGCACTTTTCGTTAGCTATCCAAACTCCTAGGCCAGCAGGAAGTCCAAATGATTTTTGTACAGAAAAAAATGCACTATCAATCAATGAAAAATCTAAATCAGGAATGGGTGCTGATGATACCATGTCCACTACCAATAGTTTATTAGCATGGCTCCTTTTTAACTTATGAATATCCGCTTCCCTAGTGTGTACTCCAGTAGAAGTTTCGTTTTGAGTAACACAAATTAATTCTGCATACTCGGGTACCTCAATTTCATTGTACGAAAAGCCCTCACCTAATGGTTTTGTTTGAGCCAATGCATGCTTCTTCAATCCTAATCCATATTGCCAAAATTTCTCGGAAAATGAACCATTTACTAAATGGAATGACTCGTGTTCAACTAAGGAAAGTAGTACTTTTTCCCAAATTTCTGATGCCGAACCAGCGAACATAATAGCGTTTTCTGAAGGGATATTAAGGAGTATTCTTAATTGTTCGTCTGTATGCTCATATATTTTTTTAAATTGGCCACTTCTATGAGAGATTGAACCCAATTGTAAATCCATAAAATCTTGTAGGTAGATTTCAAATTTTGGATACAATTCTGCAGGTCCTGGTGTAAAGAAAATTTGAGGTTTGGCCATTTTTGTTATTAAATTTGGTGCAAAGGTACTCATAATTGAATTTACAGAAAAATTCCTATTCCAAAAACCTAATTGATTATTAAAGAATCTTTGTAATTTTGCTAAAAATAAGGAATTAATGTTGGTTAATATTTTCAAGTCGAAAATTCATAGAGTTAAAGTTACACAAGCCGAACTGAATTATGTAGGAAGTATTACAATAGATGAAGCGCTTTTGGAGGCTGCAGGGATAACGGAGAATGAAAAAGTACAAATTGTAAATAATAACAATGGAGAAAGGATAGAAACTTATGCGATAAAAGGAAAAAGAAATACTGGAATTATATGCCTTAATGGAGCCGCGGCTAGAAAAGCACAACCTGGAGATATAATTATTATTATTTCTTATGCTTGGATGACTCCAGATGAAGCCGTAGCGCATAAGCCTATTGTAGTTTTTCCAGACGAGAATAATCGAGTAGCATTTTAATTAAATAAGATTTGAAACAAATACTGAAATATGCTGTACCCTTTGGTTTGGGAGGTGGATTATTGTACTGGGTTTTTAAGGATATTGATTTATTTAGCACCATTCAGAATTTTAAAGATGCAAATTATTTTTATGTTGGTCTTGCACTTATAGTGGCGTTTGGAGCTCATACAAGTAGAGCATTTCGCTGGAATCTTATGTTAGAACCATTAGGATATAAAGCTTCCTTGTCTAATACAACTATTGCCGTTTTACTTGGTTATATTACTAATTTGATTTTACCACGAGCTGGTGAGTTTGCAAGATCGGCTAGTTTACAGAAATCAGATAACATTCCCTTTGAAAAGTCGTTTGGAGCAGTAATAGCAGAGAGAGTTATTGATGTTCTCGTTTTGGGGCTTTTGGTTTTATTAAATCTAGCTCTAGAATTTCAAAGAGTAAAAGGCTTAATGGATGAACAAATTGGAAATAAGTTTAAAAACTCATCGTTACTTTTTGTTATTTTAATTTTTAGTTTTGTGTTTTTTGCTCTTTTTGTATTTTTTTTCAGAAAATATAAAATTAAACTATTAAAAACACCGCTGGTCAAAAAGATTTGGCTAATACTTCATGGGTTGCTTTCAGGTTTTGGTAGTGTCCTAAAGTTAAAAAATCCTTGGGTCTTCGTTTTTCATACTTTGTTTATCTGGAGTTTATATTTCTTTTCTACATTTTTATTATGTAAAGCGGTGCCAATTGGTAATAATTTGTCATTTTTGGCGGTTTTAACTATTTTGGTGATGGGCTCAATTGCAATGGCAGCACCTACATTGGGAGGAATTGGTAGTTATCATTTTTTGGTTGGTAAAATAGTAGTTTTGTATGGCCTAAACTCAGAAGAAGGTATAAATCTAGCAACGTTTTTACATACAATGCACGGAATTATTTTTGTAGTAACTTTGGGTTTAGCTGCATTTATTTGGTCTTTAATTATTTCAAAGCCATCTTTTAAAAATAAAAAAAAGTTGATTAAATAAAAGATACTTCTAAATTAGATGTTTATCTAAATAGATTTGGTCTTCTTTATTTATATTTTCATCTATTTTTTTTTAAAATAAATTAATTAGTGCTATATTAGTAGAATATTTTATAATCAAAACCAAATGGCTCAATTTACATTAAGTATTAACGGAATCAAGCAAAAAGTGGAAGTGGCGGAAGACACTCCATTGCTTTGGGTTTTAAGAGATGATCTTAACTTGTGCGGTACTAAATATGGTTGCGGAGTAGCACAATGTGGTGCTTGCACAGTTCATTTAAATGGAGTGCCTGTTCGTTCCTGCGTTTTACCTATTTCAAGTGTAGGAGACAGTAAAATTACAACAATTGAAGGTCTTTCAGTAGATGGTTCCCATGCAGTACAGATAGCTTGGGATGAATTAGATGTTCCGCAATGTGGGTATTGCCAAGCTGGTCAGATGATGTCAGCTTCTGCATTAATTGCTGGTAATCCTAATCCTTCGGATGAAGAAATTTCTGTAGCAATGTCTGGAAACATTTGCAGATGTGGTACTTATCATAGAATTCAAGACGCTGTTAAATTAGCTGCTAAACTATCTAAAAAATAATAATAATGGAAAATAATAAAAGTAGAAGAGATTTTCTAAGAAATATAGTTTTGAGTTCAGGAGTTTTAATTATAGGATTTAGTGATGCTGCAAAGGCAGAAATAGTTACTAAAAAAAGTATTTTAGAAGGGTCTTTATTTAATTCATATTTAACAATTGGTTCAGACGGGTTAGTTACTATATATTCTCCAAATCCTGAAATTGGGCAAGGAATTAAGACTGCATTTGCCTTAATAGTTGCGGAAGAGTTAGACGTAGATTGGAGTAAAGTAGTTGTGAAGCAAGCAGCATTAGACACAAAGCGTTTTGATAGACAACTTACAGGTGGGAGCGGTGCTATTAAACATTCTTGGGAACGACTAAGAAAAGCGGGCGCATCCGCTAGATGGGCTTTAGTTGAGGCTGCTTCAAAAAAGATGCAGACGGATAGGAGTAAAATTAAAGTCGAAAATGGAATTGTTTCTGACGGAAATGGAAAGAATTTTTCGTTTGGTGAATTGGTAAACGATGCATCTAAAGTTACACTTCCCACTGAAATTCCACTTAAATCGAAGTCAGATTTTAAACTTATTGGAAAAACTACAAAAAGCGTTGATAATAAGGATATTTTATTAGGTAATCCTGTTTTTGGAATAGATTATAGAGAAGAGGGTATGTTGTACGCTCAGATAGTGAGAGCCCCAGGTTTTGGTCAGAAATTAAAAGGTTTTGATGCCACTGATGCTAAAAAAATTGATGGAATTGTAAATGTTGTTTCATTTAAAGATAAAGTAGCAATAGTCGGTAAATCTAATTGGCCAATAATGAAAGCTAGAAAAGCTCTTAAAATTGAATGGATTACAGATAAAAAATTAGAAAACGATAAAATTCATAATCAGATTTTTACTGATTTGATGAACAATCCTAAGTCTGAAATTAGAAGAAAAGATGGGGATGTTGAAAAAGCTTTTAAAGAAGCTTTTAAAGTGGTGGAGGCAGAATATCAATGTCCTTTTTTACCTCACAACGCAATGGAACCCATGAATTTCTTTGCAGATGTAAAGGAAAACAAAGTGCGATTAGTAGGACCAACGCAAACCCCACAAAATGCTCAAAATCAAGTTGCAAATTTATTGAAAATTCCTGTTGAAAATATTACTGTTGAACTTACCAAAATGGGTGGTGGTTTTGGCAGAAGATTAAATAACGATTATGCATTGGAAGCAGCCGAGTTATCAAGCATAGTAAAAGCTCCTATAAAACTTTTATGGACAAGAGAAGATGATATGGCAGGAGGAATTTACAGACCTGCAGTTAGATATAAATTTAAAGCTGCATTAAATAAGTCGGGAGAGATGACTGGTTTTATGCTCAAAGGAGTAAGCTTAAATGCTGGAAACGCTACTAGACAAGATAATTTTCCAGTTGGAGCTGTTGAAAATGTGCTTATAGAATCTTTGGATTATAAGTCGGATATAACTACTGGACCATGGAGAGCTCCAATAACAAATTTTTTAGCGTATGCTGAGCAAGCATTTTTAGATGAAGTTGCTTTAGCTGCTGGAAAAGATGCGGTACAGTTTAGGCTTGACTTATTAGAAAAAGTAAAGAAAAATCCTGTCGGTAATATTACATATGAACCAGCTAGATTTGAGGAAGTTATAAAAACAGCAGCCTCAAGGTCTAAATGGGGAAAAACCAAAAAAGGTGTATCTCAAGGATTCAGTGTTTATTTTTCGCATAATTCCTATGTAGCACAAGTTGCTGAAATGGAAGTTAAAAAAGGGAAAGCAATTTTGAAAAAAGTATTTGCTGTTACAGATTGTGGAATCGTAATAAACCAAAGCGGGGCAAGAAATCAAATTTATGGTGCAATAGTGGATGGAATTGGACACGCAATGTATGGAAACTTAAATTTTGAAGAAGGTGTTCCTCAACAAAACAATTTTGGTACTTATAGATTGATAAAGTTTAATGAAGTTCCAGAAGTTGATGCTTATTTTATTGATAATGGGGTGGATCCAACTGGTTTGGGTGAACCTGCTTTACCTCCAACTGGAGGAGCTTTGGCTAACGCTTTTTATAAAGCAACTGGAAAAAGGTTATACAAACAACCTTTTATAAACGAAGATACAAATATTGGTGAATTGCTTTAAATAAAATAGGAGGGATTCGCCCTCCTATTTTATATTCAAATTTTATTTTTTCACAACTTTGCTTGCACCGGATAGATCTTCTTTTACCTCAGGATTTCCCTTATAGCTTACCTTACTCGCTCCGCTTGCTTTAATTGATAAAGTTTTTGAAACACTTAACTCCGCTCTACTTGCACCCGAAAGCTCAAGATAAGCTTCTGTACTATTTGAATCAAAGGCATCAAGACTAGAAGCACCTGATATTTCTGCATCTATTTTAGTTACTTGAAGAGGGAGAATAACCTTTGATGCCCCTGTAATACTTGCAGTTAAATTGTTTACGGTGTTTTTTAGTCTTAAAACGGATGCTCCTGAAATTTTTGCTGTAAAATTTGTATACATCTCAAAGCCAGATATTTCTGTATCAGAAGCCGATTTGCCTTCCAACTC
The DNA here is from genome assembly GCA_031420365.1 of Cytophagaceae bacterium. GTDB lineage: Bacteria > Bacteroidota > Bacteroidia > Cytophagales > Spirosomataceae > Leadbetterella. Next base: position 18,503 of record JANOMP010000327.1, read on the forward strand.
TACAAGGTTTGGAGTTGAGATTTCTATTTCCATTTTATAGCGTTGAGGTTTTTTGATTCTTATTCTGTCATCGTATCTTATATCTAGTTTTCCATTAGTTACTATAACTTCTAAATCGTCTAAGTCATCTCCAGAGCCTTTTGCTGATATTTTTGAAATACTTGCTTTCTTTATTGTTACATAAAAAGCATTATTAAGTTCTACTCTATCAAAATTTGAGAGACTAAACTCTTTAGTTTCGTAACCTCTTGGTGGCACACCCTCTTTAAACAATAACTTGTCACAACCAGAAAATACTAAAATACACAACATAAAAATTAGCTTTTTCATAATATTTTATTTTTTTTGTTATAAAACTTTAATTAATTGAGAATTATTTTAATAACAATGAAGTTTATTAATTAGACCTCTTTAAAGATGATTTTTTTTAAGAAAAGTTGCTTACATTTAATTATTTTTTATGGATCCTTATGCTTCTCTTCGTTATCGGGAGTTTCGATATTTTGTTTATGCTCAATTTCTTTTTACTGTAGCAATTTTAATTCAAGAAATAATAATCTCCTATTATTTATATGAACTCACAAACGACCCGCTAGCTTTGGGTTTAGTAGGTTTGTTTGAAGCTATACCTTATATTTCATTGGCCTTGTTTGGAGGCTATGTGGCAGATAAGTATGAAAAAAAATATATTTATTTATTAAGTTTTGGTATTGTTGCCTTGGTAACTATTTTACTTATTGTTTTTCTTTCTCCATCTTTTAAAATTATGCTTTCTCCAGAAAATCAGCCATGGGTAATCTATTTATGTGTCCTAATTTTCGGCATTGCAAGAGGATTTTATAGCCCAGCGTGGTCTTCATTAAAACCTTTTTTGGTTAAGCCAGAACATTATTCAAATTCAGCCTCTTGGAGTTCGCAATTTTGGCAAATAGGTAGAATTATTGGGCCAGTTTTTGGAGGTTTTTTATATGCCTATGTTGGTTTAATTAATTCACTTTATATTGTGTTGTTGATTTTATTTATTACAATTTATTTTGCCTCAAAAATAGAGAAAAAGCCAGTAAAAAATCAAAACACTGCTTCTATAATAGAAAGTTTAAAAGAAGGATTTGTTTTTGTGAAAGAGAATAAAATAATGTGGTATTCTATAGTTTTGGATATGTTTTCTGTACTTTTTGGAGGAGTTATTGCAATTCTACCAATTTATGCCAAAGATATTTTAAACGTTGGTATAGAAGGATTGGGTTTGTTAAGAGCAGCTCCAGGAGTAGGGGCGGTATTGGTAATGTTAGTTACAGCGTATTTTCCACCAACCATTCATGCTTGGCGTAATATGCTATTAGCTGTTGCTGGTTTTGGAATAGCAACTTTAGTATTTGCTGTTTCAGAAAATTTATTTATAACATTAATTGCACTGTTCTTTACTGGAGCATTCGATAGCATTAGTGTTGTAATACGTTCCACTATCCTTCAAATATTACCACCTGATAATATGCGAGGAAGAGTAAGTTCTGTTAATGGAATATTTGTAAGTACTTCTAATGAATTAGGTGCATTTGAGTCAGGAATTGCTGCTAAAATGTTAGGAGTAGTCCCTTCCGTACTTTTTGGAGGAATAATGACGTTGGCAGTTGTTGGGTATATTTATAGCCAATCGAAAGAATTGTTAAAAATAAAATTGGTAAAATTTATTGAACCTTAGAATTTTTAACTTATTTGTTTTGCTAAAAATTCGATTCCTTCATTAAAGGTTTTTGGTTTATACCCTAAAGTAGAAATGGCTTTGTCTAAAATAAATCCAGTTTTTGCAGGTCTTTTAGCTTCTTGTTTAAAGATTGAACCATCCACCTCAGTAATTAAAGATTTGTCTAAATCAAAAAAGTCAGCTGTCATTATAGCCATTTGAAAAGGGTTTAATAAATCTTTTCCTGAAATATTAAAAATGCCTTTTGCTTCTTTTTCTGCTATTAAAATACAACCATCCGCTAAATCTTCCGCTAAAGTTGGTGTACGCCACTGATCATTAACCACTTTAATACTTTTACCAGTTTCTAGAGAATTTTTTACCCATAAAATAATGTTTGATCTACTCATATCATGGGCAATTCCATAAACTAATACTGTTCTAGCTATAGCCCAATTGATTGAACTATTTATTATTAATTTTTCAGCTGCGTATTTACTCCATCCGTAGAAACTTAAAGGATTTGCATCGCCTTCTTCTGTGTAGGGGCCATTTAGACCATCAAAAATAAAATCTGTAGATAAATGAATTAAGAATGAATTGTTTGCTTGGCAGGCTAATATTAAGTATTCAACTGCCTTTACATTCAATTGCCAGCAATCTTCTTTTTCTGTTTCACATAGATCTACATTAGTCATGGCAGCTGTATGAATTACAAAATCAGGTTTTTCTTTTTCAAAGAGATCTGAAATTTCTTTTTCTATTGTAATATCTAATGGAAAATATTTATACCCGGCTTTAAAAGGAAGTCTATTAATGCCTTTTGCAGTTGCAATAATTTCAAATTTAGTATTTTGAACTAATTTTTCAATTAGTTTTTGACCGAGTAAGCCATTTGAGCCTGTTACAAGTATTTTTTTCAAGAATTAAATTTTAAAACAATAATTTGTTGAAAGAAATCTAAAGGTACGAATATTTATATTTTTTTGAAATTTTCTTTCTTCTCATTTTCTTTGCTTTAATAAACATTTTTACGTCTGTAACTGGTCTATTAGATTCATCTTTTTGGGCTGTAGCAATTTTATCTATAAGTTCAAAATTATCAAGCATTTCTCCAAAAACAGTATATTTATTATCTAACGCTGGTGTTCCTCCAATCGCAACGTAATCTGCTTTTTGTTTATTAGAATAAGTTATTTCATTAGATTTTTCAACCTTACCAATTTCTCCATCATCTAGCTTTTTCCCTTGGACAATATAAAATTGACAAGGGCTTGATTTTTTTTCAGGATTGTTATTTCTAGCGGCAGCTAAAGCACCTTTTTTGTGAACTCGTAAAGGAGTAAATTCAAATGGTATATTATCTAATTTAATTGACCCTGAGCCTAAAATAGCTCCAGGTTTAGCATTTTTTGAGTCAGGGTCTCCTCCTTGAATCATAAAATTTTCAATAACTCTATGAAAAAGGAGACTGTCATAGAATTTACTTTTTACTAATTTTAAGAAATTCGCTTTATGAAGAGGAGTTTCATCATATAGTACAATATGGGCGGTTCCTAAACTAGTGTTCAAAGTGATTAATTGATCTGTTCTTTTCTTTTTTTGTGCTTCTGTTCGAAATGTGCTGAGTAATATGGTTATTGAAATAATCCAAAGTTTCATTTTTGTAATTGAGTTTTTATTTTTTCTAAAATTTCTTTTCCTCCTAAATTTAATATCTTTTCTGCCATTATCGTGCCTATTTCTTCAGCACTTTCTAAATCTTGTAAAATTGTTTCTTGAATTTTGTCTTTTCCGTCTAAACTAATTATTCCTGCTGTTAATGAAATTTTATTATTTATATTAATAGCATTTCCAAATACTGGTATGGAACATCCTCCTTTAAGTACTTTTAAATACTGCCGTTCTGCTAATAGACAGTTTTCGGTTTCAGGATGGTTGCATATTGATCTGATAGTTATTCTTTTCTCAAGCTCTAATTTTTTTGAAGCTTCAATTGCTATCGTACCTTGGCCTACTGGGGGCACTAGCTCAGTGGTACTAAATTCATGAATAATCAAATTATCGTAATGCATTCTATGAACTCCAGCAAAAGCCAACATTAAGGCATCACATCCTCCTGCCTCCATTTTTTTTATTCTGGTTTGGAGGTTTCCCCTCATGGCCACAATCTTGTTTTTTGGAAAATTTGCTTTTAGCATTGCCACCCTTCTTGTTGAGGATGTTCCAATAACAATTTTATTACTGTGAAGATTTAATTTGGGCAAATGACTTATCAATACATCATTTGATTTTTCTCTTTCCGAAAATGCAATTATTTCTAATTCTTCTCCTAAGTCTGATTGTAAATCTTTTGCACTATGAACAGCAATATCAATACTACCATTTAATAATTGTGTTTCTAATTCTTCAGTAAATACACCTTTACTGCCAATTTTGGACAAGGTTTTGTCCAAAATTTTATCCCCCTTGGTTTCAATAATTATTATTTCTGTATTTAAACCTTTGTTTTCAAGCTGATTTTTTATGAAATTAGCTTGCCATAAGGCTAATAAACTGCCTCTTGTTCCAATTTTGATGTTCATTTTAAAAAAGAAAAATGATTCCCATAATGCTGTTTAATAAGCCCCAAGAGAAACCTAATAGTATTTGATTTAAAGTATGAGCTCCTAATTTCAATCTAGATGATGCAATGCAGCCAGACAAAATTAGTATAAAAATTATAGGTTTAAAAAGAGCGGCTTCATTAAATTTAATATTTAACATAACGCAAATGCCCAATATTCCTGATATGGCGGCAATATGAGCACTTATTTTTGTTTTAAAGGAAATAAGACCCAAACCTATAATATTTGTTGACATTATTATTAATAATACTGAGGTAGGTTTTAATATTCCTCCTTTGGTATATAAAAAGTAGGAAAGAGCAATGTAAAAGCTAGCAATCATAAAATAGACTTTTGGCCTTTCACTTCTTTGATCGATGTGAAGAGTTGAGATATGTTTTTTTTTAAATAACCAATAAATCAATAAAATTGGAAAAATACAGGTATAAGTTAATACAATTAGACTTAGAGTAAAGAAATTACCTATGTTGAATGCATTTAAGTATAAAGAAGAAGGTGATATGTAATAAAGCAAAATTAAAAAACAAAAAGGCAAGAAAATAGGATGAAATAAATAAGATATGATTTTTGCTAATTTGTTTGACACCTTAAAGCCGTTTACTTAATTTTCAGGAATTTCTAAAGAATACAAATATAAATCATTTTTTTATGTTTACATTTCTTTTCTCAACCTTGCCACTGGAATAGCCAATTGCTCTCTATATTTTGCTACAGTCCTTCTAGCAATGTTATATCCTCGTTTTTTTAATAATTTTTCTAGCTTATCATCAGAAAGGGGAGAGTGTTTTGGTTCATTTTCAATCAACTCTTTTAAAATATTTTTTACTTCACGACTTGAAGCATCCTCCCCTGAGTCAGTGGCAATACCTTCAGAGAAGAAGTATTTTAATTGATAAATTCCAAAATCTGTTTGCACAGATTTACTATTGGCAACTCTTGATACGGTTGAGATATCCATTTCAATTTTCTCAGCAATATCTTTTAAAATCATAGGTTTAAGTTTATTCTCATCTCCTTCTTCAAAGAATTCGCCCTGATAAATTACTATGGCCTCCATGGTTTTAAGTAGCGTTTGTTGTCTTTGTTTGATGGCGTCAATAAACCATTTGGCAGCATCAAGCTTTTGTTTAACGAAACTCACTGTTTCTTTAATATTCTTATTTTGTTTATCACTTTTATCATAAGTTTCAAGCATTTCTGAAAAAGAGCGACTCACTCTAAGTTGAGGTGCATTTTTTGAATTTAAAATTATTTCTAATTTTCCATTCTGTGAAGACACAATAAAATCTGCCATTAAATAAGCAGCAGTATTTTCACTTCCTGATAGACTCCCTGGCTTTGGATTTAGTCTTGTGATTAGACTTAGTGATTTTTTAAGAGTTTCTTCATCTAGATTTAACTTTTTTTGAATTTTGTCAAAGTGTTTTTTAGTAAACTCTTCAAAATAATCTTCTAAAATGGTGAGTGCTATATTATTTTCTAATGTATTTCTGTTTTTTTCAAGCTGTAGAATTAAGCATTCTTGTAAATCTCTTGCTCCAATTCCAGCAGGTTCAAATTTTTGTATTTTTTTCAATAAAGATAAAATTTCTTCTTCTGAGGCATATATATTTTGTCCAAAAGCTAAATCATTACAAATTGAACGTAAGGGTCTTCTTAAATATCCGTCATCTTCAATTGATCCAATTAATTGTTCTCCAATAATTGTTTCTCTTTCACTTAACAATAAAAAACCAAGTTGTTGATTTAAAGATTCAGCCAAGGTATCTATTGAAATTACAGGAAGAGAGTCTTTTTCCTCCTCACCCCATCCATCGCTTGCCATTTTGTAACCAGAATATTCATCTTGGTTTATATATTCTTTTATATCTATATTACTTAAACCATGTTGATCTAGGCTATCAAATTCATTGTAATCATCTTTATAATCATCGTCACCTGGAGAAGAATTATTATAGTTATCATCACCAAAGTTTTCATCACCAAAGCTCTCAGCTTTTGTTTTTTCCGCTATATCCATACCTTCTTCTAAAGCGGGATTAATTTCGAGTTCTTCTTCTATTCTTTGGTTAAGCTCTGCAGTTGGAATTTGTAATAATTTAATAAACTGAATTTGTTGAGGAGAAAGCCTCTGTTGAAGTGATTGACTTAAGGATAATTTTTGCATTTTGGTAGAGTTAAATCAATTGGTTATTAGGGACGTTTAAAGTAGCTTTCACATTTATCATGCCAAAAATAATTAAATACTTTTGTAAACATATAAAATAATTAAAAAAAATAGTCTATTCCTTTCGAATAATAATTAGGTATAGGTTTAACTTGTTTATAGTTAGTGGTTTATATAATTAATATTATTATTATTATTA
>JANOMP010000328.1:0-5064 GCA_031420365.1 Cytophagaceae bacterium
TAGCCTGTTTTTCTTTTTGGGCATTGAGTGACCAATTCATTTCTACAACGGTTTTGTTGTGTATATCATATAAGAGTTCAATTTCGTATCTCCCTTGAGCTGATGGGTATTTTTGTTTGGCACGGCCTATTCTTTGATTTATCACTTAGAGTAAAAGAACTTGCCATTAAGAAAAGAAATATCTGATTAAACAAAATTCTATTTTCAAAGACTCTTATACTACACCTTCACATTAAAAGTCAAACGGTGATATGGGCTATAGCCATATTCTAAAATGGCTTTTCTATGAAAAATAGTTGGGTAGCCAGCGTTTTGTTGCCATTTATATCTTGGATACTCTTTGGCCAATGCCTCCATACGTTCGTCACGATAGGTTTTTGCCAAAATTGAAGCTGCCGCAATAGATAAATATTTTGCATCCCCTTTTATGATGCACGTATGTAAAATCTGGGGATAAGGTATAAATCTGTTTCCGTCTACCAATAAATGCTCTGGAATAATTTTCTCCGAAATCATTTCTACAGCTCGGTGCATAGCTAAAAAGCTAGCTTTTAATATGTTGATTTGGTCAATTTCTTGATTCGAAGCCTCTGCAACAGCCCAAATTAAAGCACTGTTTTCTATTTCGGCACGCAGTTCAAGTCTTTGGTCCTTGTTAAGTTGTTTAGAGTCATTTAGCCAAGGATGCCCGTAGTCTTTGGGTAAAATTACTGCCGCTGCCATAACTGGCCCCGCCAAGCAGCCTCGCCCAGCTTCATCTAGTCCCGCTTCAATATAGTATTTATTAAAATAAGGAAGGAGCATAAAAATCTTTTTAAAATAAATAATAGTAAAGAAAAATATCAAAACTATTCTTACACCAATTCTGCAATTACAGTTTCCCCGCCAACAGGCCTATCTTCTAAATTAACTAAAATTTTAGCATTTAAAGGCAAATAAATATCTACTCTTGACCCAAACTTAATAAAGCCAAACTCCTCTCCTTGTTTTACAATATCACCCTCTTTTACATACCAGCATATTCTTCTAGCCATGGCACCTGCTATTTGTCTAAACAAAACCTCTGTACCATTTTCGTGCTTAGTCACAACTGTAGTTCTTTCATTTTCTGTACTACTTTTAGGATGCCAGGCAACCAAGTACTTGCCAGGATGGTATTTAAAATAAGAAATTATTCCTGAAAGCGGATTAAAATTGACATGAACATTTATTGGAGACATAAATATGGAAATTTGTCTTTTTGGACCGTTAAAATACTCTGTTTCTACAACTTCCTCTATCACTACTACTTTTCCATCGGCTGGTGCAATAATATGATTTGGATTAATTGGGGTTTTTCTTGTAGGTTTGCGAAAGAATTGTAAAACTACCAAAAATAAGAATAAACAAATTCCAAAAATTACGTTGTGCAAAACATCTTGGTCTGGCATAAAATGTTTTACAACACTATAAATAATTGCAAGGGTAATTGCAGATATTACTAAGGAGCCGATTCCTTCTTTATGGATAGTCATAATAAAAAATCAATGGTAAAAATTTGACAAATATAGTAAATAGTCATATTAAGCATTTTGAATTTTGAATTTTTTTTTCCTTTAATAAAAATACCAATAAAAAAATAAAATTTCATGAACGAATATTTAAATTTCTGGAGAACCTGGGCTAATAAGGAAAAAATTCTTTTTTTTGTTAGTATTTCTATTCTATTTGTTTTGTTACTTTATCTTCTGTATTCCAATTATTTAGGGCTTGAAAATGTGCTCCATTGGGATGTATTAAGTGAAATGAATGAAAAGGTCATTAGTTCAAATTTCTCAACTGATGGCAATTTGGTGTTTTCTTCTTCGTCTCCCATTTGGTATATTAAAGAGCACTACATCCCATCCTTAGTTAAAATAAATACACTTTCATATTATGTTTTGGTGTTTTCTGGCCTATTTGGATTACTTTTTATCTTAATTGGAACTTCTCGTCTTAGAGGAATTTGGTTTTTGGCGGGGACCTTGGCTTTTGCTGGTTTTCTTATTTCGCTTAGACTAGAAAATGCCTTTTTAGCCACTAATTCATTTGCTTTTTTTCTGGCTTTTTTAGTTTTTGGAATTACTTATTATTTTTCAAATATCTATCAAAATAAGCTTTCCACATTCCAAATTCTTGGAATCTGGACAATTGTGATTGTAGCCTTACTCATTATTTTATTAAAATTTTCTTTAATTAATCAACCTATTTTATCAATAGCAGCATATGGTCTTATAGGTATGCTTGCACTATCGGCAATTTTTATTTTCCTTATATCACATGAGATTTTTGCGAGTTTGGTTTGGTTAGTTTCAAAAAACTCCGTAAAAACCAAAAGTTCACTCCTACAATTTTTGGTAGTTTCTTTAGTGTATTTGACAAATTTATTGTTGATATATTTTGAAAGAATAAAAATTATAGAAACAAGTTCATTTATAATTCACCCATTAGTGCTATTTATAAGTAGCTTATTTTTAGGCTTTTGGGGTTTTAAAAAAATAGTAGAACACAGAGAATGGTTTAGTTTTGATCGCTCAGGAGTTTGGATTTATTTAGGCATGGCATTGACAACCTCAGGAACATTCGCTTTTGCCTATGCTAGTGCTAACGACGCCCTAATTGAACTTATGGAAGACTTAGTGGTTTTTAGCCAATTAGCCATGGGAATTTGCTTTTTCATTTATGTTTTGATTAACTTTTTACAATTATTTAAAAAAGGATTGGATGTACAAAAAGTACTTTACAAATCCCCATTTAGTCGTTTAATTTTATCACGAGTTGCTGCTGTGTTTATAATAGGATTGTTATTTTCCGTCAATAATTACTATTCATATTATCTTGTAAATGCCGCTTATAACAACGCTATAGCAGATTTTTATTTGGAGGAAGGAGACCTTAAATCTGCTGAAACCTTTTATAAAGTTTCTACTCATTATCATTTATACAATCACAAAGCCAACATTTCTTTAGCATCTATGGCATTAACCCAAAAAGATAGAATAAATGCGGCTTTTTTCTTTAAACAAGCCATCCAAACCAATCCAAGTCCTTTTTCATTTGCGGGATTAAGTGCTAGTCTAGAAAGCGAAAATATGTATTTCGATGCACTATTTGCTTTACAAGAAGGCTTAAAAAAATACCCCACGGAAAGTAAGCTCTTAACCAATTTAGCTTATTTACAATCAAAATCTAATCTTACCGACAGCATTTTAATTAACCTAAACAAGGCACAATTAAATTGTAATTCATGTGAAGTTGAAAACAGTAATTTCTTATCCTTTTGGATAGAAAACGCTAAAGTCAACAAATTGCAAGAAATGGCAAATCTCTCGAAACCTCAAAACTCTTATTCTTTTAAAGCTAACCTAAGTGCAATAGATAAAATCTTAAATAAAAAAATCAACTTTGAGAAGTTTGAAATCGGAAAAGATTCAGTTTTAGATGTAAGCCGAGCTGCCTACTTACTTAACACAATATCAAATCCGATGTGTGAAAATAAAACTCAAATAAATGGAAATACTTTCAGAAATCTTCAACAAAAAACTGGGAATGACCCATTTTTTGAGGAATTGAGTTGGGCATTTACTTGTCAAAATTATTTTCGCCAAAGCAAAATGGAAGGTTTGAAACAATTAACTCTTCTAGCAAATTCAGACGTAAAAAACAAAAACATTTATAACCAAAACCTTGGTATATGGCTTTTGAAAGAAGGGGCTATTAAAGAAGGTTTAGAAAGACTCATAATAGCTGGAGATAGCTCTTCAGTTATATTGTTAAATAAAGAATCCAATAAACAAACTTTTCAAGCGGCTCTGCAAGATCGTGCTAAAGAGTTGTTGAATGAAAAAATTACTTTGTCAAATTATACGATGATTTTAAATAAAGCCCCTTTAAATCCATATTTGTTGAAAACCGTTTCAGATTTTTTAACAGATAAAAAGAAAAACCTAGAAGCATACAATACGCTTTTTTATGCTTCAGAATTAAATACTAGTTCACCAATAATTTGGAAAACATACGTAAAAAAGGCCTTAGATTTATCTCAATTTGAATATGCAGAAGAAGGATTGCTTAAACTAAAATCTTTGGTGTCTTCTGAAGATTACATTGTTTTTCTAGATGAATACAACAAAGCTAAAACAATGAATAGATCTCAAGGGTTTAACTAAAAACCTATAAAAGTTGTATAGGGTTTAATTTAGAGAACGATTGTATAGTCTTATAGTAAAATAGATACTTGTATTTTACCAATCTCAACTTCTATATTTTCTCGAGAAAGCAGAAACAGCGGAATGTGATTAAAGCTATATTTTTTTATCGGCTGATTTTGTTCACAATTTACAACCTCTTTTACAATGTATAATTTAAAAGCAAAATTTTAAACTTTTTGTGCATATAAAATGCTGATTTTTAAATATTTATTTCACAACATTAATTTTATTTTAACAGTGTTTAAAGACTAAAATTATGCTATAAGTTGCCGAATAATCAAATTATTTTTTAAGATTATTAATGTTAATTATCTTTGCAGGATAACACATCATATTAAATTATATCAAAATGAAAAATTTACACTCTTTCTTCGTGCAAAAAAGTCTTTTTTATTAACTGATTCATTTTTTGAAAAAGTTTGCACTATTTTTTTTATCTCATTTTTCATTTTAGCAATATCCTGTAAAGATGAAAGTATTGCCATCCCAGATAATCAAAATTCCAAAGCATTAACAGATCAGAAAATTCTCAATGAAATAAAAACTGAGTCTAAGTCAGCAAGATCTACTTCTAAAATAGATGAATTTGAATTAATTTGTAAAAATGCTATAGTTAAAAAATATAGTTTCGGGGAAGGAATAATAGTACCAATTAAATATAAAAAGCCTAAAAAACCTCTATACTATATTGATGGGGTGCATCCCAAATTGTCGTTTAACAAAAATAAGTTAAATTTGTGAAACTAACTTTCCTATAAAATGACAAAAGAAGAATATCTTTCGATTGCAGCCGAAAAGTACGATGCTTTGCATGCACTTAATAAGCATGATAATT
>JANOMP010000329.1:0-2581 GCA_031420365.1 Cytophagaceae bacterium
CTGTTGTATTGTTTTTTGAAAAAGGTTCTTCAACTAAAAAGGTTTGGTTTTATCAATTGAACTTAGACAGAAATTTAGGAAAGGGAAATCCGCTAAACGAAAAAGATTTGGCTGATTTTGTTGAACTACAAAAAACAAAAGCCGAAAGCGAAAACTCTTGGAGCATAGATGTAAAAAGCATTGACCAAAAAACTTTTGACCTAAGTGCCAAAAACCCAAACAAGAAAGAAGAAGCCGCTTTACGCCAACCGCAAGAAATTTTAGAAGAAATGAAAGCATTGGACGAGGAAAGTGCTTTGATAATTGATAGTTTACAATTGATAATTGACAATGACTGATGAAAGAGAACATCATTAAAAATAAGTCGTTTGCATTTGCATTGAGAATTGTAAAGGCGTATCAGTTTCTTTCAGAGAAAAAGGAATATGTATTGAGCAAACAAATGCTTAGAAGCGGAACGGCTATTGGTGCAATGGTTAGAGAGGCAGAACAGGCAGAAAGCAATGCCGACTTTGTGCATAAAATGGCAATTGCATTAAAAGAAGCCAACGAAACGGAGTATTGGATAGAACTACTTGCACAATCAAACTATTTGGATGAAGCGGCAGCAATTTCATTAAAAGCTGACCTTACAGAATTATTAAAACTGCTGACTTCAATTATTAAAACAACAAAACAAAATGCAAAAAAGTGAATGGACAATGGATAATTATCAATTGACAATTATCAACTATCAATTAATAGACTTATGAAGAGTATAGATAAAAAAAGTTTAGAAAACGCATATCGCTTATTTGAAACTGGCGATATAGACAAAATAGAAATTGGCACAACCAAAGGTTTACAGCAAATACACAAAATCTTGTTTGATGGACTGTTTGATTTTGCAGGTAAAATACGAACCAACAATATATCAAAAGGCGGTTTCCGTTTTGCAACGGCTTTGTATTTGAAAGAGATTTTGGCAAAAGTTGAACTTATGCCCGAAAAAACATTTGAAGAAATAATTGCCAAATATGTAGAAATGAATATTGCCCATCCTTTTATGGAAGGCAACGGCCGTGCGATGAGAATATGGCTGGATATGATTTTGAAAAAACGCTTGCATAAGATAATAAACTGGGCTTTTGTACCCAAAGAACTTTATCTGCAAGCAATGGAACGTAGCCCCATTAACGATTTGGAATTAAGAACCTTGCTTGTTGCCAATTTAACAGACGATATAGACAACCGAGAAATTATTTTTAAAGGCATAGAACAATCCTACTATTATGAAGGCTACGAAAAAGGAAACGATGATGAATAAGGCTGAATGGACAATGGATAATTGTCAATTGACAATTGTAAACTATCAATTAATTTCGAACTCAATTTTGGAACTGATATGAAACAAGGTTGGGAAATAAAGGAATTGGGTGAGGTTTACGATGTTAGGGATGGCACACACGATTCCCCAAAATACGTTGAGAATGGCTATGCTTTAATTACATCAAAAAATTTAAAGAATGATAATTTAAATTACGACAATGTAAATTTTATTACAGAACAAGACTACATTAACATTAATAAAAGAAGCAAAGTAGATGTTGGTGATGTTTTGTTTGCAATGATAGGAACTATTGGCAATCCAATTGTTATAAGGGATGAACCCGATTTTGCAATTAAAAATGTCGCATTATTTAAAGTTCCTAAAAATCAAGACAGCTATTTTTTGAAGTATTATCTTGATTCTGGGCAGGTAATTGAGCAAATGACGAAAGATGCAAAAGGTGCAACTCAAAAATTTGTTGGATTAGGATATTTAAGAAATTTTAAAATCCCCCTTCCACCCCTTCCCGAGCAACAACGCATCGTAGCCATATTAGATGAAGCCTTTGCCGCCATAGCCAAGGCAAAAGCCAATGCCCAACAAAACCTCAAAAACGTTAAAGAACTTTTTGAAAGTTATTTGCAAGGGGTATTTGAGAATAAAGGGGAAGATTGGGAGGAGAAGACGTTAGAACAAATTTCAGAAACATTTGGTAGAGGAAAATCAAAACATCGTCCAAGAAATGATGAAAAACTTTACGGTGGGGAATATCCCTTTATTCAAACAGGCGATATTAGAAATTGCAATCACTATATAACCGAATATTCACAAACCTATAATGAAATTGGTCTTGCTCAAAGTAAATTATGGGCAAAGGGCACAATTTGTATTACAATAGCCGCTAATATTGCAGAAACTGGCGTTTTAACTTTTGACGCTTGTTTTCCAGATAGCGTTATAGGTTTAGTTGTAAATAAAAAATTTGCTGATAGAAATTTTGTTGAATATTTATTACAATCATTCAAAACAAGACTGCAAGCATTAGGCAAAGGAAGTGCTCAAGCAAATCTTAATATGGGAACTTTTGAAAATGAATTATTCCCATTTCCTCCCCTTAAAGAACAACAACTTATAGGGCATCTCTAAAAACTAACAATTGCAATAAATAAATTTATAATTATCTGTATATCAGCTATATAATTCGTATATTTACGTATGAAAAAATTCAAAAAACATCGGGATTTTGGTTTTTTCGATGCGGATATCCGGATC
>JANOMP010000330.1:0-10387 GCA_031420365.1 Cytophagaceae bacterium
AAAATATAAAATGTTCACAATCAATGATATAGAAATTTTATAAGTTCGAAAAAAATTGATATTTATCAAAAAAACATCAATATCTCATGAAAATATTTTTTTTGACCGACCATTTCGAGCGTTATGAGCAATGTGGGTTAACTTGCTTAAAAAATTTCATACGGACGTTTTTGTGATTAATGGAACAATGTTTATTTGTTTTCTAAAAGATTTCACAAATGAATATTTCTCCACTCTAAATCCTGTAATGCCAAAGGTTTTAAATGTCATTCTCAATAACTTCTAGATTCTTTCGAAAAAAATCTAAGGTTTTTTCTATAATACCTTCAGGATTTTGATCTGAGATTAGGACTTTGGCAACTTTAAGAATACAAACATTATAATGTCCTGTATGCTCTGAAGCGTCTGGTACATCATACATTCTTCCACAAAGCACTAATTGATATTCACCTTTAAAAATATCATAACAAATTATGCCTAATTGTGTTTTTAAAGTGGTAAATAGATGTAAAAAAAATGGAGTATCGAGTAATACTTGTCCATTAAAAGTTCTAACCATATTTAGGTCAAAATAATCATAAATTAGATACTTAAAAGGTAGATTATAGGCAGTCATTAATTCCATTAAATGTTCCATTTTCTTTGATAAAATAGAAAGCGGGCTATTAGTACTATCAAACTTTGCAAATGGAATCCATCTATTCTCTAGTATGGAAAAATAATTTGTAGTCTCTTTGGATAATTCTAATTTATAATCAAATTTAGGATAGTTTTGAGCAAAATAACCTGGAAAAAAAAATTGGATTCCCAAACTCTGGAGAAACAAAATTTTTTGAAGCATAATAAATTTACCCAAGCTGTTTTTCTTATACTTTTGATCATAAAAACAAACAATTCCTTGTGCACTTTTCTTCCCTAAATCAAAAACCCCACATGCTATTAATATTTCATTATCAAATACTTCTATACAATATGTATTAAAAACTGAGCCTTGATCTTCAGTAAGTAAAAGAGCAAATAAAGAATTAGAAGTCTCGAAATTTATTCCCAAACAATATTTTCTAAAGAGCTCTTCTTTTTCTTCATTTAAAACAAGAGGTTTAATTTCTACATTAAAATGTTTATTCTTTTTTAATATAGAATTTTGGGTTTTAGAGGGAATGAAATTTTTTAAACCAATCTGTAGCCAAAAAGCACTATATAAATTTCCGTTAAAACTCAAAAAATTCGTAGTAAACATACTTTGGCCTATTCTGAACCAAGCCTTTTGTAAATAATCGTCTAATTTCTCAGGACTTAAATCCGATGGAAAAACTACGTCTGCAAACATTAATTACTAAAATATAATAAAATTTCAGCCACAAATAAATTAAAATAAAATAATTAAAAACAAAAATAGCTTAAAAGTGGCCTTTTCCAATTCTAAATGAAAGAAGTATATTTAAAAAAAAACGAATTTCAAATTGATAACCGTTTATAGATTATTTATATTTTAAATTATCCTGCAAACATTCTAAATATTAAAAATAAAATAGCAGAAAGAGTCATTGAAACTGGTAACGTTAAAATCCATGCAATGGCTATATTTTTAATAGTTCCAGCTTGAAGATTTTTAATTCCTTTTGATGCAACCATAGACCCGGCTATTCCAGATGAAAGTGTATGAGTTGTACTTACTGGTAATTTAAATCCTGAAGCTAAACCAATTGTGATGGCTGCTACAATCTCAGCAGAAGCACCTTGAGCATAAGTTAAATGTGACTTTCCTATTTTTTCTCCAACTGTTACCACAATCCTTTTCCAACCTATCATGGTACCTAAACCAAGGGAAAGAGAAATCATTAATATTACCCAAAAAGGGGCAAAATCTGTTGCTTTTCGAATCCCTTTTTCTTCTTTTGTAGCCAATAAAGAAAGTAAAGCTCTATCTTCTTTATTTAAAGTAACACTCTCATCATTTAATAATTTTTTTGTGTTACTCGATATCTGTAAAATTGCACTTCTCATCGGCAATTTAGAACTAGTATCTATACTCGTTCCACTTACAAAAGGCTTTAAAAAACTAATATTTGATTGAATATCATTTATGTGCTTTAACTCAGAAACTCCCAATCCAACGGTATCAATTCTATTTACAATTTGCTCTATTTTTTGAAGTTGGGGCTTTATTTCGGTTAATTCCTTTGCTGAAGTTATCGCAAAATAGGAAGGTAAAACTCCTATTAATATTAACATCATCAATCCAATTCCTTTTTGTCCATCATTTCTACCATGAAAAAAGCTAACTAATGTACATGTTGAAATTAATACACCTCTAATCCATTTTGGTGGAGCTTGATTTTTCTTTGGCTCTGAAAATATTTGATTCCTTACTTCCTTAGTTGTAGTTCGTCTTAAAATAAACATTAAAACCACAGCTAAGGTAAATCCCACTAAAGGAGCAATTAAAAGACCCGTGAATATTTCCTTTACTTTGTCCCAATTAATGGCTGTTGCTCCAGTGGTATTTTCAGGAAGCAATGCATAACCTAAACCCACACCCATAATTGCACCAATTAAAGTATGGGAACTAGATGAAGGCAAACCAAAATACCAAGTGCCAAAATTCCAAATAATTGCACTAAATAACATTGCCATTACCATTGCAATGGAATGATAGACATTTTGGTCTATTAATAGTTCTACAGGCAAAAGATTTACAATACTCATTCCAACTCCTACTCCACCAGTAATAACACCAAGAAAGTTAAAAGCACCAGACCAAATAACAGCCTGAGTAGGTTTTAATGAATTAGTGTAAATTACCGTAGCAACAGCATTTGCCGTATCATGAAAACCATTTATAAATTCGAAGAAACACGCTGCTAAAATAGCTATAGAAAGTAGTAAGAAAACGTCAGTTTCTAGTCCAAACATAAGTAGTTTATTTATTTGTTATTGTTCCATCATATTGGCATTGCAAAATTCAAAAAAAAATCTGAAATAATATCAATTAAAATAAAATCATACATTATCAAATTGTTAAATTTCTTTTATTGCTAATTGGCCACAAGCCGCATCTATATCTTTTCCTCGGCTTCGTCTTACATTAACAATTACTTTATTTTTCTCTAAATATTCGACAAATTTTTCAATTGCTAATGGGTCAGCATTCACATAATTGGCTTCAGAAATTGGATTATATTCAATAATATTTACTTTTGATGGCACTTTTTTGCAAAATTTAAGTAATTCATGAGCATCTTCAAGGGTATCATTAAACCCGTGAAAAATAATATATTCCAGGGTAATTTTGTTTTGGGTTTTTTGGTAAAAATAATTTAATGCGTCTGCTAAATTGTCAAGTGTATTAGATTCATTGATAGGCATTATTTGATTTCTTTTTACATCGTTAGCGGCATGAAGCGATAAAGCAAGATTAAATTTCACATCATCATCACCAAGCTTTCTTATCATTTTAGCTATACCAGCTGTTGAAACCGTGATTCTTTTTGGCGACCAATTTAAACCATCTTTCGCTGTAATTCTAGATACTGATTCTAGCATAGCAGCATAATTTAATAACGGCTCACCCATCCCCATGTACACAATGTTGGTAAGTGAGGCTTGATAGTTTTCCTCTGCTTGTTGTTTTATTAAAACCACCTGATCATAAATTTCGGAAGCATCTAAATTTCTTTCCCTATTCATATAGCCCGTAGCACAAAACTTACATGTTAAAGAACATCCAACTTGAGATGAAATACAAGCAGTCATTCTTGAATCTGTTGGAATGAGGACACCTTCTACCAAATGCCCATCATGAAGTCTAAAACCAGATTTAATAGTTCTGTCAGAGGAAATCTGAACTTTGTCAATTTTTACAGGAAGTATTTCAAAGTATTCTTTTAATGTTTGTCTTAGTTTTAATGAAAGATTACTCATAGAATCAATATCTGTTACAGATTTTTGCCAAAGCCAAGCCCAAATCTGTTTTGCTCTAAAACCAGGCTCCTGGTTTTCTTTCAACCAAAGTTTGATTTGATCTAAATTTTGCTTTCTCAAATCCAATTTCTTCATTACATAGTGTTTTATTTGCAAAATTCGTCATTTAATTGGCTTTAAACTAGAACAATACATTAAAGTGATAATATTATGAAAACTATTTCACGAAAAATTTTGTTTTTTTTATATTATTTAGTACATTTAGTATAATGAAAATTAGAGTTTTCATTTTTTCTTTGTTATGTTTCTTTTTTGTAGAAAGAGAGCAAAAGGTATTTGCCCAAAAACCAAAAGCACCAGAAAGATTTGGATTTAATTTAAAAGGGAAAAACCAAAAAGTTACAAGAATCCCGTTTATTATAAACTCAAACTTAATTGTTGTAAAGTTAAGAATTAACAACTCTGATACCTTAAATTTTATTTTAGACACCGGTGTTAGTTCTATCATAATAATTGATCCATTATTAGGAGCCAAGTTAAACTTAAAATATGCTCGTCAAGTAAAAATTAATGGAGCTGGAGAAAAGGAATTTATAACTGCAAATGTTTCTATTGGACATAAAATTCAAATTGGTTCAGTAATCGCTGAAAAACAAAATTTAGTGATTTTAGATGAAGATATTCTGAAGCTCTCTGAGTTTATGGGAATGCCCATTCATGGTATTTTTGGTCATGAGCTTTTTGTCAGATTCGTAGTAAATATAGATTTTGGCCGGAGAGAAATCTACATAATGGAACCGGAAAGTTTTAAATTTAAAAAATCTTACGGCGATAAATTTCCGATTGTAGTAACACAATCAAAACCATACATTGATGCAATAGAACTAGCCCAAGAAGACCGCATTTTTAAGTCAATTCGGCTAGTTATTGATACTGGAGCAGGGCATGCTTTGTTGTTAAATACTCAAGACAATTCATCTATCACCTTACCAGAAACTGTGATTAGAGCAAATTTAGGAAGGGGGTTGAATGGGAATATCAATGGGCATATTGGAAGAATAAATGAATTTCGAATGGGTAAATTCGAGTTTAAAAATATATTAGCTTCTTTTCCAGATAGTTTATCATTTAGTTTAAAATTTGGAGATAAAGCTACTCAAAGACAAGGAAGCGTAGGTGGGGAATTTTTAAGGCGATTTATAGTTACTTTTAATTATAAAGAAGGATATATTGCTTTAAAACCGTTAAAGGCCAAATATAAAGAAACATTTGAGCATGACATGAGTGGAATGGAAGTTCATGCAAAAGGCACACATTTTAACGAATATTTCGTTTCTGCAGTCACACCTGACTCTCAGGCAGACAAAGCAGGGGTAAAAGAGGGAGATCAAATAATCTTTTTCAACGCCAAACAATTTAATGAGCTGGATATTAATGATATATACAAATTACTATCAAGAAAAGAAGGAGAAGAAGTAGAGCTTTTTTTAAGAAGGAATGGGGAGTTAAAATTTGTATATTTTAAATTACGAAGAATAATTTAAAATAAAAATTTTAAAATGTGTAATAAAAATTAAAACCAAAACCACGAATACCGAAATAAGGAATGGGTTTTATTGAATTAATTTCGACTTTTTTATTAGTTATTTCTAATGAGAAATATTCTTCTGTAAACCCAAAACGGTCAACTATTTTATCTTTTAAATAAAGAAGATCATCTGCGGAAAGTTCGGAAAACAAATCGCTCGTATTTATGGCATTAAACTTTCTGGCTTTCCCAAAATGAGGCCCAAAAATCACAAAATCTAATCCAAAACGATTCCATTTAAACTGCTTTCCTATTAAAAGACCTCCAGAAAGGGTTTGAAAGTTAAAATCAATTGGAGTTCTGACATCGTTTAAAAACAAACTTTTTACTTTTACAGCCAAAGAAATAGGCACATTCATATCAAAATTTTCATATTGCCCAAAAGCTGAAACGAAAAACCTATTTTTATTTTGCCCAAAATAATAACGAAGCTCTGGAGAATAACCAAAAACACCCATACGAGCTTCATTCATAAAAATATATTGAAACTTAATTCCTATGGTACCCAAACCGTGCCTTTTTGCTAAGGTATCTACTTGCAAACCAAAAGGAATGAGTGATTTTTGTCTATAAAAAACCGTATTATTAAAAGCCCAGTGCTCAGATACTTTTCTTTCATATTGTACAGAATACAATTGAGAAGCTGGACCGATAGCATTGAATTTTATGGAGTTTTTAAAGTCTATTTGAGCAAATGAAAGCGACCAACTTAATACATATAGAAAAATTAAAGTGAATTTCATTTTATATCTATTTCATTTTATATCTATTTGAGTAAATATTTTTTCTAAATCATTTAGATTTTCAGATGAAAAGTCTAAATGAGTAACAATTCGTATTAAACCAATGCCAAACGGTACCACATGAACTTTATAAAGTTTTAAGGTCGCTATAAAATCTGCCACCTCCCAATTGATTTCTAATTCAAATATTACAATATTCGTAACAATAGGATAGATATTTTTTACAAATTTTTTGGTTATCAAAATTTCTCCAATTGCCTTGGCATTCTGATGATCTTCTTTTAAACGATTTATATTATGATCTAATGCGTAAATTCCAGCAGCGGCTAAATACCCTGCTTGTCTCCAACCTCCACCAAAAGATTTTCTAATTCTTTTGGTTTTTTTTATAAAACTAGCATTTCCTAATAAAAGAGAGCCCACAGGAGCTCCTAAACCCTTGGAAAGGCAAATAGAAATTGAATCAAAGGCTTTACCATAAGCCATAGCAGTATCATTTGTTTCCACCAAAGCATTAAATATCCTCGCTCCATCTAAATGTAATACTAGCCCATTTTCCTTACAAACATCTTTTATTTTCAAAATCTCAGAAAACTCATACATACTTCCTCCACCTTTATTCATGGTATTTTCTAAGGACACCAATGCACTTAATGGATAATGAATATCCTCCGGGTTGTTAATAGCGAGCTTTACTTGCTCGGCAGAAATTCGTCCTTTGTCACCGTCCAAAAGTTTAACAGATGCATGTGAATTTTGAGCAATGCCGCCACCTTCAAACAAATAAATATGGGAATATTTATCACAAATTATTTCTGAACCAGGAAAAGTATGTGCTTTTAAAGCAATTTGATTTGTCATTGTACCAGAGGTACAAAATAGTCCTGCTTCCATTCCGAATAAATCCGCAGATTTTTTTTCTAAAGCAATTACAGTGGGGTCATCGCCAAAAACGTCATCGCCAACTTCAGCTGAAAACATAGCATCAAGCATTCCTTTTGAAGGCTTTGTTACCGTATCACTCCTTAAATCAATAATCATATTGCAATATTTATTTCAAAAACGCAAAGTTATAATTTAATTTAATAAGTAACTAATTTCAAGTTTGATCAATTAATTTTGAGATTTCTTTTTCAAAAATTCTTATCCTTTTTATAAATCAAATATTAATTGTGTATTTCCTTTCATTTTCTTATTTTTACTAAAAATTCAATCTTATGCCTATTTATAACCTTAATATCAACAACAAAGTCTTTAAAATAACCGCTGAGGCTGATATGCCTTTAGTTTGGGCTATTAGAGACTTAGCAAATTTGAAAGGAACAAAATTTGGTTGCGGAATTGCTCAATGTGGTGCTTGCACAGTTCACTTGGATGGGCAAGCAATTCGATCTTGTCAAATGCCGCTTTCTGCTCTTTCAAAAAAAGCAAAAATAACTACAATTGAAGGAATAGGAGAACCAACACTCCATGCAGTTCAGAATGCTTGGATAGAGGAACAAGTACCGCAATGTGGTTATTGTCAATCGGGCCAAATTATGTCAGCGGTGGCTTTACTTAAAACTAATAAATCTCCAAATGACGCGGAAATATTGACTGCAATGGAAGGCAACCTTTGTCGTTGTGGTACCTACCAAAGAATAAATAATGCTATTAAAAACGCTTCAAAAATGCTTTAATCATGAATACTAAAAGAAGAGAATTCCTTAAAACCTTTGGATTGACTGGTATTGGTTTGAGCATAGGATTGGAAGGTTTTTCCAAAAATATAGCTCTTAAAAAATTAAACAATGCCACCTTAGCTTTAGAAATAAATCCGTTTATTATTATTGAAAATACGGGTAAAATAACATTGGTAAACAGCCGCCCTGACATGGGCCAAGGTTCAACTCAGGCAGTGCCATCTCTTTTGGCTGAAGAATTGGAAGTCAGTTTAGACCAAGTGAGTATTATACAATCGGATGGTCGAAGCAAATACGGAAGCCAACAATCTGGCGGAAGTAGTTCAGTGAGAGGACTTTGGCTTCCATTGCGAAAAGCTGGAGCTGCGGCTAAAGAAATGTTAATTAGAGCAGCGGCCGAAAAATGGCGAGTAAAAGTGGAGGATTGTTATGCGGAAAATGGCAAAATATTTTTAAAAGGCACGGACAAAATTCTTACTTATGGAGAAGTTGCCGATTTAGCTTCAACATACGAAGTTCCGAAAAATCCAAAACTTAAAGACCCTAAAGACTTTAAAATTTTAGGTAAATACAATAAACGTCTAGATGTACCTGATAGGGTTACTGGGAAAGCAGTTTATGGAATTGATGTGATTTTGCCAGAAATGGTTTATGCCAGCGTAGTACATTCTCCTCGCATTCACGATTCTATAGTTTCAATTGACGACACAGCCACAAAAAAAATAGTGGGAGTATTAGAAGTAATAAAGATTGAAAGAGCGATGCCTCACACCAAAGTAGATGCAGTAGCCGTAATTGGTCAAAATTATTGGGCAGCATTACGCGGAGCAAAAGCACTCTCAATAAATTGGAAATCTGAATCTGGAAAATATATTAATCAAAATACCTCTGAATATTTTGAAGCTGCTTATTTAGCGGCTAAAAAGCCCGGAATAAGGGCAGAAGAAAAAGGAGATTTTGATGCTAATTTTAATTCCGCTACTCAAAATCTAGAAGCGATATACGAAACACCTTTCTTAGCACATGCAGCTATTGAATCAGAAAATGCGACTGTGCAAATTAAAGACGATGGATCAGTAGAAGTTTGGGCACCAATTCAAGGCCCAGACGGAGCTTTAACCCAAGTAGCTAAATATTTGGGTGTGGCTGAAGATAAAGTCAGAATTAATGTAACATTGTTAGGAGGATCGTTCGGCAGAAAAGCCTACATGGATTTTTTAAACGAAGCTTGTGATATTGCCAGAAAAGTAAAAAAACCTGTTAAACTTATTTGGACTAAAGAAGATGACATCACACAAGGCCCTTATCGCCCAGCGATGTTGAGCCGAATGCAGGGAGTGGTAGAAAATGGAGAAGGAATAGCTTTTCATCATCAAGCTATTGGTGAATCTATTGCTGGTCAAGTTTTTAATGGCTTAAAACCAAATACCGCAGACGATTGGTTGAGTGGTGAACTGAGCCAAGAAAATCACGAATATGGATTTGGAATAAACAAAGTATCCTACTCTAGAGTGAAAACAAGTATTCCTATAGTTTGGTGGCGTTCAGTTTATGCCTCTAATTTTGGATGGGGACAGGAATGTTTTATTGACGAAATGGCACATGAAGCTAAAAAGGACCCGATGGAGTTTAGATTGACTTTGCTCAAAAACGCTCCAAGATTTACTAAAGTGCTTAACCTATTGGCTGAAAAAGCTGAATACAAAAATGCTTTACCAGTTGGACAAGCAAGAGGAATTGCTGTTTTTCGGTCCTTTGATTCCATTTCTGCAGCTTGTGTTTTTGTTTCAAAAACCGATAAAGGCATAAAAATAGACAAAGTTATTTCTGTTATAGATTGTGGCATGTTTGTTAACCCCGACAATGTAAAAGCTCAAACAGAAGGAAACATAGTTATGGGCATACAGGCAGCCACAAAGGGAGGTATTACCTTTGAAAACAACCAATGTGTGCAATCTAACTATCACGACTATAAAATATTGCGTAACTCAGAAATTCCAAAGATGGAGATACATATTGTAGAAAACTACGAAAAACCAGGAGGAGTAGGTGAGCCAGGTTTACCTCCTATCGCTCCAGCTTTGGGCAATGCAATTTTTAATTTGACAGGGAAAAGAGAGAGAAAATTGCCTTTAAGTCTGGGATAATTGTCACTATTTTTAATTTAAAAATGGATTTACAGGATTTAGAGTGAAACCCTGAATTTTTTAAACTTTAATTAATGATTGCTGTTTACTGAATTTGTTGTTAGCCTTACTTTTGCGTTTCGACGCACCGCAGGTATGCCTGTCCAATTGAAAAAAGTAACCGCTGCGACGTTTCGCAAAAAACACTCACGAAAAAAAATCCTGACTGGCCGTCCGCCATGAATTTTTAAATTAATTATCTAATTATTAGCAATTTAACTTGTTTAAAAATTTCCATACGGACGTTTTTGTGATTAATGGAAC
>JANOMP010000331.1:0-10451 GCA_031420365.1 Cytophagaceae bacterium
TTATCATGCTTATTAAGTGCATGCAAAGCATCGTACTTTTCGGCTGCAATCGAAAGATATTCTTCTTTTGTCATTTTATAGGAAAGTTAGTTTCACAAATTTAACTTATTTTTGTTAAACGACAATTTGGGATGCACCCAATTCTTAAAGCAGCTCAATGTGCCTGTTACAGAAAGCAGTGCTTTAGTGAGTATTTGGAAACGGCTTACAAAAATGTTTACCCCTTATAAAATTTGTTTTTGTTAAAATATGAAGCATAGCATACTTTTCATACCCGCCTCCATCCGAAGCCATATTGTGCCTTCGTTTTATATTGCGAATTTATTGGCAGGGGAGTATGAGATAACCTATGCAGTGACCAATAATATTTTAAAAGAATTGGTTGAGGCTAATTCTTTTAAATCTATAAATATTACTGGCTATAAGGTTTTATTGGGAATGGAAATGCAGTATGCGGTTACAGAACTTAAAATGAAGCCAACTTTTCTAAATTACGTAAAAAAATTAAAAAATAAAGATTTAGCTAACTTTAGAAAAAATGAGTTAAAAACAATATGTGAAAAGGTAAATCCAAAAGCAATATATATTGATATATTTTCAAGTACTGATTATGTCTTGCTAAAAGGCTTGAATTATACTCAAAATTTATTTTTCTTTAATCCCATGCCCTCTACTTATCGGGTAAAAAATTACCCCATAGTTTCTGATGCTGAATTTGTGAAAACGAAGAATTTCGAAACAAAATACCCTCTGCCAAAACCCAAGCTAACTTTCAAAAATTGGATACTTGATTTCAAAAAATCCTATATTTCAAAAATAGTCTATGAGTGTGACATTCAAACTTTGCGTGAAAACAATTTAGATATTTCGGATTTAGCGGAGAACAATGAATTCACGATTGGCTTTAAAAATGTTCCTGAATTTGTTTTAATTCCACTGGAATTTGAATATTCTGAGGAAGTAAAACAACCATGGCAATATTATCTTGGACTATGTACATATGAGAACCGAAAGGAAACTGAACAAGACAACGAATTTAGCAAGAAATGGCCAACAATATTAGTGAACTCAAAAGAAAAGAAGATTATTTATTGCAGTTTTGGTACATTCTATACAGGTTCAGATAGAACATTACTAAGCTTTTTAGAAAACCTTATCGTAGTGATTGAAAGCTTAAAAGACTGTATTTTGATAGTTTCTGTGAATACCTACGTAATTCAAACCTTGCAGAATAAAATATCTAAAACCGAAAATATCCATTTTTTCAAAAGGGTTCCTCAGTTGGAGGTTCTGAAACACTCCAACGTGTTTATAACCCATGGTGGGATGGGCTCTATAAAAGAAGCAATCGAATACAAGGTGCCAATGTTAGTTTATCCACTTGACTCTCATTACGACCAAAATGGTAATGCTTTCAAAATAGAAACCAAGAACCTTGGATTAAAGGGGAATTTTAAGTTTGAAAAGAAATCTGACTTAGAATTAAAACTAAAGACCCTGCTTAAAAATGAAGAGTTTCGTTATAAAATTAGTGATTTTTACAAGCAATGTGATTTGAATTACTCTCAAAATTCATCAACCCTACAACACTTTATAAGATGAATTTTAACGAAGGTGAAAAAAAAGCATTTTCAGCAATCCGATCTTTAATCAAAAACGCCAAGATTAAAGTGACAGACCAAAGTCTTAAACAAGCACTTTGGCATCATTCTGATTTCCCAAGTTTCGCTGCATTCTCTGATGTTTTAACAGATTTTAAGGTCGAAAATATGGGCACTAGAATCAGTATTCAACAGCTTTCAGAAATCCCATTGCCAGCCTTAGTACATTTAGAAAATGGAGGTGATGGTTTTTTTGGTACAGTAACGAAGGTAAAAGATGAAGTTATTGATTTTGAAGTAAATGGAAAAAAGACAACAGAACATTTCAGTCAATTTATGCGGCATTGGGGTGGTATTACTTTACTAATTCAACCCACTGAACTATCAGGAGAAGCAAATTACAAGATTAATAGTCGTTTAGAATTTATCCGTGCTATACGCTTGCCATTTATTGGTCTTGCACTTTCATTCATTGCCATTGGCTTTTGGGTTTTTCTTTCTGAATTTAGTTTGGATGCCAGTTTGAGCTTATTCTTATTAAAAATTGCTGGAACATTTATAAGCTCACTTTTGATTTGGCAGAGTCTTGATTCAAACAATTCATTTCTCCTTAGAATTTGCCAATTAAATGAAAAAACCAGCTGCATTTCCATTTTACAATCAAAAGGTGCAAAATTATTTGGTTTAGTGTCATGGGCCGAAATTGGACTTTTCTATTTTACAGGTGGAATATTTAGCCTTTTGTTGAACAAAAACGTTAGCCAATTCATACTCTACTTTAATTATTTGGCACTTCCTTATGTTTTATATTCTTTGTATTATCAAGCATTTGTTGTCAGGAAATGGTGTGTTTTGTGCCTCGTTGTTCAGGCAATTTTTGTTTTAGAATTCTGTTCTTCTTTGTTTATAAACGCACCAGTTTCTTCAAATATAGGACTAGAAATTATGCTTTCCTCAATTACTCCTTTGCTTTGGTTGCTTATAAAACCTATGTTCCAAAAAGGACACCATTTTGAAAATATAAATAGAGAGCTCCAAAAAATGATATTTAGCTCGGATTATATTCAAACATTATTCTCTAATGCTAATCCCTTGCCTGCTATTTTTGAAGGCATGAGGCCGATTCTACTCGGAAATCCTAATGCCAATCATACCATCATGGTTGTTGCTAACCCTACATGTGCTGCTTGTTCTTTTCATATTTCGGAATTAGCAGATTTGCTGTTAGAAGAGCATGATTTCAATGCTCAATTAATTCTTGCATCAGGTACAAACGAAAACCAAGTTGCTGACAAGGTCGCCTTAAAGTTGATGAGTTTGCCAAAAAGCCAAAATTCAGAAATGACAGTAGGCTGGTTTAAAAATCCAGTGGTAAAAAAATGGGAAAGTGAAAACCAGATAGAAATAACAAAGGAGGGTATAGAACAAATAATATTGAATCAAAGATGGCTGAGGATGGTCAATGTTTCCTCTGCACCGGCATTATTTCTTAACAACATGCGGCTGCCCCGAGTGTATGGAATAAAAGCAATACCAAAGCTTTGCCAGATGCTCCAAATAAATGAGGATTTGATCAGATCAATTAAATAAATTAAATAATTTTAAACAATTGAAAAAATGAAAAATTCATTATCAAGTTTTGGAGAATTTACTCTTAATCGGAGTGAGATGAAAGGTATTAAGGGTGGTGATTGGGCTTCCCATTGTAGGTATGTTTGTTTATGGGAGAATTCTGGAGGGAAAAGTTTTGAAGGTTATGGTTGGGCAGGTGGCTTACCATCTGATAACGTCGGAACAAGGTTACCTGAGGCTGGAAAAGGTACAGGTCTAGTTTGTGTAATTTTTGAATGTAATTATAAACAAATTTAGTATTATTTTTTACAATTGTAATTGAATATGATTATTTTAAGATTCATTTTGCTTAAAGTATTTTTTTTAAATTTGTTCTCTTGCTACGCTCAAAGTGGTTTTCCAAAAGATATTTTCATAACTACTCAAAATCCTAATTCATTCATTTATGGTGATGATTCAGTTGTTCATTACATTAAAAAGAATTTCAAGGTTTGTAAGAATTCTATAGAAAAAGAAACAATAGTTCTTAAATTCATCGTTGAACCAGATGGTTCACAATCAAATTTGAATTTTATAACAGATAACAATGAATTAATTAAAAGGGATATTCTTAAAATGTTTGATGAGTTCCCAAAATGGAGACCAGGGATTCAGTTTGAAAAACCTGTGAGCAGTCTTAGGCTTTTACTATTTAAATGTGTGAATGGTGAAGTATTACTTCCACCATACGAAACGCCCAAATTCAGAAATTAAATTGTTTTTAAAAAGGCCCAGATTGACATTCTTGCTAAATAGGTAGATTTTTTTCCAACTTTTGTCTTATTAAATCAGTGCATATAAATTTGACATTTGATTCTGGATAAACTAATAAGGATTTGATCAGATCAACTAAATAAATTTAATAATTTTAAACAATTGAAAAAATGAAAAATTCAATTTCAAGTTTTGGACAGTTCGCTCTTAATAGGACTGAAATGAAAATTGTTGGAGGTGGAGGACAATGCGGTTATCAACAAGTTGTTGAACAATCTATTTGGAACTCTTATACCAATAGTTGGTCTACTGTATCATCAACTTATTGGAAAACGGCACCCTACGACTCAAATGGTATTTCACAGAAAAACGCCATTGCACTAGCGGGTCAAAACGGAACACATTGGTGTTGTGATAGTTGTAATTGGAATAAATTTGTTTAATTAAGAAAATGAAGTTATTTGTTTGAATATCAATACATAAAGACAAATATATCAATTATTTAAATTGAACAGTTTTTCCAGATAACATTAAAGGGAATTCAAAATAATTAAACTTAAAATTTGAGAATTCCCTTTATATTTTGAATCTTGTATTTAAAGACATCCAAAGTTTTCAAAGTTTAAATTCTACTATTTAATTGTCTTGAACTTTAAGTATCATTAATAATTGTGATTAATTATGAAAACAATAAATCGTTTAGTAAGAACTATTTTTATTATTTCATTTACATCAGTCTTTGGGTGTAGTAAAAACGATGGGAATAATTTAGAGCTAAAAAAAAACAATGATTTAAAAATTAGGCATACTAATAAAAATAGCCCAATTTTTTTCATTTTGAAATCTTTTAATAAAAATGAAGTTTTCATCAACTGCAATTCTAAAGACAACTATAAACTAATAACACTTGGAAAAAATAAAAAAACTGATTCGATTAATAGTAATTCTGAAGTTATATGTACAATCAATTCACAAAACTTTGAGTATTCATATAATATTTCAAATACTTTTTATCCTGGTGATACTGTTGAAGTTACTATTAATAAACATGATTATCCAATATTCGAAATCAAAAATAGGTCTTTCAATTTTTGGGAAATCAATTATTATTCATTACTCAATGAAAAGTTTGTAGGAATTGATGATTTTGATAAAAAAATATCAAACTCTATTGCTTTGAACCCACAAATAATTAATAAAATTAAAGATGAAAGTTTTTTAAATCCAGTTAAAAGTTATGATTTGAGCATATCTTTTTTAAATAAACTATTAGATAATAAAAAAATTTCTTCAAAGTTTTACCACGAAACATTAACTAATCAAAAATTATTTTTTTTAAGTGGTGTATTATTTTCAAAGAATAAGTTTTGGGTAGAAAAATACATAAACAAATCAATATTAAATGATAGTCTTGTTAACAACATAAATTATATTCAATTACTTTATAATTGGGCAATTTATGAAGTTGAACATACATATCGAGCAGATAACCACGCTAAATATTTTGAAAAATGTGAAGAAAAATATTCAGATAAATCAAGAATAGCAGTTTTGTTTTACTCCTTAGGATTTGTCAAATCACAAGATAAAAATAAAGCTAAGTTTTTAGCGAAAAGGTTAATTAGTTTATCAAATGATACAACAATAACAGATTATTTAAACAATGAATATATCTTAGAAAATAAAAAATTAAATTTAGTGAATGCTCTATTTACGGACATAGAAAAAAGAGAATATGGTAATTTAAAGGAAATTGTTAATAAATCAAAAGAAGAATTGACTTATATCGACTTTTGGGCTTCTTGGTGTGCACCCTGTATAAAAGAATTTAGTTCCACACTAAAATTACAAGACGAATATCGTAAGAAAGGGGTGAATTTTGTTTTCATTTCCATCGATCAGGATGTCGACGTTTGGAGAAAAGCCACCATAAATTACAATATCAAATCACAAAACAATTATTTATTTATACACAATGGAAATTTTATTGTTGATAAAACAATAAATGTAACCTCTATACCAAGATATATAATTATGAATAATTTGGGGGTTGTTCTTAATTCAAATGCTCCACGTCCTTCCGACCCAAAGGTTAAAGAGTTATTTGATATACTTTTGAAAGAATTATGAGTTAGCAAAAAAAAATGTTCAAGAACTATAAGTTGGCTTTGGTTCAGAAACTATGATTATTCATTTAAGAGATAGTACAGTTAGCCAATATCTCAATAGCTCCAGATTTAATTCTTGAAGACTTACAACTATCTAGAGAATTTGGAATTAAAGCAATGAAAAAGTTTTGCTAGAGGCTACAAACAAATGAGGATTTGATCAAATCAACTAAATATATTCAATGATTTTAAACAATTGAAAAAATGAAAAATTCAATTCAAAATTTTAGAGAATTTGCTCTTAGTCAAAGAGAAATGAAAACCATTATTGGAGGAACTTGGGCTTCCTACTGTAGTTATGATTGCTATTATGATGGAAGCGGCAAGTCGTCTTACTCAAAACATGGTTGGTTTGGAGGATTACCTTCTGATTGGGAGTATACAAGGGTTCCTGGAACTTCAGCTTCAAGCGGATTAATGTGCATGATAATGGATTGTACCTTTAAAAAAATGGCATAAGTGAAATTCACTAAATGATTAAAAGTAATTTTTTGGGAGAAAATACTTTTTCAATAAATTTCTATGCGTATTTAAACTACTACAATATGTTTATTAAAAAAATTATTTTGGGCTTATTTTTTTTTATTTTTTTTTGTAATTATTTTCTTTCAGCTCAAGAGTTGAATGAAAAAAGTATTTGGGCCATAACTGACATTCCTAATAGGTTTGTGAAAGGAGACGATTCTTTGATTAGCTATATAAAACAAAATTTTAATGTATGCAAAAAGTCAAAGCTATCTGAAACTATCGTTTTATATTTTGTAATAGATCCAGATAGTTCCATAACTAACCTCGAATTTATTACACCAAACGAAACAATTCTAAAAAATGATGTAGTGGAAATGTTAAGGCATCTACCAAAATGGATTCCAGGAATACAGTTTGGAAAAGTTGTAAGAAGTGCCAGACATTTATTATTAAAATGTAAGGATGGAGAGGTTGTCTTACCTCCCTACGAAACGCCTAAATTGAGAAATTAAACTATTGCCTTAAAGGTACTGATTACCAAGTAGTCGCAAATTTGTGTATTTTGGGAGTATATATGTCCAATCAATATTAAGCATATAAATGTGAAATTTGCTTCAGGCCAAACAAATGAGGATTTGATCAAATAAATTTATTAATTTTAAACATTGAAAAAAATGAAAAATTCAATTTCAAATTTTAGAGAGTTCGCCTTGAGCAGAACTGACATGAAAAGTATAAGTGGCGGGTGTGCTGTTTATTTACCTTCTGGTTGGAAACCAGCATCCTCCTTTAGTTGGTCTGCATCAACTTATACAAAAAATTCAGATGGTAGTGTGGTTATAACAGGTTTAGATAATTCAACCGTAGATAAATTTATGGCTAGCGGAGGAAATTGGTGTTGTCAAAGTTGCAGCAAAGCTTCTTGGTTATAATCAAATTATCATCCTTGGATAGTTAGTAATTCTAATAAAAAGACTATAATTTTCTATTTTTTTAGTAGGCTGAGTTTATTTTAACATTATTTATTTAAAACATTGTTAAGAGTTGTTTCAAAAAACTCAGCCTACTTATTCAACTATAAATCGTCTATTAAAATGGCTCATTTTTATTTGTTTTTAATATTATTACTTAGCTGTGAAAAAATTAAGGAAGATGTAGCCATTAACAACCAGGTTGTAATCGTTTTTAACGGATATCCTACTTACAATGAATCAATTGAAATATATAGTCAAGTTAAAATTGAAGAAGACCCCATCTTTGTTAGTTATTGGGACGGTAATAAGAGAGTTGCCATTTTGCCAAGGAAAAACTTTGCAGATACAGTGACTATTTACCCTAAAAACGACACAATTCTGTTCCAACATAATTTCAACAATTTCAAATCGAAGCATATTGCGATAAAAGTAGGGGATACCATTACAATAAATTATGACTTAAAAAAAAATCCACAAATTACTAATAAAAACAAAACATTTAGCGATTTTGAATTTACAAACCCAAACGAATATAATAACTATTCCATATACAGCCATCCTGAATTGTTTTACACAAAGAAATCTGATTTATTTCAAAATTTATTTAATGGCGAAATAAATAAAGTAAAATCTGCTTTTGGAAAAAAAACCTTATTAGATGTGTTAAATGGTTTAAATATTTTAGAGCATCGTTTTCAAAATAAAGAACTAAGTCATTTAGAATATCTGCTTGCAAAAGAAAGAATGACCTTTGAAATTCTGAAAATAAAAATGAATTTAAATGAATTAAACCAAAATCAAATTGAGGCAATTTTAATTGACTTAAAAGCCCCTAATTACTTTAAAAAATACAAATATGAACTTTGTGAGAATTACTTACAGCAATTTATAGAAACTAACTATGAAAAATATGGGAAGAAAAAATTACCTAATTATTCTGCAGTTTTTGACTATATTTATTCTAGTCAATTATTTAATAAAGATGAAAAAAATAATCTACTCCTAAAATATTTGCTACTCATAAAAGACAATTTTCCTCCATCTGACTTTATCAAGTATCAATTGAAATTTGAGATTATTAACACAGACAAAACCCTTGAAGATAAATTATCTGAATCCAACATTAACTTATTAAATAATGGAAATGAGAATTTAATTAAAATGATTGTATTAAAAACAAATGATACTATTGAGTTTAATACAATTGTTCAAAATAAGAATAAGAAAATCTACTACGTTGACTTTTGGGCATCTTGGTGTCAACCATGTCTGGCTGAAATTCCTGAAAGTAAAATATTAAAATCAAATCCTGATTTTAAAAACATTGGTTTCGTTTATATTTCAATGGATGATAATTTAACTAAATGGAAAAAGAGAGCTGAAAGCTTATTGTTAATTGATAATTCTTATTGCATGGGTTCAGAGATTGCGAATAATATATTTAAAATAACTGAAATTCCAAGGTATATGATCTTTGATAATTTGGGAAATATTCTTGACGATAATGCTCCAAGACCATCTGATCCAAAGGTCAAGGAGTTGTTTAGTACTTTGTTGAAAGAAAAATGAAGTGGCTTAATAAATTCTTTACAACTTCACAAAAAAAAGTGATTCCAGAGCAAGTTTTAAGTAATGTCGATGGGAAAATTATCGAAATTGGAAAAGGCGAAATATTACTATTTGCGATTTTACGAAATGAATCATTAAGACTGGCACATTTTATTGCGTATTACAAAAGTTTAGGTGTAGATTGGTTTTTTGTTGTTGATAACAATTCTACCGATAACTCAAAAGAAATAATATTAAATGAACCAAGAGCACATTTGTTTTTCACAGAAGAAAGTTATAAAAACCATTGGTATTGGATGGAATATTTATTGGAAATGTACGGTAAAGACCATTGGTGTTTGGTGGTAGATATTGATGAGCTATTTGCATATCCAAATTATGAATCGATTAAGTTGCCTACCATGATTAACTTCCTTGAAAATAGTAATTATGAAGCCATAAGATGTTTTTTGCTTGATATGTATTCTATTAATGAAATTGTGGCGAATAGGAATAACCCACTCGAAATATTAAATTATTTCGATAAATATTACTATGAGACTGACTTTACATTTCAAAACAAAAAAACTCATTTGCCATACATATTCAAAATATTTGAGGGAGGAATGAGAGAGCGTGTATTTGGTAAAACAAATCCTCCTCACATATTATCAAAAGTTCCATTCTTCAGATATACCTCTAAATCCTACTTGTCACAAGGAATGCATGCAATTGATAATAATGTACTTGCGGATATTCAGGGGGTCGTCTTTCATACCAAATTCTTATCAGACTTCATTGATGAAGTAAAAGAAGAAACCTTAAGAGGACAACATTATGGAAATGCTTTTTACTATAAACATTATCTTGAGATTATTCAAAAAAATGAATCAATGACATATCATAATGAAGACTCTATAAAATATCAAGATTCCAAACAATTAATAGAATTAGATCTTATGAAAACCAGCGAACAATTTGAAAGTTTCTGTAAAAAATCATAAATTTTGAAGCCCTTCCAAACATACTACCAGCTCGACGCAATGGATTGTGGCCCCACCTGCCTACGCATGGTGGCCAAGCACTATGGGCGAAACTTATCGGCTCAAGAACTAAGAGAGGCGGCTGAGATTGGAAAAGATGGAGTAAATATGCTAGGAATAGCTCAGGCTGCAGAGAAAGTTGGCTTTAAAAGCTTGGGGGTAAAAGTAAATATAGGAAAACTGCAAAAATGAAGCTCCACTACCGTGCATCGTACACTGGGGTCAAAATCATTTCATTGTTGTCTATAAAATTTCAAAAAGCCAAGTCTTTGTAGCCGACCCTGCCAGAGGCCTGCTCAAATACACTTTTCAGGAGTTTGAATC
>JANOMP010000332.1:0-23844 GCA_031420365.1 Cytophagaceae bacterium
CTCCGATTCTTTTTTCGATTGGACAGGCATACCTGCGGTGCGTCGAAACGCAAAAGTAAGGCCGTCCGCAGGACACACAAAGAATAAAACTGAGGGGGTATTTTTTAAAAACCAGAAAAATAGTCCCGATTCGGCGACCCGATTGAATAGTAATTTGATTAGGATTTTTAATAAATTTTAAATTTAGTCGGATACCACTAGTTTTTTTTTATGTTTTTGAGAAAATATAAGCACTATTTCAGTAAATTTAACTATCATTTTACTTAATTATAGTTTATTTCACTAACATTTTTTAATATCACCAAAAAATATCAATTTTGCATCACATCAAGAGTTTCATGAAAATGGAAAACCAACCGAGTATTAGAAACACCGCGGTGGTAAAATAGATGTGGGTCGCCCGACCAAAAAATGTTTCGGCAATGAACCTTACATAAATTTCTCTTGCATTTTTTTTTAAATTTTAAACATTAAATTAAATGCCTTATTTATTCACTTCAGAGTCTGTGTCAGAAGGACATCCAGACAAAATTGCAGATCAAATTTCCGATGCTCTTATTGATCATTTTTTAGCTTTCGACCCTAACTCTAAAGTTGCCTGCGAAACCTTAGTTACTACTGGATTAGTTGTATTGGCTGGGGAAGTAAACACAAAAACGTATTTAGACGTCCAATCAATTGCTAGAGAAGTTATAAGCAGAATTGGGTACACTAAAGCAGAATACATGTTTGAAGCTAATTCTTGTGGAATAATTTCTGCAATTCATGAACAATCTTCTGATATTAATCAAGGAGTTGATCGTAAATCTTCCAACAATTTTGAAGAGAAAGCAAATGCTCAAGGGGCAGGTGACCAAGGAATGATGTTTGGTTATGCTACTAGAGAAACTGAAAACTACATGCCTTTGGCTTTAGATCTTTCTCATAAAATTTTACAAGAACTTGCTATTATCAGAAGAGAAAATGACGTCATTAAGTACCTAAGACCCGATTCGAAATCTCAAGTAACTATTGAATATTCTGACACAAATCAACCAATTAGAATAGATACAATAGTAATTTCAACACAACATGATGACTTTGATGCTGATGAAGAGATGTTAGCAAAAATCAAAGCTGACATGATAAATATTGCAATCCAAAGAGTAAAAGCGAAGTTAAAACCTGAAATACAAGCATTGTTCAATGACCACATTCAATATCATATTAATCCAACTGGAAAATTTGTAATTGGAGGGCCACACGGCGATACAGGTTTAACAGGACGTAAAATCATTGTTGATACCTATGGTGGTAAAGGTGCCCATGGAGGTGGAGCATTTTCTGGAAAAGACCCCTCAAAAGTAGATAGATCTGCTGCATATGCTACAAGGCATATTGCTAAAAATTTAGTAGCTGCAGGATTATGTGATGAAGTTTTAGTACAAGTTTCATATGCAATTGGTGTAGCAAAACCTTGCGGAATTTTCTTAGACACTTATGGAACTTCAAAAGTTAAAAAAACTGATGGAGAAATAGCAAAAATAGTAGAACAAATTTTTGACTTGAGGCCTTATGCCATCGAACAAAGGTTGAAACTTCGTACTCCAATCTATTCTGAAACTGCAGCCTATGGACATATGGGCAGAGAATCTAAAGTGGTAACTAAAAAATTCGAGAATGCTGGGCAGTCTGTTGAAATCGAAGTAGAACTTTTCACTTGGGAAAAATTAGACTATGTTGAAAAAGTAAAAGCGGCATTTAATATCTAATTATTTTAAAAAAAAATATTTTTTAGTTCAATTCATAAAATAACATGATTAGTTTTTTTTAATATTTTAAATTTTAATTCTACAAATATTGGAAAGAATTAAAAATTAAAAGATTTATTAATGCCTGTTATTTTGTATTTTTCTAATTTCAAAGGTACTTTTGATAAAATTATCAAATTTTGTATTTATTTAAAATAATTGGCTGCAAAACAGCATGAATGTATAAAAATGAGTATTCTAATAAACAAAAATTCAAAAATCATTGTACAAGGATTTACAGGATCTGAAGGATCTTTCCACGCAGGTCAAATGATTGATTATGGTACGAATGTAGTTGGAGGAGTAACACCAGGGAAAGGAGGCCAAACCCATCTAGATTGTCCAATTTTTAATACCGTTGAAGAAGCCGTTTCATCTACCGGTGCAGATGTTTCAATTATTTTTGTACCACCCGGTTTTGCTGCAGATGCAATTATGGAAGCAGCCGATGCAGGTATTAAAGTTATTGTATGTATCACTGAAGGCATTCCCACAAAAGATATGATAATGGTAAAAAATTATATACAAGGGAAGGATACTACTTTAATAGGCCCAAATTGTCCAGGAATCATTACTGCCGAAGAGTGTAAAGTAGGTATAATGCCAGGTTTTATTTTCAAAAAAGGAACCATTGGGGTTGTTTCTAAATCAGGAACTCTAACTTATGAAGCAGTTGATCAATTAACAAAGGCCGGTTTAGGACAATCTACAGCAATTGGAATAGGCGGTGACCCAATAATAGGTACTACCACCAAACAAGCCGTTGAACTTTTTATGAATGACCCTGAAACTGAAGGTATTGTAATGATTGGTGAAATTGGCGGAGGAATGGAGGCAGAAGCTGCTCATTATATTAAATCTATGGGTAATAAGAAACCAGTTGTAGGTTTTATAGCAGGCCAAACTGCACCGAAAGGAAGAAGAATGGGGCATGCTGGTGCTATTATTGGTGGAGCAGATGATACAGCCGCAGCAAAAATGGCAATAATGAGAGAATGTGGAATTTTTGTTGTAGATTCTCCCGCTGAAATTGGTGAAACCATGTTAAAAGCATTAAATAAAAATTAGAATTTTAATATTAAATAGCTTAAAATAAGTTTGGTACAATTTTTATGGCACTTAAATAGTTAAAGCTATTAAGTGCCTTTTTTAATAAAAGAATAATAACTTTCTTAATAAATATACCAAAATGAAAAAAATTACAAATTTTGCAGGTATTGTTTTAATTCTACTTAATTTTTCTTGCGAAAAGGAAACTGTACTTGACTTAGTTCCCATAGATTTTCTAACAGGAGGAAACATGAAAGTTTGGAAGCTATCTTATTACAAAGAAAATGGGAAAGATGTACTTCTTGAATGCTATAAAGATGATACTTTTTATTTCAATAAAAAAACAAAAATGTACAGTTGGAATGTTAATGAAATAAAATGCAACAATAATGATTCAAACCAATCATTTAAGTTTGAACTATCAGAAGATAATAAATTTTTAAAGATAAATGGCTTTGATTACAGGATCAATAAGCTAGAAATCAACTCTCTTGAAATAGAAATTGAAATTGGAAGTAATTTTATATCCCTAGGATATATACCTGTAAAATAAAAAAGGCCAAACATTTGGCCTTTTAAGTTATTAATGGGACTCCTTTAAACTATTTAAGTGACTAGAAATACCGAAAAATATTTTCGAATAAAATTTTAAAACTTACTGGAATCTTAGCCTAAACTACGCTGAGGATAAATTTTGAAATTCTATGAAGCAATAAGTTTTTTTAGCATTTTGTAATAAAAAGTAGTTTATTGGAGTCCCTTTAAATAAAAAACTAAAGAGCTGCATTCATTGCTCTAACAGCTATAGCTGATTTTTCAAAAGCCTCTTTTTCAGCATTACTTAGCCTAAGATTTATTATTTTTTCCCATCCGTTTCTTCCAATTACAACTGGCACGCCAATACAAATATCTTTTTGGCCATATTCCCCATTTAAATATACACAAGATGGTATAATTTTCTTTTCATCTCTTAGAATAGTTTCTACTAATTGGCCAATAGCCGCGCCAGGTGCATACCAAGCGGAAGTTCCAAGTAAACTAGTAAGAGTAGCTCCTCCAACCATTGTTTTATCTGAAACTTCTTTCAATTTATCAGAATTTAAAAATCTACTTACAGGAATTCCATTCCAAGTTGCTAAACGGGTCATTGGTATCATCGTGGTATCTCCATGACCACCAATTACCATTCCATTTAAATCACTTTGGGCCACGTTCATTGCCTCAGAAAGCCTATATCTAAACCTAGCCGAATCTAAAGCTCCGCCCATTCCAATTATTTTCCTTTTCGAAATTCCCATTTCACTAGCAATTTTGTAAGTTAAATAAGTCATCGTATCCATCGGATTAGAAACAATAATTATTACAGCTTTAGGTGAAACTGCCAATGCATTAGTTACTACTGTTTTGACAATTCCGGCATTAATTCCAATTAACTCTTCTCGTGTCATTCCTGGTTTACGTGGTATTCCAGAAGTCACCACAATTACATCAGACTTAGCAGTTCTTTGGTAATCATTTGTAACGCCAACCAATTTGGTATCAAAACCCTCAATTGAAGCGGTTTGTAATAAATCCATTGCCTTACCTTCAGCGAAACCTTCCTTAATATCTAGAACCACTACTTCGGAGGCAATCTCCTTTCTGGCAATATTATCTGCGGCTGTTGCACCCACAGCCCCTGCCCCAATTACAGTTACTTTCATTATTTATTATTATTTAAAAATACTATTATAATAGTTAAAAATTAAGAACAAAAATATTGCATATTTTCAATAAAAACCAATGTTTTATTGTCCTATTTTGGCAATATTTAAATATTTATTAATTTTAAAATGTAATTTACGCTTATTAATAAAAATAAATTTAAAGTCTTACATAGAAATGGACAATAAAAACCTAATTAAGAAAATTCTGGAATCTGCTTTTTACTCAAATTCTTACAAAAAAGCCACAAGAATGAGTGGAAATGCCTCGAGTATTTTAAATTTATTAAAAAATGTTTTTAGTAAGATTAAAGATATGGGACCCGGAATTTTAGCAGATGAATTAAAAAAGAAAGTTTTAACACTAGGTAGCCTTTTAAAAAATTATGCAATTGGAACGTATAGAGAAGTAGAAGTTAAGAATATTCTTGTTATACTAGCAGCCTTACTTTATTTCCTTTCCCCTATAGATTTAGTTCCGGATTTCTTGCCTATTTTGGGTTTTGCAGATGATGTAGCATTATTAAGTTTTGTGTTTAATAGTATAAAACAAGAAATAGAAAAATTTGAACTTTGGGAATTAAATAAAAACTTGAATAAATAAAATAAATATTTGTTCAAAAAAAAACGTAAAATAATATATTATTTAAAAAGACAATAAATAGTTTTTTTTAATAGTTTAATTATTAAATTTGTGTTATCATATTTTAAGTTAAAATTCTCATGGAAATAGCAACATTATTATTTTTAGGCAATTTAGGTGGAACAGAGATTTTCGTAATCGTGTTCGTAATTCTTTTATTTTTTGGTGCTAAAAAGTTACCAGAACTAGCTCGTGGACTTGGAAAAGGAATCCGTGAGTTTAAAGATGCTACTAAAGATGTTAAAGAAAACATCGAAAAAGCAGCAAATTCACAAGATTAATTTTATTTTTTTTTATTTTTTTTAACAACAGATTCATTCATTAAAAAATGAAACTGTTGTTTTTTATTTTACAATTACCTAGCATATTGTGATCTATAACAAATATTCTTTATACAAAAATGCATTAATAAAAGGTGAAACTTCGTGTTTAGAAACTGTGAAACAATTTCTACAAACTATAAAAAGTAATGTCTCATTAAATGTTTTTTTAGAGGTTTATGAAGAAGAAGCATTAAAAAGAGCGGAAGAAATTGACTTAAAAATAATAAACAAGACGCAAGGAAAACTAGCTGGTATGGTTATCGGCCTTAAAGATGTTTTAGCTTACAAAGACCACGGTTTGCAAGCAAGTAGTAAAATTTTAAATGGTTTTCAATCACAATTTACAGGAACTGCAGTTCAAAAGCTGTTAAACGAAGATGTAATAATAATTGGAAGGCAAAATTGTGATGAATTTGCTATGGGCTCATCAAATGAGAATTCCGCATTTGGCCCTGTTCGGAATTTTGCTGATACAAGTCGAGTACCCGGGGGGTCATCCGGCGCTTCAGCTGTTGCTGTTCAAGCAAATATGTGTCATGCATCTATTGGTTCTGACACAGGAGGCTCTGTAAGGCAACCTGCAAGTTTTTGCGGAGTTGTAGGCTTAAAGCCTAGTTATTCTAGAGTTTCTCGATGGGGATTGGCAGCTTATGCTTCTTCTTTTGATTGCATAGGCCCAATCACACAAAGCGTTGAAGATGCAGCTCTAATTTTAGAAGTTATTGCTGGCGTCGATGAATATGACAGTACCGTTTCACATTTAGAAGTTGAAAAGTATACTGATTTCAAAAATGAAAAATTTAAAATTGGTTATTTTGAAGATACTTTAAATTCAGAAGGATTAGATAGTGAAATTAAGCAATTAACAATTGAAAAAATTGAATACTTAAAGCGGCAAGGACATGAAATTGTTCCTCTTTCGTTTCCTAATATGAAATTCCTTTTGCCTACATATTATATCCTTACAATGGCTGAAGCAAGTTCAAATTTATCAAGATATGATGGAATTCGTTTTGGACACAGAACTACTGCTACAAATAATCTAACTGAATTATATAAAAAATCTAGGACCGAGGGATTTGGAAAAGAAGTTAAAAAGCGAATACTTCTTGGCTCTTTTATTTTAAGTGCAGATTATTATGATGCATATTATACCAAAGCTCAGAAAGTAAGGCAAATAATAAAAAAAGAAACCGAAGCATTTTTTGACAATGTTGACTTTATTGTCTCGCCAACTACCCCTACCCCTGCATTTAAAATTGGAGAAAAATCAGAAAATCAAATGGAAATGTTTTTAGCAGACATTTTCACTGTTCATGCTAATGTAATTGGATTTCCTTCAATCTCAATCCCTAACGGAACTACATCTGCAAATCTACCCATAGGGTTCCAAATCCTTGGCAAGAATTTTGACGAAAAAAGAATGTTAAGTTTCGCTTATTATGTAGAAGAAAACCAATAAATATGCTATTTTTTACGTTTTATTATGAAAAATATTTTTTATTGTAAAAAAAATATTAAATTTGAACTTTGCTTTCCTATAAATTTCTATATTTTTTTTAACTCAATTGTAAACATAAAATCATTATGAAAATCTCAAAATTATTTTTGACCTTTTCTCTAGTATTAGGTGTATCCATTACAAATGTAATTTATGCTCAAACTGTTATACTCGAAGAACAAGAAACAAATCCTCAAGACTCTGTTTATAAACAACCACAAATTCAATACCCTTTTGAATTACAAGTTGTGGATTCTAGGGATGGGAAACAATTTAAAATTAAAATAGAAGACCCAAAATTAATAGAACAAAGGCTCAAATCAATTGAAAATATTATGCCAATGGTGTATAATGAAAGTGTGAAAAAGTATCTTGACTATTTCATTATTAAAAGGCCTAGTTTTACTAAGCAAATGATGGAAGATAAGGAACTTTATTTCCCAATTTTTGAGAAATATCTTTCTCAAAACAATATGCCTGAAGAATTGAAATACTTATCACTTCTTGAGTCCGGTTTAAATCCAAAAATTGTTTCTAGAAGCAAAGCAGTAGGTTTATGGCAGTTTATGACAATAACTGGAAAAGAAATGGGCTTGATAATAAACGAAAATGTAGATGAAAGAATGCATATTGATAAATCGACTGATGCGGCTTGCAAATACCTCAAAAGGTTATATAATATGTTTGAAGATTGGGATTTAGCCTTAGCTTCTTATAATACCGGACCTGGCAGAATCAGAAGAACTATAAAATCTACTGGCCTTTCAAATTATTGGGATCTACATCCGTATATACATCCCGATACTAGAGCATATGTGCCTCAGTTTATTGCATTGGCCTATTTAATGAATTTCGGGAATGAGCATGGTATTTATGCGGAAAATAAAAAAAGCTTTGTTCCAGTTGAAAAAATCTATATTGATGGCTATTTAGATCTTAAAACTTTCGCTAGTTTAAGTCATATAGATCTTTCAGAATTAAAAAAACATAATCCTCATTTTAAAACTGATTTACTTCCAGAAACTATCAGAGGATATGAAATCGCTTTCCCTATAGAAAAAATGAGCTATTTCAATGAAAATAGAATAGCCATCTTAGATTCTGCAACTAAAAAATCAAATTCTTTTTTGATACAAAATAATTCATCTGATGAAGCTATTTTAGCAAGTGGAAATACAATAGAACAAAGTGAAGATGGTACTATTATAATTGGAAGAAGATCAAATATTGTTGTGCCAGATTTAGAAGATTCTGAAGAAGAAAATGATTCTTATTCTAAATATAAAAAAGTTAGGAATTCAGTAAAGAAAACACATAAAGTTAAAAGAGGTGAGTTTTTAAATAAAATAGCTTCGAAGTATGATGTTACAATGACTGATATTAAAAAATGGAATAATAAAAAATCTTCTAAAGTGTTGGTTGGAGAAAGGTTAGTAGTTTATGTAAAAGTAACAAAAAAAGTAAAAATTAACAGTTTAGCTGCCAAAACTTCCTCAGAAAATATTAAAGGGCAAATTCATACCGTAAGACAAGGAGATACCTTATGGAATATTTCTCAAAAATACGATGGAGTAACAATTGAGGATATTAAAAGGTGGAATAAAATGTCAGGAAATACCGTAAAAGTTGGGCAAAAGATTAAAATTAAAGCATAATGCTTTGAAAAATATTTAAAAAAAAGAGGTAAGCTCTCTTTTTTTTTCGAAAAAAAAGTATTCCCTACCACTATGTAATTTTCCAGCAAATAAGTTTACGTTGGATATTTTTTCTGCTTCTCTCTTTAATGCAAAAAAATGGATAATTGAGACCCATACCTTTTTTTCAAAAGGCTATTTAAACTTAATCAATAAAATAAATTTATTAAAGCTGTTATTTGTAAAAATATCTTTAATAGAAATGTTGGGTTACTTTCTGTCACGCTACAAAGGTCATTACTTTAGGGTATTGCTAAGGTAATTCATTTTTATTCTTAAGCCCGAACAATTATCAAACAAAATCTTTCAAAAACACCAAAGAAAAAGTATCCTAATTAAATTTAGGAAGCAATGATCTACCTAACATGTTAAAAAATCAGGTTTTAATACAAATTGAATTTTGGAAGTAGGCAAATACAATTATTACTAAAAACAAATACTTTTTTTGTAATATTGTATTCAATTATTAACCCTAAAATAGAAAAACATGCCATTACTACTCACATTTGTTGCTATAATATTTCTGATTTTATTAATAACGTGGCTAAAAATTGATACATTTATTGCGTTTATTTTAGTTTCAATTAGCTTAGGTTTGGTAAGTGGTTTAGATATTCCAATTATCAGTAAAGCCATTCAAACAGGCGTAGGAAATACTTTAGGTGATTTAACGCTTATTATAGGTTTTGGAGCTATGCTAGGAAAACTAGTTGGGGTAAGTGGTGCTGCACAAAAAATAACCGATAAGTTAATTTATCTCTTTGGTGAAAAATATTTATTATGGGGTTTAGCACTTTCAGGATTCATCATTGGTATTCCTTTATTTTACAACGCTGGTTTTGTAATAGTTATTCCATTAATTTTTAGTATTGCAAGTTCTACCAAATTACCAATTTTATATTTAGCAGTTCCTATG
Organism: Cytophagaceae bacterium; assembly: GCA_031420365.1. Lineage (GTDB taxonomy): Bacteria > Bacteroidota > Bacteroidia > Cytophagales > Spirosomataceae > Leadbetterella. Next base: position 9,621 of record JANOMP010000332.1, read on the forward strand.
CTTTCGGCTCTATCTGTTGCCCATGGCTACTTACCTCCTCACCCCGCTCCTGCCGCAATAGCTAGTCAATTAAATGCAGATTTAGGGAAAACACTTCTTTATGGCATAATTGTGGCTATTCCAGCAATTGCAATTGCTGGGCCTCTTTTTGCAAGAACACTTAAGAAATACCAACCCCAGATAAATAGTGATTTATTTGCAGATGAAAACGCAATAAATGAAAATCCACCAAGTCTAACTGTAAGTTTTTTCATTGCCCTTCTTCCGGTTTTTTTATTATCCTTCATGTCAATTATAAAACCTAAGTTTCCAGAAAGCAAATTTGTGCAATTAATAGCAGAACCCTATATTGGAATGCTGATTTCTATCTTGGCTGCAATTTATTTATTGGGGATAAAAAGAGGAAAAACCATGAAGCAAACCAGTAAATTATTGGAAGATGCTTTTAAAGGAATTGCTCCTATCCTATTAATTATTGCAGGCTCTGGTGCTTTGAAACAGATTTTTATAGAAAGTGGGACTAGCAAATATGTTGGTGAAATATTGTTAGGAGTCAAATTGAATCCTCTTATCATGGGTTGGGCAATTGCTGGTTTTATAAGAATTTGTATTGGCTCAGCTACTATAGCTGGATTAACCGCTGTTGGAATTTTACTCCCGGTAATTCAGTCACAATCTGGTATTTCCAGCGAGTTAATGGTATTATCAATCGGTGCCGGAAGTTTACTTTTTTCCCATATCAATGATGGTGGTTTTTGGCTTTTTAAAGAATACTTTAATTTGAGTATTAAAGATACTTTGAAAACTTGGAGTGTTATGGAAACAATTGTTTCAGTGGTAGGTTTAATAGGTGTATTATTATTAGATAAAATTATATAAAAAAAATGACTGCAGATTTGAAATTCGAACAGTTAATAGCTGAAATTCCTCCAGCTCCTAAACCAATGGGAGTTTATAAACCATCATTAATTTTAGAAAACCTAATCTACATATCTGGGCATGGCCCAAATCTACCTAATGGAGAGCAGTTTACAGGAAAAATTGGTTCTAAGAAAGATAAAGAATACGGAAAACTTGCTGCTAGACAAGTAGGATTAACTATTTTGGCTACCTTAAAAGCACAACTAGGCTCATTAAATCGTGTGAAAAGAGTAATTAAAGTACTAGGCATGGTAAATACTGATCCTGATTTTGAAATGCATCCGTATGTTATAAATGGCTGTAGCGAATTATTCGCTTTTATTTGGGGAGAAGAAAATGGAATTGGTGTTAGAAGTGCAGTTGGTATGAATTCTTTGCCTGGAGATATAAGTGTTGAAATAGAAGCAGTTTTTGAACTTCATTAATATTTAAATTTTAAATATAATTTTCGATAAAGAAATCCACTGAAAATTTGGCATTTTCTAGCTAACAATAGCTCAAAATTACTTATTTGAAACTTAGGAATGGATAAAACGTAAACTTTAAAAAGACTTATTTTAAAGTACTTAATCAAATATCATCTCATCAATTTTGAATTCCATAATTGACAATAATTTTAAAAACATATAAATCAATAATATTTGATTTATTCAAGATTTGATTCTTAAATTAAACCATTGTAAATTAGTATAATACAAATAAATTATGGGAGATTTATATTGTCATATTTCAAACAATTTTTTATAATTTCTTTTTAAAATAATTACTTTTTTATCCAATTTATTGCATTAATTATCATTTTATTTCTTGTTAAAACTTTTATCTCAACATTTAGCAGAATTGAATAGCTTTAGAAATTTAAAACTTTTAGACTAATTTTGACACAAATAGCATTATTTAAATGGAATTACTTAAAGTTGGGTCTGCCGCATTAAATCAGACCCCTATGGATTGGGAAGCCAATAAAAACAATATTTTGATGGCAATTGAAGATGCTAAAAAGCAAGAAATTCAAATAGTTTGCTTGCCAGAACTTTGTATTACGGGTTACGGCTGCGAAGATGCTTTTTATTCTCCTGATTTATACAAAACAGCGTTAGAGATATTAGAAGAAATTTGTGACGAAACTCAAGGAATTGTAGTTTCAGTTGGATTGCCTATTTGGTTAAATAACAAGATTTATAACAGTTCTTGTGTTATATCCAACCGCCAAATACTTGGCTTTGTTTGTAAACAACATTTGCCAAATTATGGAGTTTTCTACGAGGACCGCTGGTTTCATAGATGGAAACATGATCAAACTGACGAAATAACATTAAAAGGTATTAAGTATCCTATTGGAGACCTAATTTTTGAATTTAATGGAATTAAGATGGGTCTTGAAATATGTGAAGATGCTTGGGTAGCAAATAGACCAGCAGTAAGGCATTTTGAGAGGGGAGTTGATATAATTTTAAACCCCAGTGCTAGCCCTTTTGGTTTTCATAAGTTTAAAATAAGAGAACAATTGGTTGCGGATGCATCTCGAACTTATTGCTGTGCCTATGTTTATACTAATTTACTAGGTAATGAATCAGGTAGATTAATTTTTGATGGAGATGCAATGATAGCCTCTGGTGGTGATATTTTAGCTTCTAGTCAACGATTTAGCTATTCAAATTACACTTTAACTTCAGCCATAATCGATATTGAAAAAAACAAGATTGCACAAGCAAAGATTAAGACTAGTCATTTTCAAGCCAAAAAAATGATTATTTCTAACTTAGAACTTACTTATTGCACCAGTCCAGATTTCAAATCGGCTCAAGCAGAGCCTTTTGAAACTGGAGGCTTTCTAAAGGAAGAAGAATTTTCTAGGGCAATTTCTTTGGGTTTATTCGATTATTTAAGAAAATCTAAATCTTTTGGTTTTACAATTTCACTTTCTGGGGGTGCTGACTCTTGTGCCTGTACTGCTTTGTGCAGCTTATTGATAAAACTAGGAGTAGAAAGTATCGGATTAGAAAATTTTAAAAATAAACTCTCATTTATACCAACTATTTCATCAGCTAAAACAGAAGAAGAACTAACAAAGGCTCTAATTCTAACAATTTATCAAGGAACAGAAAATAGTTCTGAAGATACATTTTATTCTGCTCAAAAATTATCCGAATCAATTGGTGCTAATTTCTTTAACATTAATATAAATGGATTAGTGGAAACCTATACTTCTTTAATAGAAAATCAAATAGGAAGAAAACTTAGTTGGAATACTGATGATATCTCGCTTCAAAATATACAAGCTCGAGTAAGAGTTCCTGGTGTTTGGATGCTTGCAAACATACATAATCATTTACTTTTAGCAACTTCAAATAGATCAGAAGTGGCAGTTGGTTATTGCACAATGGATGGCGACACTGCTGGAAGCATTAGCCCAATTGCTGGAATTGATAAAGATTGGTTACGAACATGGTTGGTTTGGCTAGAAAAGGTAGGATGTGAAGTTAATGGCAAGAAAATAAAAATAGAAGGTTTAAAATATGTAAACGCATTGCAACCTACCGCAGAATTGAGGCCAAAAGGAAATAAACAAACAGACGAAAAAGACTTAATGCCTTATAATTTTCTGAATTTTATTGAATTGTTGGCTATTAAAGATAAAAAATCTCCTATAAATTGTTTTAAAATTGCCGAGAAATATTATGAAAAAGAATACAAAAGAGATGAAATTTATAACTGGATAACCAAGTTTTTTAAACTATGGAGTAGAAATCAATGGAAGCGTGAACGTTATGCCCCAGGATTTCACCTTGATGGGCATAATCTTGATTCCAGAAGTTGGTGCAAATTCCCAATTTTAAGTGGAGGATTTACATTAGAACTTGAAAAACTTAAAGACTATTTCGAGGGAAAAGTAAAAAAAAGCAAAAATAAAATTGGCTTTTAATACAATTTAAAAAATCAAAGCTAAAGGAATTACCCTAATTAATTTGAACTTTCGAGAAGTGGATTTAAAACTTGAAATATTAAAAATTCAAGGGAATTTAAAACTGAACTTAAAATTAACAAATTTTAAATCAAAAAAAAATTCAAAGTAAAATCAACTTCATTTCATTAAATACCAAGCTTTTATTGGATAATGGTCTGAAAATGGAATGTTATCAATTGTTTGAAAATCGACATTTACAATGGATTTTTTGTCATAAAATTGATTATCAATTCTTAGAAAACTAAGAATCTTATGATAAGTAAAGCCAAAACCAAAACCAGTAGATTCAAAAGAATTTTCTAATTTCTTTCTTACTCGTCCATAAGCAAATCCGTAAGGTAATTCATTAAAATCACCCACTAAAATCACAGGATATGGACTTTCATCTATCCAATTTTCTAATTGGTTAACCTGAAGCCCCCGATTTTCAAAACCTACTTTTAATAGGCCTAAAATGTTTTTTGTTTCATGTCTATCGATTTGATTATTAGCTTTTAAAATCTTATTAATTCGAATCCCCATTGATCTTAACTGTACATTCATCACGCGAACTGTATCTTTTTTAATGACAATATCAGCCGATAGGATTCCATTATTGTTGGGTGACCAATACATTTCTTTTTTCGAAATAATTGGAAATCTTGAAAAAATAGCTAACCCAATCGCCCCATTCCCTTGGTTGTTTAAGGAATTGGAATGCATATAAACATAATATGGATTTTTTTTCGATTGCCTTTTTAAAATATTAAATTCATTTATTTTATCATCGTTATATAATTCCTGAAAGCACTTAATATCGGCCGATAAAGTGTCTAGGCTGTTGGAAAGTGCTTTCGAATTGGAATTCAGACTATCTATTTTAAAGTTATGAAAATCGTTGTACATAACGTTGTAACTTAACAATGAAAAAGTATAAGGTTCCCAAAGCTTCACATCATTGGGCATTATTCTTATTGTTCTATCAATAATTTTGTACGTCATTAATAATAAAACAATAGACAAAAAAGCTTTAGGAGATTTAACAACTAGCCAGCAAAAAATAAAAAATAGATTTCCTAATAAAACTATGGGAAAAGTTAACATTAAAAAACCACCAAGCCAATGTTTAATATCCGCAGAAAAAACTAGTTGATACACTAAAAGTGAATAAAGACCAAAAAGTATATTGATCAGAAAAAAAAACTTCCGTATGAAATTTAATAGCTTCAACTTTTTATTTGGTTGTATTAGATTGCAATATTAATAAATTGATTTGGAAAATTGAAATATACTCTTTTTCAACCCTGATAGTATAACTAAAAACGCATGGCATTTCACCAATCATTAAATTTAATATAATTATGAAATGGTAAATAATATGATTTTTATACTGCTAATTTGAAAAAAATAAAAAAAATAGTTTATTTTTGCAAATAAAATGAAATTAGGGGGTTAAAAACCTCCTTTTTTATTGAAAGTATTTAAAAACAAATTGGTATTTTTGATGAGTTTAAGGGATTCAGTTGTTAATATTATTCATCAGTTAATTGAAAATAGCGATATTTACTTAGTGGATGTTTTAATAAGTGAGTCAAAAATAAGAAAAAAAATAACAGTTTTCTTAGATACTGATGAAGGGATAAAAATAGATGATTGTAGTAAAATCAGCCATCAACTTGGACTGGAATTAGAAGAAATTATCGAAAATGCTTTTGTTTTAGAAGTTTCTTCACCAGGGGCAGATAGCCCACTTAAGATGGAAAGACAGTTTTTAAAGAACATAGGAAGAACTTTAAAAGTTATCACAGTTGAAGAAGAAGAAATTAAAGGTGTTTTAGTTAATTTCTTAAATAATGAAATTGAAATTCAACCAGAAAAAAAGAAAAAACTAGTTTTTGATTCAAAAAAAATAAAACTAGAAAAAATAAAAGAAGCGAAAGTAATAATATCCTTTAAATAAATTATTCGACAGATATGCATAGTGGAGATTTAATAGAATCGTTTGCTGAGTTTGCAAGAGAAAAAAATATCGATAGGCCCACGATGATTTCCATCTTGGAAGAAGTTTTTAGAACTATGATTCGTAAAGCCTATGGCGATGATCATAATTTTGATGTGATTTTAAATGCAGAAAGCGGCGATCTTGAAATGTGGAGAAATAGGGAAATAGTAGATGACAACTCAGAAGACATTTGGGATACAGACAAAATCCCTTTATCTGAAGCCCAGAAAATTGAGCCTGATTTCGAGATAGGTGAACAAGTAGCTGAAGAGGTTAAAATAGAAGATTTTGGTCGTAGAATTGTTCAAACCGCAAGACAAACTTTGATTCAGAAGGTAAAAGATCTTGAAAAAGAAATGCTTTACAATCAATACAAAGACCAAGTTGGGGAATTGTTGACAGTAGACGTCTATCAAATTTTAGCTCGTGAACTTATTTGTATGGACGAAGAAGGTAATGAATTATCCCTTCCTAAATCAGAACAAATACCTAAAGATAGATTTAGAAAAGGCACTAGTATTAGAGCCGTTGTGCATAAAGTTGAAATTAACAATGGCAATCCGAAGCTTACACTTTCAAGAACTTCTCCGGTTTTTTTAGAGCGGTTGTTTGAATTGGAAATTCCTGAGATTCAAGATGGAATCATTTCAATTCGTAAAATAGTAAGAGAACCTGGTGAAAGAGCAAAAGTAGCCGTTGAATCCTTTGACGATAGAATTGACCCTGTAGGTGCATGCGTAGGTATGAAAGGTTCTAGAATTCATTCCATAGTAAGAGAACTCGAAAATGAAAACATTGATGTAATACAATGGACTGAAAACACCAATCTTCTCATATCAAGGTCACTTAGCCCTGCTAAAATAAGTAATGTTAGAATTGATGAAGCAGGGGAAAGAGTTTCTGTTTTTCTAAAACCAGATCAAGTTTCATTAGCAATAGGAAAAGGAGGGCTAAACATAAAACTTGCCAGTAAACTTATAGGAATGGAAATAGATGTCTTTAGAGATATTGAAGGTGTAATTGAAGAAGAAGACGTTGATTTAATGGAATTTACTGACGAGATAGAAGAATGGGTAATTTTGGAATTTAGAAAAATTGGTTTAGATACCGCCAAGTCGGTTTTAAGTCTTAGCAAAGCTGATTTAGTTAGAAGAACAGAGTTAGAAGAAGAGACAGTAGAAGAAGTACTTGAGATTCTAAAAAAAGAATTTGATTAAAACTCTTTTTTTTTGAAATTGGTATTTAGGTAATAAAATCCCACAAAATAAGTATTTTTGTTTTTTAAATCATTGAAATAATATATGGCAGAAGAAAAAATGATGCGACTCAGCCAAGCTGCGAGGAAACTTAATGTTAGTATCATTACTATTACGGAGATTTTAAGCTCCAAAGGGCATCGTATTGACAATAATCCAAACGCCAAACTTGCATCAGACCAACTTGAAATTTTAGCTAAAGAACTAAAAATTGCTAACTTTTTTAGTGATTTTACCGACAATTCAAACATCGAAGAAGTTTCTAAGCCAAAAGTAGAAGAATTTAAGTTTGACGAAGAGGACGATGAAATATTATATTTTAGAGATGAGAAAAAAGAACCTGAAATAATAAGAATAGAACACAATCTTCAAGGTCCTAAAATTCTTGGTAAAATAGATTTAAACGCCAAAAGCAAAAACTTTGTTGTCAGTGAGAGCCCTAATGAGATTGTCAAACCAGAATCTCAATACAAACCTAAAACTGAGACAAAACTCGATCCCCTAATTATAGAAAAGGTTAAGATTATTGAAGAATCAAAAACTTTAGATATTTTACCAACTACCCAATCAATAATTGTAGAAGAAAAAGAAGTAATTAATGAATTAGAAAATAAAAATGTAGAAATTAATTTCACTAAATCTCCTATAGTACCTGAAAAAATCATAAATACCCCTGTTGCCGAAACATTATCTGATAACAAAATTCAGGATAAATTTATAGAGGAAAAAAATGCAATAATTGAAGAAAATAGTGTTATGGTTATTGTTCCAATTGAAAATGCAGAAAAAATTAGTTTAATAGAAAAGCGAGAAGAACCAACCGAAATACCACAAATTGAGGAAGTTTTACCTCCAAAATTAATAAAAGCTCAAGGTGATAAACTTCAGGGATTAAAAGTTCTAGGGAAAATTGAACTTCCTGTTGAGCGTAAACCACTGACGAAAGAAGAATTAAAACTAAAAAGAAAGAGAAAAAGGGTAATAGTTGGAGGAGAAAAAGTTGGAGATACCTCAAAATCAAATTTTGAAAATGTAAGAGAAAAAAGATTTGACCCAAGACCAAATAATGCTCCAAGAACTAATAATCCTACTCCAAACATCAGTCAAGGTCAAAATAGGCCTGTAATTGCACCAACAAATAGAGGACCGGTCGGTGGTCAAACCTCTCAGTCACCATCGAACCCCAATACTTCTCAAAACAATGCTGGGAATACCAATTTTAGAAAAGAAAATAAAAAACCAGGCGCAGGTTCAAATTCTGGTAATCGAGATAGAAAAGAACAAGTTTCGTCTGAAGATGTCAAAGGAAATATTAAGACTACGATCTCTAAAATGCAAAGCAAATCATCAGATTTTGGAGGCAAATACAGAAAAGAGAAAAGAAGAAATAGAGCAGAACAGCAAGATGCATTAGACCAACAAGAAATTGAAGATAGCGGCACCTTAAAAGTGACTGAATATATATCAGCAGCTGAACTAGCCTCCTTAATGGATGTCTCTATTAATGAGGTAATTGCAAGTTGCATGAAAATGGGTATTTTTGCATCTATTAATCAAAGACTCGACGCTGAAACCATCCAAATAGTAGCATTAGAATTTGGATTTGATATTGAATTTATTTCTGCCGAAGAGGAAGTAATGTCAGATGCTTTAGATGTTGTAGATGATGAAGCAGATTTACTACATCGTGCACCCATTGTCACAATTATGGGGCATGTAGACCACGGTAAAACATCTCTTCTTGATTTCATTAGAAGATCTAAGGTAGCTTCTGGAGAAGCAGGAGGAATAACACAACATATTGGTGCTTATTCAGTTATGATAAAAGAAGGCCCAAACAAAGGTAAATCCATCACATTTTTAGATACACCTGGTCACGAAGCATTTACTGCCATGAGAGCGAGAGGAGCAAAAGTAACCGATATTGTTATTATTGTTATTTCAGCAGATGATAGCGTTATGCCACAAACCAAAGAAGCTATCAATCATGCTCAAAATGCTGGTGTACCAATTGTTTTTGCTTTAAATAAAATAGATAAACCAAACGCAAATCCTCAAAAAATTAGAGAAGATTTATCAAAAGAAAATATATTAGTAGAAAGTTGGGGAGGAAAGTTTCAAGAGCAAGAAGTTTCTGCCAAATCTGGATTGGGTATTGATGAACTATTAGACAAAGTCCTGTTAGAAGCTGAATTATTAGAATTAAAAGCCAATCCAAATAGAGCAGCATTGGGAACCGTAATTGAAGCATCATTGGATAAGGGAAGAGGTTATGTTTCAACTATTTTAGTCCAAAATGGTACATTAAAAGTTGGAGATATTGTGCTTGCGGGTCAGTACTATGGTAGAGTAAGAGCAATGATGAGTGATTTAGGAGTTAAAATTACACAAGCTATTCCTTCTCAACCTGTGCAAATATTAGGATTACCTGGAGCTCCACAAGCTGGAGATAAATTCAATATCATGGAATCTGATAGAGAAGCCAGAGAAATTGCAAATAAAAGAGAACAACTTAATAGAGAGCAAAGTATAAGAGCAAAAAAACATATTACTTTAGATGAAATAGGAAGAAGGAAAGCCATTGGCACATTTAAAGAACTTAATGTAATTGTTAAAGGTGACGTAGATGGATCAGTAGAAGCACTTTCGGATTCATTATTAAAACTTTCTACGGAAGAGGTACAAGTGCGGATTATTCATAAAGCCGTGGGCCAAATATCTGAGTCTGATGTTACATTAGCTTCAGCAGCAGATGCAATTGTGATAGGTTTCCAAGTTAGGCCTTCAAACAATGCAAGAAAAATTGCAGACGCAGAGCAAATAGAAATTAGACTTTATTCTATTATTTATGATGCAATCAATGAAATAAAAGCTGCGATGGAAGGAATGCTTGCTCCAAAAGTTGAAGAAGTGATAACAGGAAACATTTCAATAAGGGAAGTATTTAAAATTAGCAAATTAGGTACTGTTGCAGGTTGTATGGTAACTGACGGTTTTGTAAAACGTAACAATAAAGTAAGAATAGTAAGAGAAGGTATAGTAATTCACGATGGTGAAATTTCCCAACTCAAAAGATTTAAAGATGACGTAGCTGAAGTTAAAAATGGTTATGAATGCGGATTAAGTATTAAAAACTTTAATGACATAGAGATTGGCGACGTAATAGAAAGTTATGAAATAAGAGAATTAAAGAGAACGTTATAATCTTTAGTTTTAAAAAAAGATAAATAAAAGCCTTTTTTGAGGCTTTTATTATAAAATTTATCTTTCATTATTTTCTGAATTTTTAATTTAAACAATAAGTTTAGGAATTTACAAAATAAAAATTTTATTTTGTAAATCAATCAATTATATAAATTTGCAAGAAGACAAAAAAGAAATTTATTGTAGGCAATTTAGTGAAGATGAACCTGGAATTTTAAAATCAATTTCAAGAGAAACTTTCGCACATGTTTTAAAGCCCAGGATGCTATCTGGACATTATCAGGGTAGAATTTTGTCCTTAATATCTCATCTTTTGTCTCCTTTAAATATTCTTGAAATTGGTACCTACACTGGATATTCTGCAATTTGCTTAAGTGAAGGGTTAAAAGAAGGTGGGCTTGTCACCACTATAGAAGCCAATGAGGAATTACAAAAAAGAATACTGTCCAATTTTAAAAATGCAAGTGTTGAAAATAAAATAAATTTAATAATTGGACCAGCTTTAGAAAAAATTAAAGAATTGCATATTAAATTTGATTTAGTATTTATTGATGCTGATAAAATTAATTATATAAATTACTATAAATTAATATTTCCTAAAGTTAACATTGGGGGTGTTATCTTAAGTGATAATGTTTTATGGGACTCAAAGGTTTTTGACACAAACCAAAATGATGAAACGACGTTATCAATTAGGAAATTTAATTCTTTTGTAAAACTTGATGATAGAACTCAAAAAATAATGCTTCCTATAAGAGATGGACTATTTATATCCCGAAAAATAAAAGAATAATGAAAAAACTATACTCCTGCTTAATTATTTACTTTAGCTTTTTAAATCTAAATGCTCAAGTTCAAATCAGCATACCTGAATCACCAAAAAAAATAGAATTTGCGAACATAATTATAGAATTAGATGATGCAGCTCAAAAAAATGTGAATGCTGAAATCATTAAATTACTTACTCCTCAAAATAAATTTCTTGAACTAAAATTGGAAAGAATGCAATGGTATTTCCCAATAATTGAAAAAATATTGGAAGAGGAAGAAGTACCCGAAGACTTTAAATATTTGGCTGTTTTAGAAAGCTCGCTATTACCAGAAGCAATCTCCAGTTCTAATGCTGTAGGTTTTTGGCAGTTTAAAGAGGTAACAGCTAAAGAAATGGGTTTAATAGTCGATAATAATCAAGACGATCGAAAAAATATAATATTTTCAACACATGCTGCATCACTGTATTTAAAGAAAAATAATTTAATTTATAAAAATTGGATTTCATGTATGCTTTCTTACAAAGAAGGTGTAAAAGGAGCAGAAAGTAGCATCCCTGTTGAATGGTCTTTTGCAAGTGAAATAAAATTTGATGAAAATACCCCTGTTTATTTAATAAAGGCATTAGCCCACAGAATAGCTTATGAACATAGATTAAACAGATTAAAAGATTCTCAAAAAACATTTATACAATACGTTACGAAAGGAAAATCATTGGCTGAAATTGCAGTAGAATTAACTGTTGATATTAATGAACTTAGAAAATACAATCCATGGATATATGGAGCCAACATTCCCAGTAACAAGGATTATAGTATACTTATTTTAAGTAATACCACTGATTCAAACGAAATCAATGAAAAAATTAAGAAACGAACAGATTTAATTGGAATAGATGTAGGTTTCCCACAGTTAAAGCGAATAACTATGGTTTCCACTTCACCTGATTCTCCCATTTTTTACGAAATCAATGAAAAAAATGGAATACTTGCACAGCCAGGAGACGAAGTTGCTCAAATGTCTGTAAAATCTAAAATTAAAATAGGAAAATTCTTGTCTTACAATAACATGAATGACAAGGATATGACTAAGGAAGGCAGTATTTACTATTTACAAAAGAAAAATAAAAAAGCCAAAGTACCTTTTCATACTGTGCTAGGAGAACAAACGTTATGGGATGTTTCTCAAATGTATGGAGTTCAGCTTAAGTATTTATTGAAATATAACAGGATGAAGGATTCCCAGAAATTACAACCTGGAAGAATCATCTGGATGCAAAAAACTAGGCCAAAAAATCAGCCAATTGAAGTTATACAAGAAGCAATACCAGAAAAAGACAAATTGCCTATGAAGGAAACTTTTGAGAAAAAAGAAGAAGTCGTAAAAATTGAGAAACCTATCAAGCCAAAAGAGAATATCAAAAAAACAGAAAAGGAGGTTATCCCAACAAAACCAATTGTAAAAGAAAAAGATGGTTTAAATATTGAAGATCCATTATTTGAGACAAAGCCTGTAAAAGAAATTTCAAAAAAAGAAGAAAAAGTAGTATCAGAAACCCCTAAAAAAAATATAGAATCTAGAAGTTCAATTAATACTCATACCGTAAAACAAGGGGAAACTTTATTTTCAATTTCAAAAAAATATAACTTAACTATTAGTCAGTTAAGAAGTATTAATGGGCTAAAGGAAAATGAATTCATTCGCTTTAATCAAGTATTAAAAGTAAACCTTGCGAATGCTTTGGCTGCTTCTGAAAAAGAATTAACAAATTCTAAAAAAGAAAAAGAACTAGAAAAAATAGAAATACAGAATGACACTAAACCTTTAATTACTAAGCCTTCTGTTCTAAAAAATTCTAGTACTACAAAAAAAATACATGAAGTATCAGCGGGAGAAACCCTCTTTTCGATCTCTAAAAAGTATAACGTATCAATAAAAAACATTCAAAATTGGAACACACTTGATGATAATAAAATAAAAATTGGACAAACATTAATTATTAGTACAATTGATGAATTAAAAGCTTCTACGTCTGTTGAAAATAAAAATCCAATTAGTAATGCTGCTCAAGCTTCCTCAATAATTCATAAAGTATCTGCCAGTGAAACTTTATTTAGTATTTCGAAAAAATATGACGTTTCTGTGGCAGATTTAAAAAAATGGAATGACCTAACAGAAAACAAAATTAAAGTAGGAGAAAAGCTAATTATTAAAAATTAATGATATTAATAGAAGAAACTTGCATTAGCGACGATATAGCGGAAAAATTTTTTGTTTGTAATCTGTCAAAATGTAAAGGGGCTTGCTGCGTAGAAGGAGATCTTGGGGCACCATTAGAAGATGTTGAATTGCCTATTCTAGATGATATTTTCGAACAAATAAAACCGTTCTTATCCAAAGAAGGCATTGAAGCCATTGAAAAACAAGGAAAATACATTAAAGATTGGGAAGGTGATTTTTCGACCACTACTATAAATGATAAAGAATGTGCATATTCATTATATGATGAAAAAGGGATTTTAAAATGTGGAATTGAACAGGCTTATAATTCTGGCGTTACCAGTTTCAAAAAACCAATATCCTGCCACCTGTATCCAATTAGAATTACAAAATATGACAATTATCATGCTCTAAATTATGATCGTTGGAGCATTTGTAGCGATGCTTGCGACCTTGGTAGTCAATTAGGTATTCCAATTTATAAATTTCTTCAAGAACCATTAATTAGAGCCTATGGTGAAGAATGGTACGACCAATTGAAAAAAGAAATTGAAAATGCAACAATTTGAAGAAGTTTATGAAGTGGTTAAACTAATTCCACCAGGACAAGTAACAAGCTATGGGGCTATTGCAAAATACCTTAACACAGGTGCCCGTTTGGTTGGTTGGGCAATGAACTCCTCACATAATTTAGGGATTCCTGCCCATCGAGTTGTAAATTTTAAAGGGGTTTTAACAGGAAAAAATCATTTTGCTAGCCCTAGCTTAATGCAAGAATTATTAGAAAAAGAAGGGCATAAAGTATCAAATGATCAAATAGCTAATTTCAAACAAGTTTTTTGGGATCCAAGCTTAGTATTTGAATTATAGATTTTTTTTAATACCAATTTTTTTCAAGAAAAG
>JANOMP010000333.1:0-19333 GCA_031420365.1 Cytophagaceae bacterium
GTATTATTTTTTATTTTTTAAAGGCGTAAATGAGGAAAATAGTAGAGCTATTTGACGAATTTACAACGCATAAAAACTACAAAAGAAAAAATCAAGATGAGTAATTAATATATTGACAGCTCCTTAACATGATCCTATTTGTCATTCAAAATCAAAGGGGTATTACCTCTACCTCCCATTATAATAATTTTCGAATTAGGTGAAGCCGCTAATTCCTTTTGAGCTTTAATCATTTCATACTGAAGCTGCTTATCAGTAAGAGAAGAAGTAATAATCTTCTGATAATCCGAAATACCTTGTGCTTCCACTCTTTTTCTTTCTGCCTCTTGCCTTTCTTTTTGAAGAACAAATTGCATTTTTTGAGCGTCCTGTTCGGCATTTATTTTAGACTCAATGGTCTTTTTTACAGACTCTGGCAAATTGATATTTCTTACCAAAAGCTGTTCTAAAACAAGTCCTCTCGAAACAAAGTCGGTTTCAATTGCTTTAAAAATCTTACCTTGAAATTCATCTCTTTTAGAAGAATACAAAGCTACCGCATCATAATAAGCTGATATATCTCTAATTCTAGTCCTAGCTAGTGGCCGCACAATAACATCTACATACTCTTTACCTATTTTACTTAAAATGGTTGGGGCTTGATCAGGCTTAACTCGAAATAAAACAGTAAGGTCAATAGAAACCTCCAAACCATCAGCAGAAAGGACCCTAATGGCATCGTCACCTGCCTTATCACCTTCAGCATTTACACCAGACATTGTGTAGTTTTGGGTTTTCGCTTCAAATTCAATCACATCCATTAACGGGTTAACAAAATTCAAACCTGAATACAAAACCCCGTTTTGTACTTTTCCAAAAAGTGTTTTTACTCCAATTCTTCCTGCATCTATTTGTCGAAAAGTAGAAGATGCTAACCCAATTAAAACTAAAACTAAGCCAATAACTCTAAAAGTATTGGCAAATCTCGCGAATGGTGAATTTTGGTTTTTCAGAGAAAATCCCATTAAAAAAGTAATTACACCCAAAATTGAAAGTATCATAGTATTTATTTTTTTTAAATATACCTAAAATTAAAGTTTGAATTTTAATTTATCAAACAAATCTTGATAAATGTAAAAAAAGTAAATGTAAATAGGTTTAAAGAAAGGACAAGCAAATTAAAATTTCTTTAAAACAAACTAATCAAACCTTTTAATCGTTTAAACCATAGAATTATTATTTGATTATATTCATGAAAACAACATTTTCAATCGTATTCTTGGTTTTTACTTTTTTATCTTGTAAAACTAATTCACAAATTACCACTGACATTGATAGCCCTATTCCTGTTGCCCTAGAACCAAAAATTGAAAATGAAATCATATTATCAAACAGAGGAATTATCTGGGGTTTCGATTTTTTGCCAAATGGTGATATACTATTCACTGAAAAAACTGGCAAAATTGGCCTATTTTCTGAAGGTAAAATAACCGAAATAACAGGCCTACCAAACGATATTAATTCAGAAGGGCAAGGAGGCTTATTAGACATTACTTTACACCCTAATTATAAAGTCAATTCATGGATTTACGCTAGTTATTCCAGTCTTTCGGGAGGAAACGGGGTACTAAATTTGATACGATTTAAAATTGAAAATAATTCTGTAAAAAACGTAGAAAATATATTTAAAAGTTCAGCAACAAACAAATGGAAAGGTCACTATGGAAGTAGAATAGTATTTGATAAAAAAGGAATGTTATACTTAGGTGTGGGCGAAGGTGGCCCCAGCAGCTATGGAGGCGAATCTTCTTCCAATCAAAATGCACAAAATCTAAAAGAAAGTTGGGGAAAAATACACAGAATGCTAGATGATGGAAAGGTTCCTTCCGATAACCCGATTTTAGCTGGAAACATCAATCCAACCACCATTTTCTCTTTTGGCCATCGAAATCCTCAAGGATTAGTACTAAATACAGATTCTGGTGAAATTTGGGAATCTGAGCACGGCCCAAAAGGAGGTGACGAGTTAAATTTAATAGAAAAAGGAGCAAACTATGGCTGGCCTTTGGTTTCTCATGGGGTAAATTATGACGGCAAAATCGTATCAAATTCGCCTTTGAAGGAAGGTATTTCTGCTCCAAAATATCAATGGACACCTTCTATTGCAACTTGTGGATTGGCCTATATTTCAAGTGAAAGATATGGCTCTTGGAAGGGAAATTATTTAGCAGGTGGTTTGGCTTTGAAGTATTTATCAAGAATAGCAATTGCCAAAGATAAAACAGTAAATTCTTATAGGCTTTTAGAGAACATTGGCAGAATAAGAAACGTGAAACAAGCTCCTGATGGGTTTATTTATGTTTCTGTAGAAAATCCAGGTAGAATTATTAAATTAGTGCCTAAATTTTAACTTGTAATTCTAATCTAATAGCCTGTTTCACAAACTTCCAGAAACTCATTTATAATAGCTGCACAACTATCTGGAGACTCAACCATACCAGCATGTGCAATATGATGAAGAATAAGTACGAAAGGATTTTTAAGTAAAGAAATCTGCTCTATAGAAGACTCATAATTTACAAATTTATCTTTCCCTCCAATTATCATCAAACATGGGATGTCTAAAGATTTTAAAACTTTTCTCCTGTCTGGTCTTTGAGCCATAGCTTTAGTTGCAACAATCAAGGCTTCTGCTGGCAATTGCTTATTATCAGTCAATTGCTTCTCAATATACACTTTATTTCGTCTTTTAAAATCCTCATTATACATGTTGGGTAAAAAATCTTCTATAAATTCCGCCGCTCCATGCTTTTCAATAAATTTTACAGTTTTTGCTCTTATGTCTTTTTTTGCATCAGAATCTTCATAGGAAGTAGAATGAAACAAACACAAACCACTTAAATAATTACCATATTTTTCAGCATATGCCATAGCAATATACCCCCCCATTGAGTGTCCTATTAATACAAATCGAGTAATATTATTCTCTTCTATCTTACTATGCAGCCAATCGGCATATTCTTCAATAGACGTACAAAATGTAATTTTAGAATAATCAAACCGAATATAATTACAGTTAGGCAATAGTTTTGGAATAAGCATATCCCAAATATCAGAGGTTTCTCCAAAACCATGTAAAAGCACTACTTGAGTCTTCCGCATCATTAAAATTTCTTATGAAATTAATTAAATCTTATTTTGCTACTGAAACAGGAGGTTTAGAACCTAATTTTATCAAAACAGCATCAGAAAGATTGTGCATCCCTTTGTCATTATAGTAAAGCACCATTTTGTCTCCTCTATATAAACTTTCAGTCTTATTTCTATTTAACACAAACGGGTAATTTTTTTCTTTTGCAACCAATTTTAAAGCATCATTTATATTTGCTTTCATCTTTGCTATTCCATCACCCGTCAAACTCTGAATCTCTTTTTCGGACTGACGTTGAAAATCATCTGCACTAGCTTTTATATTTTGCACATTCTTCAACTTATCATTCAATTTTTCGGTGGTCATTGAATCTAAATTTTTCATACTATTTTGATATTCCAAATATTTAGTTTGATAATCAATTGCCATGACATTATAGGCCTCTTGAAAATCAGTTTGCTTTTTCTTAATTACTACATCCATCTTTTTTACTTCTTCATAGTTTTCGAAAATATAATCTTCAAAAATATATCCTATTTTAAAGTTATTAGTGCTTTTAGAAACTGGCTTAGCCTTTACGGGAGCTTTGGGTTTTAATTGGGCAAATGATACAGTAATAAAAGAAGCCAAAAGAAAAAATGTAAGTACTATTCTCATTTTTATTAAATTAATTTCAAATTTTACTCCAAATAAACCTATAAATTCTGGAACTTAAAAATGAAGCTTTAAATTTCGACCCGTAAAATTTTTGTGTAACTGCTGAAAAGCTCCCTTATTCCATTCATTATTCTTTCACGAATTTTTACAGAAGAAAGTAGGTTGCTTTATATTGTATTATCTTAATAAGTATTCAATAAATAACCTTTCAAAAAAATAAAAACACTATTTATCTACCATTTTAGTACATTAAGCCACTAAAACAAGGCTATTGTAATTGAAATCAAAAATTTTTGAGTTTTTTTTTTACATTTACAAAAGAATATTTATCACAAACCAACCCATTATATGAATAGAAGAAAGTTTATTCAACTCTCAGGAATGGCAATGACTGCTGCAACAGTTCCAATTATTGGCTATTCAACAACAAGCGAAAGGCTATTAGAAAGCCCATTAGACATTGCAATTAAAAAAACATTTGCAGATATAGCATTAAATGCGGCTAGAGCAAAAGGTGCAACTTATACCGATGTGCGTATTGGGCGATATTTACAACAATTTTTATTTACAAGAGAAACCAAAGTTCAAAACATTCAAAACGCTGAGTCATTTGGAGTAGGAATTCGAGTAATTGCGAATGGCACTTGGGGCTTTGCAGCCACAAGTGATGTGTCTAAAGAAGGTATAGCAAAATGTGCCGAAACCGCTGTTTCAATAGCCAAAGCAAATGCAAAAATTCAAACTGAACCTGTAATTTTAGCCCCACAAAAAGGAGTAGGAGAAATAGCTTGGAAAACTCCTATCGTAAAGAACGCTTTCCAAATTCCCATTCAAGAAAAAGTGGATTTACTTATGAAAGTAAACTCTGAAGCAATGAAAAACGGAGCAGGATTTGTTACTTCCAACTTATTTTTTGTGAACGAACAAAAATATTTTGCTTCTTCGGATGGATCTTATATAGACCAAGATATTCATAGAATCTGGCCTACTTTTACGGTTACTTCTGTAGACAAAGCCGCAGGAAAATTTAAAACCAGAGATGCCATCAGCTCTCCTATGGGAATGGGCTATGAATATTTGGATGGTTTAGCTTCTGAAAAAATTGCCGGCCCTGCTGGTCTCATTGGATACCGAAACTCTTATGATATGGTAGAAGACGCTATTATGGCTGCCAAACAAGCTAAAGAAAAAATGTCAGCTAAGTCTGTTCCTGCTGGAAAATATGATTTAGTGTTAGACCCTAATCATTTGGGCTTAACTATTCACGAATCTGTTGGACACCCATTAGAATTAGATAGAGTCCTTGGATATGAAGCCAATTACGCCGGAACAAGCTTTGCAACTTTGGATAAATGGAAAACTAAAGCCTTTAACTATGGAAGTAAAATAGTAAACATTGTTGCAGACAAAACACAATCAAATGCCTTGGGCACAGTGGGTTTTGATGATGAAGGTGTACCTTGTAAGCAATGGGATCTTATCAAAGACGGCATTTTAGTTAATTATCAAGCTACCCGTGACCAAGTAAACATCTTAGGTGAAACAGCCTCTCACGGATGCTCATATGCTGACGATTGGGGATCGGTACAATTTCAACGTATGCCTAATGTGTCATTAAAACCAGGAAACGAAAAATTGAGTGTTTTAGACATGATAAAAGGTGTGGAGAAAGGAATTTATATTGTTGGCCGAGGCTCTTATTCTATTGACCAACAACGCTATAATTTTCAATTTGGAGGTCAGTTATTTTATGAAATCAAGAATGGGGAAATTGTAGGGATGTTGGATGATGTAGCCTATCAATCAAACACACAGGAATTTTGGAATTCCTGCTCGCAGATTTGTGATAAAGATGACTATCGCACATTTGGGTCATTTTTTGATGGCAAAGGACAGCCTTCACAGGTTTCTGCCGTTTCACATGGCAGTGCCACCACTCGTTTTAATGGAGTAAATGTAATTAACACAGGCCGTAAAATAGGATAAAACAATGAAAATACTAAGTAAAGAAGAAGCAAAAACCATTGTAGATAAAATACTTTCATATGCTAATGCAGATGAAACTTCCATTAGCATAAATGGCTTGAAAACTGGCAATATTCGGTACGCTCGTAATACTGTAAGCACTAGTGGTGAATCTGATAACGTTTCTGTAGCAGTAACTTCAGTATATGGCAAAAAATCAGGCTCTGCTACCATAAACGAACTGGATGACGAATCGCTAAAGAAAACCGTATTGCAGTCAGAGGAAGTCGCAAAACTAGCTCCAGAAAACCCAGAATATATGCCAATGTTAGGCAAAATTGCTTATCAGGAAACAACAGCTTATTTAGAATCTACTGGAGCCATAAACCCAGATATTCGAGCGAATGCCGCCATTGATAGTATTGCACCATGTAAGAAAAACGGATGTGTAGCTGCTGGCTATTTAGAAGACAACATTGGCTATAATGCTATTGGAAATAGTAAAGGATTCTTTGGCTATAATAAGTTTAGTACAGTTGATTTTTCAGTAACTGTTCGAACAGACGATGCAACAGGTTCAGGATATGCGAGCCAAGATTTTAATGACATAAACCTTTTAAATGCCAAAACAGCAACAGAAGTCGCACTTCAAAAAGCTAAAGCTTCAGTAAAGGCAGCTGCCTTAGAACCTGGCAAATATACAGTTATTCTTGAGCCAATAGCAGCGTCTGACTTACTACAAAATATGATGCGAAGTATGGATGCCCGTTCCGCAGACGAAGGAAGAAGTTTCCTAAGTTTGAAAGGAGGAAGTACCAAACTTGGGGAAAAACTTTTTGATGAACGCGTACATATTTATTCAGACCCATTTAACCCTTTAATTCCTAGTTCTCCTTTTACAGCAGATGGGCGATTACAAGAAAAAATCAATTGGATAGAAAAAGGAGTAGTGAAAAACATGACTTATTCCCGGTTTTGGGCAGACAAAAAAGGGGTAAAAGCTACACCTCCTCCTAGCGGATTTATTATGATGGGGGGTAATAAGTCTTTGGCGGATTTGATAAAAAGTACACAAAAAGGGATTTTAGTTACCCGCTTATGGTATATTAGAGCAGTAGATCCTCAAACTCTATTATATACTGGCCTTACTCGTGATGGAACTTTTTTTATTGAAAATGGCAAAATAAAATTTCCTGTTAAAAACTTTAGATTTAACGAAAGCCCTGTTATAATGTTAAATAATATTGAAGAAATTGGACAAGCCGTTCGAGTAGGTGGAAATTTGGTTCCAGCCTTGAAAATTCGAGATTTCACATTCTCAAGTTTAAGTGACGCCATTTAACAAAAAAAATATTTATAAAACCAATAATTATGCCCTTAAATCATTATTTAAGGGCATTTTTTTTTGAATCCTATACTGACTTTCTATTAAATCGAATGTTTCAAATTTTTAAAAAAAATTATTAATTCATTGATAATGAAAAAAAATAAAATCATGTATATTCGTATTCTTTTAACGATTTTTTCAAAAAACCTTAATTTAACTTATGAAACTAAAATTACTATTGCTTTGTAATTTATTGTTTTTTCTAAATGTTGTAATTGCTCAGGAAAAAACTATTGAGGGAACTGTAAAAAGCGAGGATGGAGCTGTTCTACCCGGGGTTGCAATTACCGTTAAAGGTACTACCATTGGCACAAATACTGCGGCAAATGGTAAATATAAAATAAGTGCTGGTTCAGGGGCTACATTAGTCTTTAGTTTTGTAGGTACTGTTAAACAATCAATTCTAATTGGCAACCAAAGCACTATTAATGTTACTTTAATTTCTTCTGAAGAAAACCTAGAAGAAGTTGTGGTTACAGCCTACGGTCAGGGTAAAGACAAAAGGACACTAGGCTATGCTACCCAAACTGTAAATGGTGATGAACTTGCAGAAACCCAAAGGGAGAATATTTTCAACGCTCTACAAAGTAGAGTTGCTGGTGCTACGGTAAACACTACATCGGGTGCCCCAGGAGCTTCTTCAGCTTTGGTATTAAGAGGGTTTAACTCTTTTAGCGGTAATAATTCTCCACTAATTGTGGTAGATGGTTTACCAATTAACAATTCTACTTTTAGCACAGGATTTTTAACTACCGATGGTTCTAATAGAAACAATGATTATACAAATCGTGCTGGAGATATCAACCCTAACGATATTGAAAAAATTACGATATTGAAAGGACCAGAAGCAACTGCTCTCTATGGAATAGATGCAGGTAGTGGAGCTATTATTATCACCACAAAAAAAGGAGTGGCTGGAAAAAGCAAAATAGTTTATGATAATAGTTTTAGATTAGATCAAACTTATCTTTTCCCTGAATTACAGACAGTTTATGGAACTGGCTTAAGCGGTGCTTCTACCCTAACGAGATCTTCTTTTGGACCTAAGCTAGATCCAAGTACTCCGATTTTCAATAATTTAAATACCTTTTTTCAAGATGCTTTTACCCAAAGACATAATTTAACCTACGAAGGTGGTAAAAAACAATTTACCTACAGAACCTCTTTTGGTGCTACAATGCAAGACGGAACAGTAAAAAACACAGGTTATGATAGATACAATGGTAGAGGAACACTTTCATATAGATCAATCGATAAAAAATTTGAGGTTACTGGAACAGCGGCCTATACGTATAGTTATACGCAAAAATCCCTTAGAGGTGCTGGAGGATTTTTGCAAGGTCTACTGTCTTGGCCTGTAACAGACGATGCCAGAGCATACCTTAAAACAGATGGTACAAGAAGAAGATTTTTTGACAACGACAATTTTAATGAAGTTGATAACCCATTTTGGTCTGTAAATAAAAACCGAAGTTCTGATAAAAACAACCGTCAAAACTATAATCTTTCTACTACATATAGGTTTAATGATTGGTTAAATATCACGGCAAAAGGAAGTTATGACGGATATAACCAAAAAGGGAATACGTTCTTTCATCCCCTCTCAAATGATTACTATGCGGTAGGAGGTATGATTGAAGAGTATTCCCAAGACTATCGCGGTTTAAGTGGGGTAATGATTGCTTCTGCATCAAAAAAGTTTAATAAAATTACAACTGGACTAAAGGTAGGAACTGCCATTGACGATTTCAGATTCGACACTTTTTCTAAAAGAGGACAAAGACTTGTTAAACAAGTAGTTGGAACTGAAGACTATGTAAACGATTTTAACACAATTTCTGCAAATACTTATTTAGATAGTCGGTCATTAGGAAGAGATACGATAACATTAAGAAGACTACAAGGTGTGTTTGGAGAATACACTTTTAGTTATGAAAAATGGTTGAACTTAACGGTTTCTGGAAGAAATGACTGGACCTCTACTCTTCCTAAACAATCTCGTTCTTTCTTTTATCCTGCGGCCAGTTTAGCCTTAATTTTTAGTGACCTTTTACTGAAAAACAAGGTTTTAACCATGGGTAAATTAAGAGGTTCATTAGCTCAAACAGCAAAAGATATTTCTCCATACGGTTCCCAGTCTGTCTATGCAAAACAACTTAGTTCTGGACTAGGCTACGGATATGGTTTCACTAATAATAACCCTGGCATTGTTCCTGAAAGACAAAATACCTTTGAGCTAGGAACAGAACTTGAATTCTGGAATAAAAGATTAACCGTGGATGCAACGTATTATAATACAAAAAATATTGGACAAATAGTAAGAGGTGTTCGACTAAGCTATGGCTCAGGCTTTATACTTTCTACACTGAACGTAGCTGATACTAGAAACCAAGGTATAGAATTAATGATATCTGGACAGATTTTTAAAACCAAAGATTTTGTTTGGAATACAAATTTTAATTTTGCTAAGACCACAAATATAGTTTTAAACTTACCAGCAAATATCCCTGAATATTATAATTCTGATACTTTTCTAAGTGCATTTAGAAACGGTCTTCTACCTGGCGGCACTACAACTACTATTACAGGTCAAGATTATTTAAGAAATACCAAAGGACAAATAATGATAGACCCTGGTACAGGAAATCCTTTGGTTAACCCAAATTATCAGAAAATTGGAGATAGAAACCCTGATTTTACTTTAGGCATCAATAATAGTTTTGTATATAAAAAATTCACCTTCTCTTTCTTGTTTGATATCAAAAAAGGAGGCGACATAATGAATGGCACAGGATATTGGCTGACCTTGACTGGTGTTAATCCGCTTACTTTAAACAGAGAACAAGCCATAATTGTGCCTGGCGTATTAAATGATGGATTACAAGAAACTGATAATCCTACTATTAATACCATACAGATTTACCCTCAATATACTTCTTATTATCAAGATGGCAGATTGAATGCCTCAAATTTTATGGAGAGAAATGTAAATTGGTTACGTTTAAGAGATTTAACCTTGAAATATAATCTTCCTAAAAACTTAACTAATAGGATCAAAGGCATACAAAATTTAAGTGTATTTTTCACGGGAACAGATTTGTTTATTTTGACAAACTACTCTGGAGCTGACCCATCAGTAAACGGAAATACTGCTTCTACGCAAGGCACTGGAGGATACGGAATTGACTGGTTTGCTCCTTCTACCCCAAGAGGGTTTAATGCTGGTTTAAGAATTGACATAAAAGGCAGATAATTAAACCTTTTAAGAGTAAAAATAAAATTTAATAAAATGAGTAAAATAACAATACTTACACTAATAGCTTTCGGATTATTTTCATGTGAAAATTACTTAGAAGAAGGTTTCAAAAATCCGAATGCTCCAACAGTTGCTAAACCCTCAGAGGCTTTACCTGCTCTTTATGCTAATATGGCTAGAGGTGTGCAATTTGACTCTAGGTTTTTAGGAAGATATGTGCAATATTGGACAACAACGGGTAGCAGCGGGTCTTGGGATAGGCAAGGGTATGATCCAAATTCAGATAATTCAGGCGAAAAATGGAGAACACACTATTGGAATTTAGGACAGAACTTAAAGAACATGATTAGAGACGCACGAGCCGAAGGAAAAGACGAATACATTGGTGCGGGACATGCCATTTTTGCATGGAGTTGGCTAGCTCTCACTGATTACCATGGAGATGTAATATTGAAGCAAGCTTTAGATGCTGGAAGATTAACTTTCGATTATGATTCACAAGAAGATGTGTATAAAGAAGTGGCCGCATTGTGTGACTCTGCAGATATTTATTTAAACAAGGCCGCTAACAAACAAGTATCTGCAGATTTTACGGAAGCCGATAAATGGTTTTATGGTGGAGATATTAAAAAATGGAAAAAATTTGTGAGCGGTGTAAGGGCAAAATTATTGCATAGATATTCCTTAAAAGGTGCACTATATAAGCCAGATGAGGTCATAAAAAATGTGAATGCTGCCTTTGCCACAGTGGACGATGAAGCCATGGTGAAATTCAATAACGGCCCTGCTTCAACAGAAGATGCCAATTTTTATAGTCCTAGAAGGAATAGTTTTGGTTCTTATAGACCCACTGATTTAGTAATTAGAATGATGGATGGCACAGTATATACTGATGTTAAAGATCCCAGAATGGCCTATTTATTTAAGCCAAGTGATGACGGAACCTTTAGGGGTGTAACTGTTAATCTAGGTGAGGCTACTACGCTTCCAAATGCAAGAAAAACCTATAATTTTTTTGGATTTATAGCTACAGTCGGACCAATAGGAGGGCCTGACGTAACTGCAAGAAGCTATTTTAAGAATGATTCAAAGTTTCCAATTATGACTATGTCAGAACTTTTGTTTATTAAAGCGGAGGCTGCATTTATTAAAGGAGATAAAAATATGGCTTTAGAAGCATTTAGGGCTGGGATAAAAGCAAATTTCGACATGTTTACCAAGCATTTTACAGGGTACACAAATTTTACTGAAAAACAAGTAACAAATTACATTGCCGCAGTTAGTCCTGACAAAGCAGTAGATTTAACCCTCAAAGATATTATGACACAAAAATTTATAGCATTATGGGGTTATGGATTTGAAGAAACCTGGGTGGACATGCGTAGATATAAATACAGTCCCGACATTTACCCAACTTTCGCTTTAGCTACATTTTATCCTGACAACTTCAGCAAGAATGTATATAGAGTGCGCCCTCGATACAATTCAGAATATCTCTGGAATGTGGAATCACTCAAAAAAGTAAAAGGATTAGATGTCGATTATCATACCATACCTACATTTTTTGCTCAACCCTAATTTTTAAATTTAGAAAAAATGAAGAATATACTAAAAATTTCAACAGCAATCGTGATAATAAGTTTACTTTCTTGTGAGAAAAATCTTATTGAACAAAACCAACTATGGCAATATGTTGACCCAAATAGTGCAAATATTAAAGTAGTAAATGCCTATACTTCGAATATTCCAGTCGGTGCTCCTGGAGTTGGAGTAACTCGTTTTTATATCTATCAAGATGGAGCAAAATTAAACGGAAATGCAATTTCTACTGCTGGATCTTGGCCTGGGTCTGCTACTTATGCTTCTGTTAAACCAGGCAATAGTGGCTTTACAATGATATTAGATAGAAGAATTGGTACGGATTATGGAAAAGTGGCAAAAGGTGATACAGCATTTAATAGTAAATTTGTAATGGATCCTAGCAAATTTTATTCACTATTTATGATTGGAGAAGCACCTACTCAAACTACATTTCTTGTAAATGACAATTTGAAAGACCCTCAAGAAAACAAATATGCTATTCGATTTGCAAATTTGGTTGTTTCTGCCAGCCCAAAACCGGTAGATATCTATTCAAGAAGAGGGAAAAAGAACTTAGCTTCAAATTTATCATATAAATCTATTACCGATTTTGTTGAAATTCCTATTCCTACAAGAATATCTGATGATGGTAAATCATTAGTTTCTATAAGTGATACCATAGATGTAAGAGAAGCCGGAAAGACTGTTAATTTATACAGCCTTAATAATTTTAACCCAACAAGTAGAAGAATTTATACTTTCTATAATTATGGTCGAGTTGCTGGAGGTACTGCTTTTGCCGAAAGATTAACTAGTTATACAAATAGATAAATTTTAAAAAAAATAATAATTTTCTAAAAACACCTCTTGTAAAAAAGAGGTGTTTTTTTGTTTTAAAAAACACAATTCTTCCTAATTAAAAGCTTCATCTTTAGTTAAAAACCAAAACATTTCTTTAAATTTATTGTTTGAATTCTCCATGTTTATCGAATTAAAAGAATCCTAGAATTAAAAAAGCAAAAATCAAATGTCGATTCAAAAGAAAATAGGTTTTATAGGAGCATATTCATTCCCAATTTTAATACTTTTAACTTTTTATCTAAATAACTCTTTTTGGGCATTTTTACCTGTAATATATGCCTATTTTTTTATTCCAATTCTAGATGAAATCATTGGAAAAGATGCTCAAAATGTTCAAAAGGAAGAATTCGAAGAATTGATTAAAGAAAAATATTTCGATTTTCTTGTGTATTCTCATGTTTGGATTCATCTTTTAATATTAGCTTTTGTTGGGTATCAACTTGCCAATTACTCGTATTCTATTATTCAAATCAGTGGATTTATTATAAGTCAAGGTGTTTATGCAGCATCAATAATTAATGTTGCCCATGAGCTAGGTCATAGAAATAGTTTGGTAGCCCAATGGCATTCCAAAATAGCTTTAATGTCAGTTTGTTATGCACATTTTCTTGTGGAACATAACCGAGGGCATCATGTGCATGTAGCTACTCCGGAAGATCCGGCCACTTCTAAAAGAAATCAAACTGTTTATGCATTTTGGAAACAAACATTAATCGGAAGTTTTGTTAGTGCCTGGAAAATCGAAAACCATCTAATTAATAAAAATGGATTAAAAAAATGGAGTTTAAGAAACGAAGTAATTCAAGGAATAGCAGGAAGTCTTTTCATAGCGTGTTTACTTTTTGTAGGTATTAGTTTTTTTAGAAATGAACTATCCTATATTGTGGTTTTGCATTTCTTTGGTCAAAGTGTGATTGCAATACTGTCATTAGAATGTGTAAACTATATTGAGCATTATGGTATAGTTAGAAGAGAACTTAGTCCCGGAAAATATGAAAAAGTTAACCCTTTACATTCTTGGAATGCAAATCATTTTTATAGTAATCTTATGCTTTTTCATTTACAGCGACACTCAGATCATCACGCCTATGCTTCAAGACCTTACCAAGTTTTGCGACATTTTGATGAAAGCCCTCAGTTACCTTTTGGCTATCCAGTTATGATTTTAATATCTTTGTTTCCAAGCCTTTGGTTTAAAATTATGAACAAGAAATTAAATACTTGGAAAGCCCAAGCATACGATTCAGAACATATCAAAAATATAGTGAAGCAATTTGTTTAAATATTAATAAATACGGATTTACAGGATTTAGAGTGAAACCCTGAATTTTATAAAATTAATTAATGATTGCTGTTTACTGAATTTGTTGTTAGCCTTACTTTTTCAGGTATGCCTGTCCAATTGAAAAAAGTAACAAAAAAACACTCACAAAAAAAAATCCTGACTGGCCGTCCGCCATGAATTTTTAAATTAATTATCTAGCTATTAGCAATTTAACTTGCTTAAAAAATTTCATACGGACGTTTTTGTGATTAATGGAACAATGTTTATTTGTTTTCTAAAAGATTTCACAAATGAATATTTCTCCACTCTAAATCCTGTAATGCCTGAATTATAAATATATTTAATTAGATTTGAACTATTCATCTTTAGATAATTAACTTATGGGAATAAATTTTAAGGTCTTATTGTTTTTTTTATTGTGCAATTTGGTAACAGCTCAAACTGTCAACCTTAGAATTCTTAAACAACCCGTAGAAGTGTTGAAAGATAAGTGGGGGATTTCGCACATTTATGCTCAAAATGAACATGATTTATTTGTAACACAAGGGTATGTTGCCGCTTCCGATAGGTTATTTCAGTTCGAAATGTGGCGTAGACAAGCTACAGGTACCATGTCTGAGCTATTAGGAGAACGTGGTATAAAACGCGATATTGGTACGAGATTATTTAAGTTTAGAGGCAATTTAAATGCTGAATTAGATCATTACCATCCCAGAAGTAAACAAATTATTGAAGCTTTTGTGTCGGGTATTAATGCCTACATAGCCGAAGCTCGCCAAAAACCAGAAGACCTTCCTTTTGAGTTTAAGATTTTAAACACACTTCCCGATTTCTGGACATCAGAAATTGTAATTAGTCGGCATAATGGTCTTTTGGGAAATATTATAGAAGAAATTAATAATGCACGTCTTGTAAAACTCTTAGGGGCAGAAAAAGTTAGAGAATTGTCTTGGTTTCATCCAAAAAATTTGGATACAGAACCTAATCTTAACCTAGACAAAGGTCTTGATAATGAAACACTTTACAACAATATACTTGAATATTATCAGGCTTTTAAAGCTCCTGTGAAGTTTCCAAAAAAAGAAGATAAACTAGGTCAATTGGATGGTTTTAATGATTGGTACGATGCAGAGAAAGAATTTGTTGGTTCTAACAGTTGGACAGTATCAGGCAAGCTATCAGAAAGTACCTACCCTATGTTGGCAAATGACCCGCATCGGGCTCAATCTACCCCTTCTTTGCGTTATTGGGTGCACTTGAATGCTCCTGGTTGGAATGTGATTGGAGGAGGTGAACCCACTCTACCGGGTGTTTCTATTGGACATAATGAAAACGGAGCCTGGGGCTTAACCATTTTTGAAACTGATTCAGAAGATTTATATATTTATGAAACCAATCCCAAAAATCTGAATCAATATAAGTATAAGGGAGTTTGGGAAAATATTAAAATAATTATTGATTCTATTAAAATTAAAGGGCAACCTGCAAAAATCGTTGAACTTAAATATACCAGGCATGGGCCAGTGTTATTTGAAGATGTCAAAAATAATAAATTATATGCAGTTAGAGCTGCGTGGCAAGAAGTAGGCTGTGCTCCTTATTTGGCAAGTTTAAGAATGAATCAAGCCAAAAGTTGGGATGAATTTAAAAAATCGTGTACGTATAGCCGGATACCGGGTTTAAATATGATTTGGGCCGACAAAGACGGTCATATTGGTTGGCAAGTAGTAGGTATTTCTCCGATTCGTAAAAATTGGTCAGGATTAGTTCCAATTCCAGGTGATGGTCGTTTTGAATGGGCTGGGTATTTACCCATTGAGAGATTACCAAATAAGCAAAACCCTCCAGAAGGGTTTATTGTAACCGCAAATAATAATCTGACACCTAGGAATTTCCCGAATAGAAATGCAATAGGTTGGAAATGGGCAAATCCGGTGCGAGCCAATCGTATTGAAGAGATTTTGGCATCCGGCAAAAAACATACTTTAGCTGAATTTGATTTATTGCAAAGTGATTATGTTTCTCTGACTGCCAGGACTTTAGTGCCGCTCTTAAAGAATGTTAAGTTGGGAGAAAGTAAATATTTAAGCTTTAAAAGCAAACTTGAAAATTGGGATTCTTTTGACTTAAGTCCAGACTCTTTTTTAGCAACTATATATGTGGAATGGGAGAAGCAATTGGAAAAAGGTGTACATAATTTGGCAGTTCCTGAAAAAGCAAGACAATACATGAAAACCATACAAACCAAACGATTGACAGATTGGTTAATTACTCCCCCTTCATTTTTTGGACCAAATCCATTAAATACAAGAGATTCTCTTCTTATAAACTGTTTTAAATTAGCAATTGATAGTCTAACTATTCGACTAGGAAGCGATGAGAACAATTGGCGTTATGGTCAAGAAAAGAACAAACATATAAAACTCACTCATGCTCTTTCTGATTTAGTAGATGATTCCGCACTGAAAGAAAAAATTAACTTAGGACCAATACCTCGAGGAGGATATGGCGAAACCGTGAATAATACAGGCAATAATTTGAATCAAATGCATGGGGCATCTTTCAAAATAATAATAGATACCGAAAATTGGGATAGAACTTTGGGAATCAATAGCCCCGGTCAATCGGGTGATCCCCGCTCTAAACATTACGGAGACTTGTTTAATCTTTGGGGTACTGGAGGGTATTTCCCGGTATATTTCACTAAATCTAAAATAAAGGCTGTTTCTGAAATTACATTAATTTTAAAGCCATAAACCTAGAATTTGAATATCTTATAATATTGGCTTCATTTAGGGAATTGGTATTTCAATTTACTTATTCAATACCTGAAAGTATTATTCTTATTTCATTTCAAAACCTTCGTCTAAAAATAGTATAAAGCAATTATTCTTATGAATAAATATCGTATTTTATTAACCCTTTTTTATTTAATCTTTGCCTCCTTTTGTTTTGGACAAAAACCAAATATTGTTTATATTTTAGCCGATGACCTTGGTATTGGCGACGTGTCATCCTATAATTTCAATGGAAAAATTTTAACTCCGAATATTGACCAATTGGCTCAAACAGGTGTTCGGTTTACGGATGCACACACTACTTCGTCAGTATGTACACCCACTCGTTATGGTATAATGACAGGTAGATATTGCTGGCGAACAACCCTAAAGAATGGTGTTTTACATGGATATAGCACCCCTCTTTTTGATGCTAACAGAGAAACTGTGGCTTCATTTTTAAAAAAACATGGTTATTCAACTGGAATAGTTGGCAAATGGCATTTAGGTTGGAACTGGGACAATATTAAGGCAGGTGATAAAAATGTTGATTTTTCAAAACAAGTGCTTGATGGGCCTAATGCCAAAGGTTTTGATTATTCGTTTTGTATTGCCGCTTCTTTAGACATGCCGCCTTATGCTTATGTAGAAAACGAATTTTGTACCGCAATTCCAAAAGATTCTATTTCCGGAATGACAGGAATTCGGCTATTTAGAGCTGGCCTAGTTGCGCCAGATTTTAAACCAGAGGAAGTTTTGGAGAAATTTGCTGAAAAAGGGATAGCCTATATTAATCAAAATGCTAAAAAAGAAAAGCCATTTTTCTTGTATTTCCCTCTAGCTGCACCACACACTCCAATTTTACCGATTGGAAAATTTGTAGGGAAAAGCGGTGTTTCACCTTATGCAGACTTTGTACTTATGGTAGATGATGTAGTAAAACAAGTGGTAGAAGCTTTGAAAAAGAATGGCATTTATGAAAATACACTCATCGTTTTTGCGTCTGACAATGGTTTTGCAAATCCCGCTGATATGAAGGCTCAACTTGGTAAAGGCCATAACCCATCCATGGATTATCGCGGTGTAAAAACCGATATTTTTGAAGGTGGGCATAGGGTTCCATTTATTGTTTCTTGGGGTGGAAAATTTAATAGCGGAAAAGTAAGTAGTCAATTAGTGAGCACAACCGATTTTTTTAGAACAGTTTCTGAGATAACTAAAACTAAATTGGCAGACAATATAGCAGAAGACAGTTTTAGTTTTTTAAGTGAAATTACCAGTAAAAACTCAAATTTTGCAAAACGAGAAGTTGTTGTTCATCATTCTGCTACGGGATTTTTTGCGATAAGAAAAGGCAAATGGAAGCTAATAATGTGTCCGCATTCGGGTGGAAACAGTTTACCTAAAGAAAATAGCGAAGAAGCAAAAACCTTACCCATAGTTCAGCTTTATAACATGGAAACAGACTTTTCTGAAACAAAAAATGTGCAAGACATGCACCCAGAAATAGTAAAAGAGCTTACTGATTTATTAACAAAATATATCCAAGACGGTAGAAGCACACAAGGAACAACTCAAACCAATGAAGGGCCAAAGTATTGGAAACAGCTGACTTGGATGAAGGAATTGAATTAAAACCATGTTATATCTCTTGTTTAGCTGTTCCGCCAACCAAGTTTGCTTAATTCTTTTTTCGTCTAGTACTTCTTTAATTCTATTCATGGTTTCAAATAGTCTTTCGCAAAAATAGTCTTTTCATATCTCATATTTCGGCATAAAAAACGATTGAATAATTGTCTACTGAAAGTCGGTGCGGTTGAAAAATTTTAGCTCTTTTGATTTTGCGAAGCGTTGGCTTGTGTGTCGAGCAAAAGCAAATGTACTAAAATGTGCGGCTGGCTAAAATTGTTTTTAAAAAAGTACGGTGGCAAAAAAAATAAAAAACATCGGGTCGGCTTGAGTGTCGGATTACTCGCTGTCCCGTTGCAATATGGTCTGTATGTTTTGGGTCACCTGTCAAAATGGTTTGTCTTTGTTTTGTGTTTAAATTTTGGTCGGTCGGTCGTCTTTGGAACTGTCGTCCTACCATTGGCGCTAACGTTTGTGTTTCTGCAGTGGTGCCTTTCCGAAGCCGCGTCCTATCCCACGAAACTAAACGTTGAACGAAGATAAAAACTTTGAGCTACACGTCACCGCACCATTGCAGAAACATTTTGTTGGCAGCTGGTCATTCTGTCCACTGTGACGGAATGGTCAGTCCTTATTTTTTTATTCCAAATTCTCCGTGGTGACAAGTCTAAGTCGTTGCACAATAAATTCTCCACATTGTATTTGTTGTCCGTTATCTCCAAAGTAAAACGGTTTATTTCTGAGCTACACTATTTACTTCAATCCAATACCCATCGGGGTCTTGAAAAAAAATCTGCTTGATTCC
>JANOMP010000334.1:0-3388 GCA_031420365.1 Cytophagaceae bacterium
TGATGTGCATCGCTTAATTTATAGGTATAAAAATAATGAAATTCATATTTTAAAATGCAGATTTCATTATGATTAATGAGTTTTCAAAATCTCTTCCTACTGATATTTTGCTCTCATAGACTTAATCGACAATTTCAAAGCGAAGTTTTCATTGTGAATTCTCAGCAAAATGTCCAAGTTTTTAGGCTATTGCGACATTTCTAATGCGTGGTATTCTTTAAAACTTTACTCCGAATAATAATTCTTTTGCTTTTCATCGGGAACGCCCGCCAGCGGGAACGCCCGTGCGGTTCTTTTTCAGAACTTGGTATGTAGATTTGGAGAGCGAAATTGAGGTAAAGAAGTTTCTACGCTTCTTAGTAATTAGCACTCACCATTTGGGGCCACATTTTATCAAAGATGGTACTCTAGGTTGGTTTGTATCCAACTAGAAGTATTATGTAAAGATATTATAATTAACAAATTAACATTAAAATCACTAAACTGCCATCATAATGCTGGTCGTTATTCCCAATGAGTTTAAAACATTTTCCCAATGGACAAATCTGAATATTTTTTAAAGGGTTATTCAAATGAAAAAGATGTCATCCTAAACTATGAGAACATCACTTAATCAATACAATCTGATAAAAGTAAAATTGATAATCTCAATAAACTGAAACGTTCACTCGAAACTGATTCTGAGACAGCAATACTTAGAATAACTGGTTTAACTCCGAAAGAAATTTCTCTAGATTTAGCAATAGACATAAAAAATCTGCTTTCTATAGGACTGGGTAGACGCATCACTTTTGATAGACAGCAGTATTGGAAAGATAATTCATTTGAGGAAATAGAAAAAAATATGAGCAAGAATCACAATATCGGTGAACAGATTGTACCTGATTTTGAAATTGAGAATTACCTTAATTCTACTTTGGGCAATTGGAGAAAATTTTCAAAGAAACAGAAAGATGATATTTTTGTTATTACTGATTACTTAAACCAAACAAAGATCGATTTTGTAGAAGATAGAGTTCTAAGAACAGTTCAAGCATGGGAATGTGCTGCCAAGTATTGGCAGGAAGAAATTCAATTATCTGAAGACTTAAAGGATTTGAGGTTAAAGCTCAAGGACACATTTAACAACTGGAAAAAGGAAAAGAAATTCAATGAGTCTAATGGAGAATTAGGTAAAAAGATTTTAGATTCAATCGAACAAGAAAAACTCTTATCAAGACTTAACAATCTAATTACAAATCAAAGCCTTAAAGCAGAAACCATTTCTTTAAAACTAAGAGAGTTGAAAAATCTTAGAGATGCGGTTGCACATTCTGGCAGAATCAACGTTCCAGGTTCTGAAGCAATAGAAATACTTGAGCCAGGTGTATTTGGATTACAACTTCTGCTATTGAAAAAATTAGGTTATAATGGGCTTGTTATGAGCGGAAAAGATGGTTGGAGAACCTTTGAAAAATTAGAATCCTATTTTGCTTGACATCTAACTTACTCTGCAAAACGATTAGCAAAGTAGAAGAATGCCCCTCACCGCAATCTACATATGGGTCTTTTTGCTAATTCGTAATGAGTCCCCTAGCAGTAGACTCTAAACGGACTTATAAAGTGATATATATTTAGTCAATTAGACAAAATTAAGAAAATTAAAATTTCGCTTAGTTTTATTTAATTTTTTTTATATTACGTCTCCAAAAAAACTTTAATTAAAATTAAATTCATGAAAGCTAGAATTGTTACCCTCCTTTATTTGGTGTATTTAACTGCCAATACCGTTATTGGACAAGAAGTCAAAACATCGGAGATAACTTTTAAAGTAAACCCTGTTCAAGCCAAAATCTCAGATTTGATAGCATACGAAAAGCAAAACCCGGTTGAGGTTGTAATTCCTGATTTATCAAAAAAAATACCTAAAACTGGCTATCCACAAGATCTGCCATTGCCCGAAGGAGCTAAAATAATACCATTTGTAGGAACACAAGAGACAAAAGCACCAATTATTCCAACACAGAGTGCGGCTTCGCCATCACCAAGCCTAAC
The DNA here is from genome assembly GCA_031420365.1 of Cytophagaceae bacterium. Lineage (GTDB taxonomy): Bacteria > Bacteroidota > Bacteroidia > Cytophagales > Spirosomataceae > Leadbetterella. The sequence goes on from JANOMP010000334.1 coordinate 2,035, forward strand.
ATTTGAATCATTGATAGATAATATTACTACACTTAATCCTCCTGATGTACAAGGGGTTGTTGGTCCAAATCATGTTTTTACTGTTTTAAATACTCAATATCGCTACCACAATCGTACAACTGGAGCTATTCTTTCTACAGTTTCGCCATCAACTTTTTGGTTGCCGACAGGTAAAACTGGAATTTATGACCCAAAAATGGTTTATGACCCCTACAATAATCGTTGGATTTTTGCAATTAGTTCATTTTCAGGTTCTGATTCTTTTATTTTGATAGCAGTTTCACAAACCAATGACCCCACGGCCACTTGGAATTATTATACAATCGATGTAGATACCAATAATATAAATTTGTTTGATTATCCAAGTATTGGTTTTAATAAGGATTGGATTGTGGTCGGGGGAAACATGTTTAACATTGCAACAAATTACTTTGCTGGGGTTCAAATTTATGCTTTCGATAAGGCTACCATGTATGCTGGCGGTACGATTGACAATACAAAATCTACTTTGTTTGCAACCGCAGGCTCAGGTAATGGTTTTTCACATGCGCCAGCCTATACGTATGATAATACACTAAACAAAATTTATTTATTACAGGAATGGAGTAGAGTTACGTGGCGAATGTGGGAAATAACAGGTACAACTCACCCACTTACGATGACTTCCCTGGGATTTCCAACAAATAACTCATCTTGGAGTGAAAGAGGAATTTTGGCAGCACAACCTACCGTAGCCGCTTCACAATACATTGATGCTGGGGATACACGAATGCGTAATGTAGTTTACAGAAATGGTAAATTATGGGGTACTCAAGGTATTTTCTTACCAAGTGGAGACTCTCCCACACGTGCCTCTGTCCAAGCTTGGGAAATAAATCCAACAGGTTTAACAGTCAATCAATCGATTCGTATAGATGACAATGACGGTATAGCACCGCAAGAGCATTTCTATTACCCAAGTATTGCCGTAAATGCCAATAATGATGTATTGATGGGTTTTGCACATTCGTCTGTTAATCATTTTGCAGGAGGAATGTATGCATATCGTAAAAGTTCTGATGCCTCAGGTACGATTCGTGAAAAAGTGAGATACATCAATGGATTAGCTACTTACTACAAACCCTTTAACCGTTGGGGCGATTATACCGCTACTGTGGTGGATCCTGTTAATGATACCGATTTTTGGACCTTACAAGAATTTGCCTCGACTAAAAATGGAACTCACGACAGATGGAGTACTCAGTGGGCAAAAGTAGTTCCTCCTGTCGATAATTCTATTTCCACTAATGCTCCAACTTCACTGACGCTTTGTGCAGGTAAAAACTATAATTTAACTTTTACGGCAGTAGGAACG
>JANOMP010000335.1:0-10710 GCA_031420365.1 Cytophagaceae bacterium
TTATCATGCTTATTAAGTGCATGCAAAGCATCGTACTTTTCGGCTGCAATCGAAAGATATTCTTCTTTTGTCATTTTATAGGAAAGTTAGTTTCACAAATTTAACTTATTTTTGTTAAACGACAATTTGGGATGCACCCAAAGCCAATCTGCAAATAGTAAATATCAATTTTGGGAATATTGAAATCATCCAGAAGAAATATTTTCTGAGAAATTCTTTTGGACTAAACTTAACTATATTCATATGAATCCAGTTCGGTCTGGTTTGGTTACAAAGGCATCTGATTACGTGTATTCAAGTGCATCAAATTATGTTAGGAATGAAGGAATTATTGATGTTTGTGTTGCTTCAGTACCAATAATTGATTTTACGAAGCAAAACAGTATAATTGAAATAAACGAATGGTAAATAACTTTATGTATCACGTCGGTCAAAGACCGAAATACACACGTACGAAGGCAGGAACCTTCGCACAGCGAACTGATAGAAAAATACTCTCCAAAACATCCGCAATCTTTTATCCCGAATCTAAAATATGCATTGGAGTATATCAATGTAAAAACTGCAGTTAAAATAAAAGTAAACATCGTGGCTTTTCGGGTAAATAATCCCAAAAGAAAACAAAGTCCAATAATTATTTCAATTGGTGATATTAATGGACCTAGAAAACTTAGTATGCCTAGCTTATATTTAAACAAAAGCTCTATGAAAGATTCGGAATCAACAATTTTAGTCAGTCCACTTGAAAAAAAAAGTAACCCTAATACCTTAATAATAATCTGTATATAGATTGATTTGATACTTTTCATTATTTTATATTTCCAATTATAGATTTTTTCTTTCCGAAATATTTGATCACTTTTTCTGCTTCGGCGGTATATTTTATTGGTAAACCCCTTTCCCATTCCTTTTCGTTATAGCTTGTATTTTCGAAAATCTCTAAATCTTTTATACCAAATAGCGGGTAGGTTTTATCATTTTTGTTCAAGTTGGGTAAATCTTGGATAGCAATTAACCAAGCCTTTTCTATATTGTTTTTGCGATCAATTTTAGCTTTGACAACAATATAGAGATTATGGAAAACTGAAAATCCTCGTTCACTTTCCTTAAAATTGAGATCAATTTCAACTTTTCGATTTGATTTGATATCCGAAAACTTACCATTAATTTTCAAAATATTACTGCTTTTAGTGTTTACCAAAATTCTTCCGGTAAAAAAAAATTCATTATTTTCGGGCTTTGGTTTACATTCTATAATTGCAATTTCTTCATCACTGCCTTGATTCACATAATTTAGGAGCTTGTAGGAATATCTTCCGCTGATATTTCTATTATTTAAAGGAAAGGCTGTATTATAGTTGTGCGTCAAAGTTCTTGTTGAAGATAAACACAAAAAAATAAAGTTTGAACTAGCAAATTCGTCAATAGCGTGTGCATATCTAGCGTTTGTAGGCTGCCATCTTGATACTCCGTATTGACCCGATTCCATATTTAAATACATTTCGTTTAGCCAAGTATACTTACCATTTTGACTAGATGTTTTTTGATAATATGCCTTAAGATAAGTCATCGAGCTTGTATCACTAACTGCCTTATTAACTGCATTTTGTAAAATTTCAAGTCCTTTATTAGCATAAACTTTCAGTTCAGGCAATACTAATATGGCCTCGCTTAGTGAAATGGTTTGAAATTTACTACTTTCTACTAAAAATTGTTGACTTTGAAAACCTAAAATTCTTACTTTTATTGAAGCTGGAAAGGAATTTACATTTAAGATAAATTCGCCATTTTCGTTAGTAATAGTCTGTCCTTTTGATTGATCATCTGTAATAATGACACCGATCAAAGGCTCTTGATTATCTTTGTTAATTACTTTAGCAAATATTGTATTTTGACAAATTCCTATTCTTAGGTTCAATAGATTGAAAAGAACTAAAAAAAACACTAAAAAAAAATTATTCATGATTTTATTTTTAACATGTGTAAAAAATTTGGCATTAAGATAAATCAAAATGCCAAATTAAAATTTTAACAATCTACTTGATACGAATCGTCAACCCATTGCTCTGGATGGATTTCATTCCAATGTCCTGTATTAACCAGCTGTGCGAAGAATATTTCCTTCGTACGTGTGAATTGCGGCTTTTAGCTGCAATATTAAAACATATAAACAGAAATGACAACACAGAATAATAGAAATAAATGAATTATAAAAGAATTTATTTTATTTCGGTTAAAAACCGAAATACACACGTACGAAGGTCGGAGCCTTTCGCACAGCAAGTCTTGTATTTACTCAGTAAGCTTTAATTCAGAAAATAAATAGAAGAGTAAAAATCTGAAAAATATTTTTTTAAATTTTTAATAGATTCTTACTTAAGTCGTTTGCGAATAGCAAATGCGTCTTGAGGATTTTGGATCAAAAGTTGTTTGAAATGTTTATTAGTAAAACCTATTTTTTTTAGTCTTGGAATTAATTCTTTATCAATTTTATCAAATGCTTTAAATTCTCCGCCATCATCTTTTTCCGGATGATACCAGCCAGCATCATGCGATATCAGGGTGTTTTTTAAAAAATTATTTACTTTTAATAAATCTAATGATTGAGCATACATATCAAAATTCCCCCATCCAATTCCATCCAAACTTATCCAAAATCCTTCTTTTGCGGCTTTTAAATACAAATTCTTTTGAGTTTCGTTCTGGGCATGAACCCAAACAAAAGCATTAGGACTTACGCCCAAATCCTTAATGATTTGAACTTGCTCAAAGGCACTTTTCGAGAAACCAGAGTGCGAGCAAATCGTCAATCCAGTAGCTTTGTGGGTTATTGCAGCAGCCCTTACTAGTTTTTTATGTAATTCTGATAGTTGATTGGTAGCATCAATACCTATCTTGATAAATCCAGGTTTAATGTCCGTTTTTTCAATCCCATTTTCGAATTCATTTATCCATCTTTCAGCTAATTGTACGTCCGATTCTTCAAAGGCATATTTTGGCAAATGTTTATTTCCATTGGCACCATAAAGACCTGTATTAGTTATAATCTGAAGCCCAGTTTTTTGGCTTAATTCCCTGTAAAGCATAGGGTCTCTTCCGAGAAAATTGGGCGTACAATCAAAAAAAGTCTTATAGCCCAATGCTTTGACTTCGTTCAGAAAAGGGATTACTTTTTCTACGACTTTCTCCCTATTCCAACGCTCGAAAGTTATTTTATCAGCTCCAATAAAATCAACTAAAATATGTTCATGGATTAAACATTTCCCCAACTGTCGTATAGAGATTTTACCATTTACTGTATGAATGAATCCTTCCTTCTTTAGAAATATAGGAGCCAAAAACAGCTGAAGAAATGTTTTACGATTCATTATTTAAATTTATTTACAAAATGACTCAATAATTAATGTATCCACTTTTTGACAAAGCAAAATATCATCTTTTTTGCATTTAAACCAAAATATAGTTAGAATTTTTGGACTGGTTTGGGCTTCAATAGTATCCCTCCGATTGTGTTCTGTATAATCGTATGTATATTTTGGGCATGTGAAGAAAGTTTAGCGAATCTATTAGGAAGGGTTATATTTAGCGAAATTATTTTTTAACGGATATCAATTGGAATTACAAAACTACACCCCCACATACGTAAAAGGAGAAATCCGTTTCAGTTCCCTGCTACCGTACGAGTCCTCTCGTGTGGTTTCTCAAAAGCCAAATTGCCTGGCTTTCCACTAAAATCTCAAAACTTCAAAATATTCAAATATTATATAGCAAGCGTCAATTTCCTCTTAAATTTGCTTTCTGTGGCTAAAAGCCACTATTTACTTTTACGAAGGCACAGTAGTTAACGCAGAGCTGAATAACATTAAACATTAATTCTTTTTGCCTTGTAAAACATTTACCCCTTTTTGGTAAAGGATTGCCGCTAGACCTCCTAAAACTAACCACTTGCCCAACGTGCCAAATGGCATCTGAAATGGGGCCGTTAATTAAATACCAAGAGTCAAAACTATTCTTAGTGCCATCTGCTCTAATAAAAACCATTTTCGTTGTTGCTAAATCTGCATCTGTTTTTTTCAAAGCTTCACTGGCTATTTTTAAATTTTCTAAAGTCATGTTTCTCAATTCTTCAAAAGTATATTGACTGATTTTACCATCAGCTTTGTAGTCCGTTTTTAGGACAGTTTGTTTAATTATATTACACAAATCAAAGATATGTTCCAAGGTAAAATGGGTAGTTCTTGCTTCTTCGTTGGGTTCATAAGCTAGATCTTTGGGCGTTAAACCCTCGGTAGCCCAAAAATACCTAAAACCCAATCCATCTACCATTCTTGCTGCTACGTTTTCTGAGGTAAACTTCTCTGGAGTGGCTGGAATATGATAAAAATAGGGTTTTTCTTGAGACATGACATTTGAAAATGCAAGGAGAAAAAATAGTGACAATGAAAATTTCATGGTATGTTTTGGTAATTTTAGAAATAAAAAAGTTTTTTTGAGATTGTTCATTGGCTTTAATTAGGTAATTATCTAATTATCTATTTAATAATTATTTTGATTTGAGAATTATATTATGGATTAAGTGATTTTATAAATTCCTTAAATCACCAATCTATTTAGTTTTTAGATTTGTTTAATCAATAATAACTATATTTAAAACAAAGCTAAATTTTCAAACATCTAACCTTAGATCATAATTGAGATGTACTTTAGTTTAAACTCTCATCCACAAGCGATTATTCGAAATAGATAATCCCAACCTAGACAAGCCAGAACCAAAAAGGATTTTCATAGTTCCGATGGTTGCTGTGAGGAATTTGTCGATTAGTTTTGTCATAATTTTTGTTTTGCTTCGACACAAAAATATACGCCAAAACTGAAATCATTTTAATCTTATTGTTTTACTCCGGGCTATCGCCCAAAGCTACAAAAATTTCACCCCTCTGGGGTTATAATTTAGGGTGTTTAAAAAATGTTTTGCCATTTTTTGTCAAAATTTAACTAGTTAGATACTAGCCATTAACGAATTTCAACAACTACACCCCCACATAAGTAAAAGGAGTAATCTGCTTTAATTCGTACTTAGTTTTTTCAGAAATATCTAGTGTTTCTATGAATTCTTTGATGGCTCTTTCTGTGATTTTTTCGTTTTTTCGGGTCAATTCTTTCAAGGCCTCATACGGTTTTGGAAAACCTTCTCTTCTTAACACTGTTTGGATAGCCTCGGCCACTACCGCCCAGTTTTCTTCCAAATCTGTGTCTATGGCTGCTTGGTTAAGCTCCAGTTTTGAGATTCCTTTTTGTAGCGATTTTAAGGCTATTAGGGTATGTGCTATCGGAACACCTATGTTTCGTAGAACAGTGGAGTCGGTTAAGTCTCTTTGTAGTCTTGAAATGGGCAATTTGGCCGAAAAGTGTTCAAACAGAGCATTGGCAATTCCTAGATTGCCTTCGGCATTTTCAAAATCTATGGGGTTTACTTTATGCGGCATAGCCGACGAACCTATTTCTCCCGCTTTTATTTTTTGTTTGAAATAACTCATCGATACATACTGCCAAACATCCCTAGAGAAATCTATCAGAATGGTATTTATTCTTTTTAGCGTATCGCAATAGGCTCCAAAATTATCATAATGCTCTATTTGTGTAGTGGTTTGGCTACGGCTTAATCCAAGAGTTTCATTTACAAATTTGTTCCCAAATTCCACCCAATTAGTTTCTGGATAGGATATTGAATGAGCGTTAAAATTTCCTGTAGCACCACCAAATTTGGCAGAATACGGAATTGCTGCTAATAATGCTATTTGGTTAATTATCCTTTCTGCAAAAACTAACATTTCTTTTCCAAGTCTGGTAGGGGTGGCAGGCTGACCATGAGTTTTGGCTAGCATCGGAATGTTTTTCCAGGCTTCAGAAATTGCTTGAATTTGAGACAAAACAATCAGCAGTTGTGGATAATACACGGTTTGATGAGCTTCTTTGAGCGAAAGCGGTATGGCAGTATTATTGATATCTTGTGAAGTTAAACCAAAATGAATAAACTCAGCGTATTTTTCGATGCCTAAATTTTCAAAACGTTTTTTAATGAAATATTCTACTGCTTTTACATCATGATTGGTAGTTTTTTCAGTTTCTTTAATTTCCAATGCGTTTTCTTCCGAAAAAGCAGAATAGATAAGTCTAAGTTCAGTGAATAAATTTTTAGGGAAATCGGTAAGTTGTGGCAAAGGATGCTCACAAAGCTGGATGAAGTATTCGATTTCTATCTGAACACGGTATTTAATCAATCCAAATTCTGAGAAATACGAAGCTAATTCCTTCACTTGATGGCGGTATCTACCGTCCACTGGCGAAATGGCACTTAAAGAATTTAATTGCATATATTGTATTGTAAACCGTAAAATTACTAAATTGCTTCCAATATTAACCTTAACAACCCCTTACATTTATGGAATCTTCTCCTTTTTTAGGCGAATTGCTTGGTACGATGATACTTATATTATTAGGTGATGGAGTGGTAGCCAACGTTTTACTGAAAGGAACAAAAGGAAATAATAGTGGACTTATTGTTATTGTCACAGGCTGGGCTTTCTCTGTGATGATTGGGGTTTTTGTGGCACAAAAATTTGGAAGTCCAGATGCACACTTAAATCCCGCACTTACATTAGGTTTTGCATTCCAATCGGGCGACTGGTCTAATGTTCTCTCTTTTATTTCGGCTCAAATGATTGGGGCTATTTTAGGTGCGGCTTTGGTGTGGTTGTTTTATTATCCACATTGGGCTATCACAGAGGACAAAAGTGCAAAACTCGCTATTTTTTGTACCTCTCCTGCCATTAAGCATACGCCATCCAATTTTTTTGCTGAGTTTTTGGGTACTTTTATTTTGTTCGTGGGCTTGGCATCATTGTATTCAAATGCAGGTACTGGGTTTGGTCCGTATTTAGTAGGAATGTTGATTTGGGTTATTGGAGTTTCTTTAGGTGGCACTACTGGATACGCCATTAATCCTGCTAGAGATTTAGGGCCACGCATTGCTCATGCTATTTTACCTATTGCAGGCAAAGGTGGAAACGAATGGGAATATGCCTGGATACCTGTTGTGGCTCCTATCTGTGGAGCTTTAGCTGGAACATTATTATTTTAAGATTAATTAAAAATGTCGCATAATTAAGCTTTGTAAAGTTTTGATATGGTGTGTTTTTGTTTTTAGAAATAGGGTTTTATGTTTAGAATTAAATTCAAATTATTTCCAAACCATCCTAAAACAATAGCTTTGAGTTCCATCTGGATTATCTCTTAAGCTTCGTTCGGCATTTTTACCTCCACAGTTTTCATAAAAACCAATAGCTGAAGTATTTGCCTCAAAAACCCAAAGATGCATGATTCTAGTTTTATAGTTTTCTAAAATCAAATCGGAAGCTTTTATAAGTAATTTTTTACCAATTCCTTTTCCTTTTAAATCGGGTTTAACGTGTAAATTATCTATTAAGCTTCCGTATTCTGTGTCTTGGTTTCCGAATATGCAAACGAAACCCAGCAAAATGTCATTTTCTTTGACCAATATAATGTATTGGTTTTCCTTTGGATTTTCAAATCGTTTTTGCCATGTTTCAAGCCTATTTTTCAAGACATTATTTGCTAAATATTCGTCACTTAGTATGCCCTTGTAGGCACTTTGCCAGCTTTTAGCATGAAGCTTTGCAATGTTTTCTGCATCCTCTTTTCTAGCATTTCTAAAAGATAGCATTTTTTTTCTATTTTTATTCAAATATACTATTTACAAAAAGACACTTTAATCATTCTCATCTAATTCAAAGATGTTTTCTACATTTTTTGAAAATAGGCGAGCAATTTTTAATGCCAATACGGTAGATGGTACATATTTGTTAGATTCCATGGCATTGATTGTTTGCCGGCTTACCCCTATTTTTTCTGCCAAATCGGCTTGGGTTATATCTATTATGGCACGTTCTATTCTTATTCTGTTTTTCATGACTCTTTTGATTTATTTACAAAAATGATATAATGAAAACGAACAATAAATATGATTAAAGGAGTAAAAATGTTAAAGACAGTAACAGTAAAATAATTTAATCCATGAATAAAAATTGTAGCTAGAATTAAAAGAGCAAAGTTAACATAAATGGCTACTTGCAATGATTCTAATCTGATTTTTGCGATGTATTCATCTTCTAATTTTAATTTAGAGAAAGCAATTAAAACTAAGGAAATAATAAAACCGATTATGGCAATTTCATTCGTAAAATTTACTGATTTAGAATCAATACCCAGATCTTTGATAACTGTATATTGAAAAGGCAAATTGAATGATAGCCATTTAAACTCAAAATCTACAAATAAGCAATACAAGCCTAAAACTAAAAATGGAACACTAAATAAAATCCCAAAAATCTTAAATCGATTTGGAAACAAAAATCTTGATTTCATAATTTTAAATTTTAAATGTAAAAAAATATTTACCAAAAGTAAAGTATACTTTACATAAAAACAAACTTATTTTACATTATTTTTATGATATCAAGAAATCTGTGTAGTTTTCCTTGTTTAAAACTTTACAGATATTATTGGGGTAGGCTTCTTGAAATGATTTTGGAAATCTTACATTTTTGGGCGTCCATTTAATTTCAAAAGCATTCAGATTTCCGTCTCTTTCTTCTATATAATCTATTTCGGCTTGATCTTTGGTTCTCCAAAAATATTTATTTGCATAAATTTGATTGTAAGAATTGTATTTGTAGCGTTCTGCTATCAGGTAGTTTTCCCATAAAGGTCCTATGTCTTGTCTAAGATTTATTTGATTAAAATTGCTAATCAACACATTTCTGATACCGTTATCAAAAAAATAATATTTCTTTCCTTTTTTTAATTCATTTCTCACATTTCTATTTAATCCTGGCAGTTTAAAAATAACAAAAGTTTTTTCAAGTAGGTCTATGTATTTTTCAACTGTAGTTGGATCAATGTTTCCAATAGTTCTTGCGAGTTCATGGTATCGCACTTCACTTCCCACTTGAAATGCTAAGGCTTGGAGTAATTTTTCTAATATCGATGCTTTTCTGATTCCATCCAACATCAATATATCTTTATACAAATAGCTATTTGCAATTTCTGTCAAAACTTCTTTTTCGTTTCCTGGATTATTTACTACTTCTGGGTAAGTGCCGTAGATAAGTCGAGTATTTACTATTCGTTTTTCTTCTAGTACCGAGTTATGATTTGAAAGTTCTTGAAAACTTAATGGGAATAAGTAAAATTCTTTTTTTCGCCCAGTTAAGGGTTCATTGGTTTGATTTTGCAAATCTAAAGCAGAAGAACCAGTGGCAATTATTCGAATGTCTGGGAAGTTGTCGATCAGAAGTTTTAATTTCATGCCTATTTCTGGTATTTGCTGTGCTTCGTCTATAAAAACCAATTTGCTGTTCGATCCTATAAGTTGAAGCAATCTTGTACTTGTGTTTGCCTGAACAAATTCTTGTCTAATGTCTGCCTCATCGGCATTCAACCATTTTGATTCTACATTGAGCTCTTTTTGTAGTTTTTTCAATAAAGTAGTTTTTCCAACCTGCCTTGGGCCTATTAAAATAATAACTTTCTGTTTAAAACAATTCTCTTTCAGACGATTTAAAATACTCCTTTCAATTTGCATTATATCGTTTTTTTTAAGACAAAAATAATGCCTCTGGATATAAAATCAAAATATTACGCCTGTTTTTTTGATTATATTCTAAATATTACGCCTGTTTTTTTGATTATGTTCTTAATATAACGCCTAATTTTTGTATTTTGTTCTAAGTTTTACTTCATATTTTTGCCATCCACAAATAAGGCAGGCATCAAATTTGGAAAAATTCCAAAAGTTTGGCCTGCCTTATATTGCATCTATTGGTTTTACTATCCTACATTTCGTCGGCGTTTGGCCTAGGAACTGGAATGTCTTATAAACGTAAGCAAACTTGTAGTTGAGCCCGATGATGTGCGGTTTGTTCCATTGCGAGGCGGAAAGTCTCCCATTTTTCTAAAGTGAGCCATAATTGATATCCTGAGCACATCTGCCAAGGTTTTGTAGGAAATCATCACAAGATTCATCCAAAACCATTCTAACTTCGGCTACACTGTTTTCAAAAACCTCCAAAATGTCTTTCGTAGAATTATAATTTTTTCTTGGATAGGGTGAGTTTGAAAAATTCCATTGGTCATACTTTAGCCCCATCACTATCATAAGCGGGAGTTCTGCCAAATGTGTAGCCAAAGTTTTTAAATCCATACTTTTTGGATAAGGACGCCAACCAAGTTTATCTGTCGGTACCATTTCCAACATTCTTTTGGTTTGTAGGGCCTCTGCCTCAAATTCTCTTTTAAATGCTTTTATGAATGTTATCATTATGTTTTGATTATAAATTTTAGCAAATAAAATGTGATATACTGACAACCCTATGACATCAGGGTTGAGTTTTTATATGCCTTTTCATAATTCATAATATGAGTTTTGGAGGTAAAATTTGACTATAATTACATATTTTGTGTGCCTTGCCAGGCGGGTATGCTTTTTTCCAGCTTGCCGGCCCAGTCGAAAAAAAGTATCAAAAAAAACTTTCAGAACAATGATCCTGCCTCGGCGGCCCCCTGTAATTTTGGATTTAGCATTATTATGTTTAAAAAATTAAGAGTTCCAAAATTTTCCAACGGACTGTT
>JANOMP010000336.1:0-12788 GCA_031420365.1 Cytophagaceae bacterium
TTTCTACTATAAAGATAACCCCAGTTTGCGTTTCAAAGCCTGGTTTTAAAATAGTCGATGGAGCGTATCCCCCTATCTACCCCCATCTTTCCTATCCGGAAAAACAGCCTGACCTTTGTCATAAAAAACAAATATGACAAATGAAAATCAAATGCGACTTCTTTATGAAAAGTTTTTGAGGACTGAAGGCAAAACCAGAAAAGGCTTTTGCCTCGAATATAACGTCAGTTTCCACAAATACAAATATTGGGAACGTAAATTTATTGGCCAATCAAAACCACAAAACGGCTTTATTAAAATAGAGGCTTGCAAGTTTTGTGAGGCTATTATTAGCTAAAGTTGTTTCTTTTTTAAGTATTAAATTTTGTAAAGAACTAAGTGCGTTAAACAAAAAATGTGGATTTAGCTGTGCTTGTAGTGTTTGTATTTGCAGGTAATTTATCTGCTTTTCTTTTTCAGCTAGTTTTCGTTTTTCGTATTTTGACTTGAAGAAGGCATAAAAAAAATAGCCAAACAAAAGTGTACAAATAGCACCCAAATACATGGCAAAGTTGGGCGATTTATAAAATGGTGCATCTACAATTAGGATAATATTTGCGGGCTTCAGGGATACTTCTAGTATCCCGTCTGTTTTTGTTCTTAATTGTATTTGATGGCTGCCGTTGGCCAAAGCAGGTATAAAAACTCTGTAGAAGTTTGCCAGGGTGTCCAAGATTTATCGTTTATTTTAAAACTAAACTGGGTATTTAAAGGCCGATTAAAACCTGTGGCTCCCACCTCAATTCTAAAAACGTTTTCGCTACTTACAATAGGTTCTGAGTTTGCCAATAAACTGTTTCCATTTGAGTTTAATTTGTCAAAATATGGCACTAAAGGGTCATTTTGAAGGTCGAGTTTACCAGGTTCTATTACACTTAAAACCGAGCCTGAGGTAACCCAAAGCCTTCCTTTGGAATCTTTAAAAAGTCCATTTTGGCCAGGCTCCAATCCCTCAAAGCCGTTGTGATAATTGTATAGCTTGACTAGTGCGGGTTGGTCTATCTTTAGTTTATGCCTATCTAAAATCATGAGCCCTTCTTCTACCCCTACTATTAATTTATGCTCATCAATGGCTCCTATCAAACCTACCACTTTCTTTATTTGCTTGGGCAACACCTGTTTCCAGCTGTCTGTACTTTCTTGGTAATAATACAAGCCGTCTGTAGTACCCGTCCAAATAATACCATCTCGGTCTTCAAACATGGTAGCAAAACCCCGAAAGGGTACATTCTTTTTAGCATGACTGTATTCTTTTGATTTCTTATTAAAAACATCCGCAATACTCTCGAACCTGTTCATACCACCCCAGCCGCCCAACCAATAGCGTTTTTTGCTGTCTTTAAATAAAAACATATAGTTTCCGTATAGCAGTAAGTCCTTGCCTCCTTCTAAAAACAAAATTTCTTTTGGTTTAGTAGTGGAGAAAACATATATGCCTTTGCCGCTGCCTTGAAATACATAATCGTTTTCACTATCATACATATTAAAATATGCCGGCATTTTATTAATCCTTTCAAATTTGCCATTGCTATACCTAATTTGGCATGTTTCATTTGGCAACCAAAGACCACCGTGCTTATCCTTAAAAGGGGAATAGTAAAAATGAGTGGCAAATAATTTATTGACAAAGCTCTGAGTTGGACCGATGAATGGGAAAAGATTTTCATGTCTTTTCTCAGTTCTAAAAATTTTACCATCAAAAACCTTCATAGGCGTGCCATAGGGTAGCATCCATATGTTTTTTTGATTATCTTCGGTCACTGACCATATATATTCAGCATCTTTTTCATCAAAATACTGAATGCCATTGTTAGTAAACTGTAAAAGTCCTTTTTCGGTAGCCATCCATAGCAACTTTCTATTTTTGGAGGAGGCCGTTCGCTCCCCAGCACCAAAGCCTTCACCAATTTTCCGTATCTCTTTCCTGTTTTTCTCCAAATAATACACCTTACTCCCACTAAAAATCAAATGGTCTTCTTTAATTGGCTTTACAATTTTAAGCTCTTGATTAGAATTAAAATAATACCATTGTTCGAACTCCCCATTTGCGTTTTTAATGTATGTTTGCCAATTATTCTGTTTATCATAAAAGTTAAAAGAAACTAGCTTATCATTTAATTTGTTGAACGAAATCCCTTCTTTGGATTCGTTTTCAAAGAGTTTTTCGTACTTGCCATTTTTAAACCGAAATGCATCTTCTGCTATGCCATTATTATGTATTCCGACTCCATAATAACATTGTGCAGCATCATCAAAATAGGAGGGCGAAAATCTAAAATCAGCCGCGATTAGAGGGAAATTTATTTTAATAAAACTCTTTTTAGCAATGTCATAACTTACTACTGCATGATGATAAACATAATTTTCATTCATTGCGAAAACTACAACTTGGTTATTAAGGGAAGAATAGAAAATACCATTGCCTGTTGAAAAATCACCTACTCCACTTGGTAGTTTAACTTTTTTAAACCTGACATTATCATAAAAAAACAAATATTGCCCATTTAAAAAGCAAATCTCACCCGTAGGTAACTCTATTATTGGACTATACACATTATTAAATTCTAACCCATCTTCCCTATAAAATTTCTTAAAGGTTTTGCCATCAAATCTATTCAGCCCGTTTTTGGTGCCAATCCAGACAAAGCCTCGGCTATCTTGAAAAACAAAGGTACACTGCATGGCAGAAAGGCCATCTTTAATGGTATAAAGTTTATATGGGTATTTTTGGGCAAAAACCGTGGGACTAAAAAATAAGATAAAGACAAATAAATAAAATTCAGAAGGCATGGAAATTTTAATTATTGTCATCTATTAAAGTATATTGGTAAATGCAATATTAATACAAGTTCTTGAACCGTTTAATAAAAAAAGCGAAAATTTATTATTCGGCTAAAATTGGCATCTTAGACCCGCCTCGCCAAAGGCAATGAGCTTTCCGAAAGTAGCACCACATGGGTTGGCACTACTTCTTGAATAAAATTACCAGTGACAAAAAAAGATGTGTGTATGCGAAAAAGTAGCATTTAAAGCGAGCTGCTGCACAAAGTTCTTTGATGAGTATAACGCGACATTTCGAAGCTAGCATTTACAAAGGGCAAGATGGTATAATTGATGCGGAATTCAAAAAGGTATGCCTCCCATTGGGCTTGTGGGTGATTGCATAGAAAGAATGGTTTTGGATATTAGATCTTCCAAACGTGTAGGCTATGCAACTTACTTCCAAAAATTTTATATTAGATTACTTTTTTTAAAATAATCGGCATTATTTCAATACATTGAGGGGCTTTAAAAACGCCCATAAGTTATCTAAACTACAAACTTGCCAATTTGCATTGGCTTTGTAACTTTCTGATGATGGTGTAATTATAAAATTATACGGTGTCTGTAAATCCTGAATCGCCTCGGTGTTTCCTTTGCTTGATGATGGATTGTTTGATAGTTTTATTTCAAATGAGGCTATCAGTTCGTTTCCTTTCAAAAGGCACAAATCTATCTCGGCACCATTTTGTGTGCGGTAATGGTAGGCTTGTACGTTGCTTGCCAAGCGTCCAATGATTTGTTCTATCACATAGCCTTCCCATGAATGTCCTGCAATGACATTCGAAATCAATTCGTCATAATCTGATACATTTGCCAAGTAATGTAATATGCCCGAATCCCTAAAATACAATTTGGGACTTTTTACCAATCTTTTGCTTACGTTTGTGAAATAAGGCGGAAGCCTTCTGATCACAAATGAATGTTCTAAATAATCGAGATATAATTGCAAATTACTTCCCGAAATACCCATTGAATTGCCCAAATTGCTATAATTCAATGTGCTTCCTTGCACGGTTGTAAGCATTCGTAACAACTTCTGTAAGACTATCGGCGAGGCTTTCAAGCCCAACATTCGCAGGTCAATTTCGATATAGGTTTTTATAAATGACTCCTGCCAATTATACCATAATTCCTTGTCGGGAGCAAGCAATGCCCTTGGAAATCCACCTCTTAGCCAATGGCTTGGGAGGTCTATACCTACCGTTTGGGCTTCATCGAGACGAATCGACGTTAGTTCTCTGTAAACAATTCTGCCTGCTAAAGTTTCTGAACTTTTTGCCAATAATTCGGGCGATGCAGAGCCCAATAAAATAAACCGTCCGCCTTCGGGTTTTTGGTCAATCAAGGACCTTAATAATGGAAACAAAGACAACATTCGCTGCACCTCATCAATCACCACTGTTTTATCGGAGTGTTGCTCCAAGTACCATTGCGGGTCTTTTTCTAGAAGGCTATAATCGTTTGTGTTTTCTAAGTCTAAATACAAAATAGGCTTGGTCAATAATGCCGTAAGACTTTTAACTAAGGTGGTTTTTCCAACTTGGCGAGGTCCCACCAAGCCCAATACAGGAAAGTAGGACAATAGCTTAGGTAACTCTTTAGAAAGGCTTCTTTTTATCATTATCCAAGTAAATCTTAAATTTTATTTCAAATTTACTTGAATAATTTTGTTTTTTTACGCTTTCAGAAAATAAAATTAACACTATAGGTCTAAAAACTTCCTTAGTTTTTCAATCAATGTCTTTTTTTCAATTCCGATTTTAAAGAAAAGTCCTGATTTATTGCAGAATCTTGAAGACTTTTGGATACTTATTCGCTTTTATCAAAACCAACAGGCAAACTATTATTCTCTTCTAAATGAAAAAGTACGCCTGATTCTTTATTCTTGATTGTACAAAAGTCAAAAGAATAACTCAATTGAAGGTAATCTAAAATCTCTGAAGGGAGTACAAATAATAGTTTTGTTTTATACACCAAAACTACCGAAAATTTAATTACTCCCGAGAATTTTTCTGCAGACCCCATTTCTATTGCTCATTAAAAAAAATAACTAACAAAAAAAGCAGCTCCCAAATGGAAACTGCTTTTTCAATAATACACTAATTCTACTATTAATTCAATACAAACTCTCCACTAGCTCTCAATTCTACATCCTCGCTAACTACAGCTACTGGCATTGCTCCTACTCCAAAATCTGATCTTTTGATTGTTCCAGTGACTTTAAATCCAGCCAATTTTTTACCTTGACGGTTTGTACCGTTTCCTATGTGCGTAAGTTCTAAAACTACAGGTTTTGTAACACCTTTAATGGTAAGATTTCCATTTAATGCAAATTTTTTGCCTCCTAAACTTTTAATACTTGAACTTTTAAAAGTCATGCTAGGAAATTTGGCTGTATCAAACACGTCATCCTTTTGTAGGTGTGCATCCCTAGTTTCTTGATTGGTAGTCACTTGCTTAAGATCCGCAGTTAGTTCAAAAATGGCATCGGAAAAATCTTCTTTTGATGAGGTAATACTAGCATCAAAAGATTTAAAAACACCATCCACTTCCGAAATTAAAAGGTGAGTAACCGTAAAAGTCATTTTTGAATGGGCTTTGTCATTTGTCCACTTTTGTGCAGAAACTGCAATGCTAACAAAAAGAGCAATAATTAAAACACTGATTTTCTTCATTTTTTTTGATAAAATTTAAGTTAAATATAAAAAGACTACATTAAGAATTCTATTTATTTTGGAGCCGTTTACTTCAAATTTGAAATAAACTAGGCAAGTTGGGTTTTTATAGATAGTTTTTAAACTCTTTAAAGTCACAAAACGTTCCTACTTTCAAATTAATTTTCATCTGAGCCACCAGACTTCACGTCATCATTTTTCACTTTCTTAGTTTTTTTAGTTTCTACAAACTTCATGTTTCCAATTTTATAGGCAAAAGTAAATTTGACACTAGAATTGTACATATAATTTGTAGATTTCTGAGATAACAATGGGCCTTCGGTACTATTTCTAATTTTCATTATTCCCAAAAAGTTATCTAATCCTAAACCAAAGCTCCCCTTTTTATTTTTAAAATCTTTTCTAGCTCCCGCAGAATACATCCCCATTCCTCCTTGTGAACCTTGAAGATTAACTCTATTGCCTCTCATTCCGCCACTCGCTTGAATTCCCCATCCATCTTTTACCCTAAAAGTTGTCATTAATCGGCCACTTACTACCATTCCACCATTTGAAATTGTTTGCGAAAGACCATCTAAACCAACCTGTTGACCTTCTAAATATCTATAATAAAAATCTACCCCTCCATTAATAGTCCACTTCGTACTTAAAAAAATATTTCCAAATATATTAGACCCAAGCGTTTGCTCTTTCCCTATGTTTTCAAAGGTTGTAACAATTGCACCGGCAAGCGTATCAGATGGAGAACTTATTCGGTTGATAGCATTACCAGATTGTCTTCCAAATACCGAAATATTTAAATAAGATTTATTAATACTTCTACTCATGCTTAATTCTAAATTATTAGTTAGTTCTGGGTTCAAATTCGGATTTCCAAAAGAGATATTTAAGGGATTTGCTAAATTAAAATTAGGGTTTAATTGCTCTAAACCTGGCCTTTGAATTCTTCTGTTGAAACCTGTTTTAAAGGTTGTTTTTTTTATGGTTTTTGAAATATTCACACTAGGAACTAAATTTTGGTAAGCTGGAATAGCAATATCTCCTAGTCTATCATCCGCATTAATTTCTGTAAGTTCATATCTTGCTCCAATCTTTATACTGTACTTAGATTTTGTAGTTAATAAATAGGAAACATAACCAGACACTACATTTTGGCTGTAATTTAAGAACCCAGAAGGATTCCTAGCATCACTTGAAAAACCTCCTGTAGGATTAGCTATTTGATATTCAAATTCACTATTTACCTCTCTAAACATACCTTTCACGCCAAACTCTAACTGCTGCCTTGCTCCAATTGGATTTACAAAATCGGATTGAAAGGTTAATTCTGTATTAGTATTGTCATTAATATTTTTTTGACGGCTTAGTATTTGATTTTCTGTATTTAATAGGTCAGAATTAAAATTATTTATAAGAATATTCTGAGAATATTGCGTAGAAATAGTCCATTCTTGCCCAGGTTTAAACGTCCTTAAATAATCTAAATTCATATCTACAGAATTGGAATTATCTACAGAATAAACATCTCTTATGCTGGAAGTTTTAATATTATTGCTATTTAAGCCATTAGAAGTAAGCAACTGATCCCTATTAAAAGCTCTTGTGCCAAAAGCTATTCCAGCAGATATGTTTTGCTTTTTGCTTAATTCATAGTCAAAGCCCAAATTATACCTACCAAACATTCCATTTTGATTTCCATCAGAAATT
This sequence comes from Cytophagaceae bacterium, assembly GCA_031420365.1. Lineage (GTDB taxonomy): Bacteria > Bacteroidota > Bacteroidia > Cytophagales > Spirosomataceae > Leadbetterella. Next base: position 7,245 of record JANOMP010000336.1, read on the forward strand.
TGAAATGTCTTCAAACCAGTAGAAGTGATTAATTGCTCACTTTCCGTTTTAGATCTGGTATTATAAAAACCTCTGCCATATCCACCCAATGAAATTCCTAATTTACCTTGTCTGTAATTTCCATTTAATCCTAAATTAGATGCTCTCAAGCCTACTCCTGTATCTAAATTTAAATTCAGACCTTGTAAATTTGATTTCTTGGTAATAATATTTATTATTCCAGCTGAACCTTCTGCGTCATACTTAGCTGATGGAGAAGTTATTACCTCAACACTTTTAATTAAATCTGCTGGTATCATTTTCAAAGCATCAGCTATACTACTTGCAACAATAGTAGATGGTTTATTATTAATTAAAACTCTAATATTTCCACTACCTCTTAAAGTAACGTTTCCATCTAAATCAACACTAAGCATAGGAACATTCTTTAAAACATCCGAAGCATCTCCACCTCTTGCTGACAAATCTTTTTCAGCATTATATACTAGTCTATCTACTTTTTCTTCAATCATTGAAGCTTCTGCAGAAACTACCAAAGCATCTAATATTTTGGTGCTTTGTTTTAGTTTTATTACGCCTAGTTCAACGTCTTTCCCTTTTTCAATTTTAATATTTTCAATTATTTTTGTCTCAAATCCAATAAAAGAAACCTGTATGTTGTATGTTCCTATTGCAACTCTTTTCATCGAAAAAGAACCTTTTTCGTCTGCCATTGTACCATCAACTGGCTTCTTGGTCTGAGTACTAATTAAAGCAATATTAGCAAACTCTACAGCAGATGTAACTGCGTCATTGACTACATTCCCAGAAATTTTGGAATTTCCTTTTGGCTGATTGCCATCCAACTCTAATTTAGGTGCTGGTTTCTCTTGCATACTTCTATAATCACCGCCACCTGATTTAGAGCCTCCTCCTCCAGGAGGGCCAAATTGAGCAAATAATGTACTTGTTACAGAGAAGAAGAAGAAACTTAAAATTAAAAATTGCTTTTTCATATTGTTAATAGACATTTTAAATTAATTTATGTTTAAATTTATTATGACTTATATGACACAAATTTATGAAAGAAGTTTAGCTACATGTTTTCAAAATAGACAAAATGGGGTTTTAATTCGACAAATAGGCAGTTTTGAAACAAAAAATCCTTATTCCTCATAAAAATGAAAGTATCTAAAAAAACATCTAAAGCATAGAACAAAAAGCACAAAACATATAAAATCAGTAGCTTACAAAAAAAAAATCTAAAGAAGAGACTAATTTTACGGTATGAAATGAAAACTTAAGGATTAAATTCCTATAATTGGTAATCAAAAAATTTAAATCATAATTTTGAGTTAAGCTTAAAATCACTGAATAAAAAAAAATGATTTTTATTCAATTTTATGAAATAAAGTAAATTTACGAAAAACAAATAATGATAAAAAAACCAATTTTCAGCAACAACAGAGTTCTAATAATGCACATTTCGTTTTGGTGTGTTTATTTCTCCTTCTTTTTTTATCAAATAACATTTTCTAAAAGACTGGAAGAACCAAATTATGTTAGGTCATTTGTCAATGCAGTTTCTCATATTCTTTTTATAGGCTTAATAAGTTATTTAAATTATTTTATTTGGTTACCTAGGTTTCTAAAGCATCAAAAACTATTTAAATATTTTATTGAATTTTTGTTGCCATTTATCCTTATTTCTAGCATACACTTGTATTTTAAACGATGGCTAAATTCAGATTCAATTGAACACGAAAAATCTTTCTTTACATCTAATAAGTTTATATTTCAACACCTTGCTATTACGCTATTTATTGTGGTTTTTGTAGGAATGCTTCGATTCGTAGAGGATTGGTTTACTCTAGAAGCTAGAAAAAAAGAGGTGGAAAATGAAAAACTCAGCACAGAACTCCAATTCTTAAAAGCTCAAATTAATCCTCATTTTCTTTTTAATACGTTAAATAATCTTTACTATTTAGCCACAATTCATTCTCCTAATACAACAGAAGTGATTGAAAAGTTATCACTAATGATGCGGTACATGCTTTATGAATCAAATCACCCAATGGTTTCTCTGGATAAAGAGTTAGACTATATGGAAAACTACATAAGTTTAGAAAAACTTAGATTAGATAATCAAATACCTATTAGTTTTGAAGTAACTGGAAATCCAAAATCCGTAAAAATTGTTCCATTGGTATTAATTACTTTTTTAGAAAATGCCTTTAAACACGGTGTAAGTAATAGTTTTGAAGGCTCTTTTGTCCAGATTTCTGTGGATATAAAAGATAAATTAATTGTTTATTGTGTCAAAAACAGTAAATTGCCAAACGAATCAATTTTAGAAAAATCAGGAATTGGACTTCAAAATGTAAAAAGGAGGTTAGAATTGAGTTATCCAGAAAAACACTCTTTAGAGCAAATTGTTACAGACCAATCCTATGAAGTTTCCTTAAAAATAGACCTTTAAAATGGCAATCTATAGTTGTGTAATTGTGGAAGATGAACCTTTGGCTAGGAATCTTCTAGCTTCTTATATATTAAAAATACCAAAGCTTGAGTTAAAAAACTCTTTTTCCAATGCCTTAGATGCTTTAGAATATTTACGAGAAAATCAGGTAGATATTCTTTTTTCTGATATTCAAATGCCAGAAGTGACTGGAATTACCCTCCTAAAATTATTAAAAAACAAACCATTAATTATTCTCACTACTGCCTATTCAGAATATGCTTTAGAAGGCTACGAACTAGATGTATATGATTATCTATTAAAACCAATAAGTTTTGAGCGATTTCTGAAAGCAATAGAGAAAGGTATTGCTAGGCTTGATGGTAATCAAATACCTTCCACATTTAAAACTGAAACAAAAGAATTAACCACTGAAACACAATCAGACTATTTTTTCGTAAAAGATGGCACTAAACTTATCAAAATCAATCTTTCTAATATTTTGTATATTGAAGGTCTAAAAGATTATGTCTGTATTTTTACAAATCAAAAAAAAATAGTTTCCCTACAAACTATGAAATCATTGGAAGCCACACTTCCTAAAGACAAATTTATTAGGATCCATAATAGTTTTATAGTGGCAATTTCTGCAATTGAAGAAATAGAAAGAGATCGTTTGATAATTAACAAAACTACTATTCCAATATCTGAAACGTATAAAAAGGCTTTTAGAGAACTTGTGGAGAAAAGACAAATTGGCGGTTGAAAAATAGAAGTATCTTAAAAAACAAATTGAAGCAAATAAACTTATGGAAATTAAATTAAAAAAGTCAAATTGTAACATTGCCTAATAAATAGAATAGTAAATAAAAATTAGCAAATTAAGAATAATGTCACTTCAAAAAACTATAAAAATACTAGAAAACCTCGTTTCTTTCCAAGTTTTAGGGGGCGACAGCAATTTGGTTATTGTAGATTATATCTCTAGCTATTTAATCCAAAATGGCATCGAATTTCAATTAGTACCGAACCTTGAAAACACAAAAGCATCCATTTTTTGCAGAATTGGGCCTGCTTCGAATGGGGGGGTGATATTATCGGGACATACCGACGTAGTACCCGTAAAAGGCCAATCTTGGGAAACCAATCCTTTTGAATTAATAGAAAGCAATGGAAGATTATTTGCTAGAGGCTCCTGCGATATGAAAGGTTTTTTGGCTTGTTGCTTGGCAAGTGTGGAGGTTTTCAAAAATGCACCTTTAAAAAAACCCATCTATTTTGCTTTTTCCTACGATGAAGAGATTGGCTGTTTAGCAGCCCCAGAGTTAGCAAAAACCATTCATACTTTTTATAGTGAAAAACCTAAGTTTGCAATAATTGGTGAACCTTCTATGATGCATCCAATTGTAGGGCAAAAAGGAATTTGTGTGTTTAAAACAACAGTTTATGGCTCCGCTGGTCATAGCAGCCGTATCAGACAAGAAGTGAGTGCTATTCATGTGGCTGCAAAATTGGTGCTTTGGCTAGAAGAGAAAATGAACAAATTGGTTGAGAATGGAGATATTGATAATAGATTTGAACCCAATCACACCTCTATTCATGTAGGTAAATTTAATGGGGGTATCGCTCATAACATAGTGGCAGACCGCTGTGAATTTTGTTGGGATGTCAGAATTATTCCTAAAAGTAATTTGGCCCAAATCAAGGCAGATTTTGAAACCTATAGTGCAGAACTAGAGGCAAACTTAAAAGAAAGATTTGAAGGCGCAAAAATCGTTAGTGAAGTTTATCACCCCGCTGTTCCGCCTCTAGATACTCCTGAACATCTGGAAGTAATAGATTTAATAAAAACAATATCTTGTAATTCTACTTTAGGAGCCGTATCTTATGCTGCAGAAGCAGGACAATATTCCGAAGAAGGATTTCAAACAGTGATTTGTGGACCAGGGGACATAGCCCAAGCCCATAGAGCAAACGAGTTTATAGCCATAGATCAGCTACAAAAATGCTTGATAATGTTTGAAAAATTAGCAAAAGAATTTTCTTAAAAAAACATCTCAGGAACGGTTAATAAATAAAGTGCACAAAATTGACGATTTATTTTGTTCTACTTAGGGTCTGCTTGAAGTTTCAAAAAATTGGGTCAAATTTAAAAAACCGGCTTACATGACGGACCATTTTTTTACTTGATTTTCTTAAATTCTTGGAATAGTGCAATTTTTATTTACTTTTTCACTCTATTGATTTGGTAAGGGCAGACTCCTCCCTAGAGCTTTTTTACAGTTTGGGCTAAGCAACTTTTTTCACTTTTATTTCCTTTTCTTTTTCCTTTTTTTGTTGCGTTCTTTGCTCCGATATTTTTACCACATTACTGGTTATTATTCCAAAATACAGCCAGGTGAGTTCTGTTGACTTGCTTTTCGCTTTTATTTTGTTTATTCTTTTCATTGCCAAAGCTGCCTTCTAAGCTCGTGCTTCTTAGTATTCCTAGCTTTTTTCTTGTTTCGCTATTAAGGTCAATCGCCGTTATGGGGCCTTTTCTTGCGATTTTGTAATTATTTTTTCTTCTGTTAAATAATTTCTGTTGTCATTGGTTGCATACATTGGGTCGGCTCCTAATTTTTTTACTTTAACAAGAAGTCCTCTAATTTTGCCACACTGTCTTTTAAGGTTGTACATTCATTGTAGGCATCATAACTTGCTTTTTGTATGATTGATATTCCGCCTATTTGAATTTTATTTACTTTGATGCCAAACGCTACGGGGACGCCTAGTCTGGTTTGTTTTCTTTGCCTCGTACTATGGGTCTTACATACGGTTTGGCTAAGCTTATTATTCTGTCTTTTACTGGTTCTTTGGGATTATTATAATGAAAGTTTTGCTGCTCTAGCGCCTTTTCAATCAATGCTATTCTACCTGTATCGATTCTACCAGCCGCCATTTCATTTCTTTTTATAATGCTTTTTAACGAGGTCAGTCCGTGTCCAACAAGCATTAATAGCTTAAATATCAACTTTTTAGTTATTTTTTTCGACTTTTTCTTCCTTTTGGAAAAACTTAAAACTTCTTTTTTTAATGCTTCGTACTTTGCTAAACTAGGCCTTAGA
>JANOMP010000337.1:0-2249 GCA_031420365.1 Cytophagaceae bacterium
CTAATGCGGAATCTTTCAACTCTAAAATAAAAGGGTTTAGAGCCAATTTAAGAGGAGTTACTGATGTTAATTTTTTCCTCTTTAGACTTGAAAAATTATTTGCTTAAACTACATCGCTCCCCAGAAAATGGATGTGACCCCTAAACTAACACATGAAATTTCTTATGTTAGTTTAGGTGCCTTAAACTAAAATAAGAATTTCTTTATGTTAGGTTGAGAACATAATTTTTCACCAAATAGCAGGCTAAAATTTTATGAGCAACTTTAGTTTCATACAGCCCCAATACCCCGAAATAGCTCGAGAGGCTATGGAGGCGGAGCAATTGGCCCAGATTTTGCCCAAATACTGTGCGGTGCTTTCGCGTAGTGCCTTAGAAAAGGCCGTATTTTGGATGTATGAAAACGACAGTAGCCTACGTTTCCCTTACGATAATAGACATTAGCCCAGAAATGTAGCTCCTTTTTTGTTTTTACGTGTATAACATTTTGCATAACAATCTTTCTAGGCTTTGTCTAATTTTGATGAAAAATACAAAATGAAGCCTTCAAGAATAATTCAAATTATTAATACTAGAATGGCGGGTGCTGATAAGCAATATGTACTTTCTACTACCAAGATATTTTATAATGGTGATTCTAAAACTGAAACCAAATTAATAACACCTAAAGAAGCTAGTGCTCATCTAAAAACTGGCAATTGGCATACTATCAGCTTGACTAACTTGAATAATTATCTAGAAGAACCTATTGCCATTCAAGTACTACAAAATTCTTGAATTTTTATATGGCGACTTTAGAGATAAGTTCATTAATAAAGAAGCAAATTTCTCCACCATGGAAATTCCAAAAGGTCTAGAACTCGGAGGTTTTAACAATTTCAAAAATAACCAGAATGCGGATTCTAAAAATATTTCATTTTCCTATCCTTTCTTTATTTCTGGAGCTTCAGAGTCTTTTTTAATTACAATTAGTTATAATAAAAAGTCAAATCAATCAAAAAATGGTTTGGATGTTTTTGAAGTGAAAATTTTTAGAAAAGATAACCCAGAAAAACCATTAGTTGTAAAAAATCATGCTACTGAAAAACTAAAAATTGACTTTAACCAATTTCATGATATTTTGAAAAATAATTATGGAATTTAAAAAACTCTCATGAAGAAAGTGAAAAATATTTTTTTAAAATTCATGAGAAATATGATTACAAAAATGAACAATGGATTGATACTTATTTTTATGAAGGTCTAGAAATAAAACCCAAGCCAAAGATGCTTGAAATAGAACCAAATGATATAAGGTCCCACGGAGCATGGATATATGAAGATGGGAGGCAGGAAACTATTGATGAATATACTAAAAAAAAGTATGGAGTTGATCTTGGCTCATTCAAATCCTTTTTGATGGGGTTCAAAGAATTAAAAACTCCAGATTTTCTTAAAAATGATAGTTTAGAAAATGCAAAAAGAAAATTAAATAAATCAATACTACCATTTTTTGTTTTAGTTAATGAAGATGAATTAAGAAAACTTATCCCTGAGGAAAATTACATTGATACTTTAATTAGAATTCAATCATATAAAAAAGACCTAATAGCAAAATATGGTGATAGCTGGAAAGATGCTTTATTGAAGCAACAATTAAATGCAATGTCTGAAAATAGTTTTTTCCCATTTTTTTCAAGAAGTAGAGAAGAGCAAGAGACCTTCATAGATGAGCTGAAATTATTGGAACCAGGTTTAATTTTTAATTTCTTAAATGTTTCAAAGAAATCTACATTAGAAAAAATGTATCTCCAAGAAGATTATTTCCCCGAATATTTTATGATGGATTTTTTTGTTGAAGAATTTATATGGAATGGAATAAAATCTGGAATAATTTCTTTATTTGAAACCTACAGTCAGCTTGAATTTGTTCCGTCAGCTAGGTCTAATATAAAAAGGATACTATTTGATAATAAGGAAAGAAATTTTTTCGAAAAGTGTGTGGAAAAAATTAATAAGATTGGGCTGTCTAAGGAAGCTATGTTATTTTTAAAAAAAAACCTTCTACAGTTTGGAATTGCTGAAGATATTTTTATTGATTTTGACGAAAATACGTCATTAACAACAGTAAACCTAAAATCCGCAAATAATCAAAAAATAATGCCCGAATACCATTGATATTCAGGCATTTATAGCTATATTTATGTTGTCAAACATCACCCAAATGGGTGTAAAATATCGCTACGTGAAAATACAAAATAGTTCTGACTC
>JANOMP010000338.1:0-3082 GCA_031420365.1 Cytophagaceae bacterium
CGGTTGGCACACCTATCTTTAGCCTTGGACCAACTTCAACAAGATGTCAATCAGTTACTAATATAATATATGTTGCTACTGCCACAAACAATACTAGCATTAGCTATGCGCTAGATGCTATAAGTCTTGGAGCTGGTCTTGCAATAAATACTTCAAATGGAAGAGTAAATTATTTTGCTAGTTGGGTAGGAGATGCAATAATTACTGCTACGGCTGTAGGATGCAGTAGTTCAAGTTCATCTAGCCATACCGCTACTACAAATGCTACTGTCACAACTCCAGTTTTTGGACTTGGCACCACTTCTACTAGGTGTCAAGGAGCTGCAACTGTAAATTATAATGCCACTGCCTCTTATGCAACAAGCATTGTGTATTCATTAAATTCAACTAGCATTTTAGGCGGAAATACCATAATCGCTTCAACTGGTGATGTAACTTATACTACTGGATGGACGGGAACTTCCATTATTACTGCAACCGCAAATGGGTGTAATGGCCCTTTTTCAACTACGCATACGGTAACTATCATACCAAGTGTTGGTACTCCCGTTTTTTCATTGGGATTAAGCTCAAGCCGCTGTCAAAGTGCTCAAAGTATCTTTTACACAGCTACTGCAAGTAACAATACGGGCATTTCCTATTCTCTTGACATTACTAGTATCTTAGCGGGAAATACAATTAATGCTGTAACTGGAGAAGTTACTTTTGAAAACACTTGGTTTGGCACATCTCAAATTACAGTAACAGCCACAGGATGCAATGGTCCAAAAAGCACAACTCATACCATTACAACTAGAGAACCATTAGAAGCACCACTATTTACTTTAGGAAATTCTTCTACAAGATGCCAAGGGGTTGCAACGATTAATTATAGTGCAACGGCTCTAAATTCAACAAACATTACCTACACATTAGATGATACAAGTTTAAGTGGAGGAAACACAATAAATGCTTCTACTGGAAATGTTTCATTTGTAAGCGGATGGTCTGGAACATCAACTGTAACTGCTTCTGCAGCAGGATGTTCTGGCCCATTGACTTCCTCTCATATTATCACTACAACGCCAACAGTAGGAAACCCAGTATTTTCTTTGGGAAGTACTTCTAATAGATGTATCGGTTTAGCTAATATTACTTATACTGCAACATCAACTAATGCATCGGGAATAATTTACACCCTAGACAATACTAGTTTAACAGCTGGAAATACAATAAATGCTTCTACTGGCGAAGTAAGTTTTACCTCAATATGGTTTGGAGTTTCTACAATAACTGTAACAGCAAATGGATGTAACGGCCCAAAAATAACAACTCATACAGTTACTACTGCTCAAGCTTTGGGTTCTCCAACATTTGTCTTAGGAGCTAGTTCAGTTCGTTGTCAAGCATCAGGCACAATTTTATATTCAGCTACAGCTGCAAATTCTTCTGGATTGGTTTATAGTTTGGATGCAACAAGTCTTTTAGCTGGCAATTCTATTAACGCATCAACAGGAAATGTAACTTTTACATTATCTTGGTCTGGAAACTCAACAGTTACGGCAACAGCCTCTGGATGTTTTGGTCCAAGCATTCAAACACATAGTATAACTACCACAGCTTCAGTAACTAGCCCAGTCTTTTCTTTAGGACTAACCTCTACTAGATGTCAAGGTGCAGGCAATGTAACCTATACAGCCACTGCATCAAATCAAACTTCCTTAACCTATACTTTAGATGGTATAAGTTTAGCCGGAGGCAATACAATTGATGCTAATACTGGTATAGTTACCTATTCTGCTGGTTGGAGTGGTACAAGCAGAGTAACAGCTACGGCTTCCGGTTGTAATGGACCAAAAACAACTATTCATACTATTACAATCACTCCAACTGTTGGTGTACCCATTTTTACACTTGGTGCAAATTCTGTAAGATGTAAATCGGCATCCACACTTGTTTATAGTGCTAGTTCTACAAATTCTACAGGTATGTCTTATAGTTTAGATGCTGCCAGCTTATTATTTGGAAATACTATTAATGCAACAACAGGTGCAGTCACATTTTTAGTAACGTGGACGGGTACATCAGTACTAACAGCAACTGCAATTGGTTGCAATGGACCAAGAACGAGTACGCATTCTATAACTACAATTTATATTGCCGCTGCCAATGACAATGCCATAGGTTCTCAAGGTACTCCAATAATTATTAAAGTGTTAAACAATGACTTAGGTGATACTGACCCTACAAATGTTAGTATTATAAACCAACCAAGTAATGGATACATTCAAATAGGTACCAAGGGTGAAATTACCTATTTACCAAATGGAAATTTTTATGGGGCAGATCAATTTACTTATTCCGTATGTTCTTCTAGTTCTCCCCTATGTTGTTCACAAGCTACAGTAACCATTACGGTGGAAGAATCTTTAAATAACCCATGCTCTGAAGCCACAAAGAGTAAAATATTCTATTTGCCTTTCCCAGAAAATACTAATTTTCTAAGAAAAACACTTTGGAGTGCCGGTAGTGCGAGTACTTTATCAGACACTGCGAGAACTGTTTTAAGTATTAAAATCCCTTATCCAGGCAATATTTTAACATATGACCATTGGGAAGATGGCTATGAAGCAGACATTACAATACCAACACAAAGGACTACCGAAGTTTGGGGAGATGGAATTCTAAGTAATGGCAGGGCTCCGGGCTTTCCAAACGACATCATACCTCCGGGAGGATATATCTCAATTGATAATCATTTTAAATATAATCCTCGTAACACAAGCCAAATATTTTACGATGGCAAAGACAAAATTCTCAGTTCAAGCGATGTTGCAATTTCAAAAATCACTGGTGATGCGGGTTTTGGAGGAGCTAGTTTCAATTTTGATGTTCAAAACTTAAAAACAAATGTTCTTGATAATTCAAGATTCGGTAAATTTTTTGTAATCCCTTTAGGGGAAAACAACACGCTTGGTGGTACATCTGCTTTTAAATATACGGGTATATTTGTTAGAGCATCGGAAAATGGAACCATTGTTAATTTAGATTATGATGCAGATGGAACGGTTGATATTTCATCACCTACTTTAAATGAAGGAGA
>JANOMP010000339.1:0-10772 GCA_031420365.1 Cytophagaceae bacterium
ATAAAATCGCCTAATTCTAATTCACACACTTGAGCTATCATCATCGTGAATAAAGCATAAGAGGCAATATTAAATGGAACACCAAGAAATACATCAGCACTACGTTGATAAAGCTGACAAGAGAGTTTATTATCTGCCACATAAAACTGAAAAAGTGCATGACAAGGCATCAGAGCCATTTTTGAAAGTTCGCCCACATTCCAAGCTGAAATAAGGATTCTTCTAGAGTCGGGAGTATTTTTAAGTTGATGAATAACTTCCGTTAATTGATCTATCGTTTTGCCCTCAGAAGTTGGCCAAGAACGCCACTGCTTTCCATAAACTGGACCTAAATCACCGTTTTCATCTGCCCATTCATTCCAAATTGAAACATTGTGATCGTTTAAGTATTTAGTATTAGTATCACCATTAATAAACCAAAGCAATTCATAGACAATAGACTTAAGATGTACTTTTTTGGTGGTCACCATCGGAAAGCCTTCATTTAAATCAAAACGCATTTGGTAACCAAAAACACTTTTGGTTCCTGTTCCAGTTCTGTCGGTCTTGGTGGCACCCTTATCTAAAATATGTTGTAATAAATCTTGATATTGCTTCATTAATTTAAATTTAAAATCCCAATTGTAAAATTAAACAAAAAAAAAGCTTCCCCTAAGCGAAGCCTTTAACAATAAACAAAATTATTTTAATTTATTTTTTCATGCAATCCTTTTGCTCTTCCTTGGAACACGATTTCATGCATTCTTTTTTTGACATTTCTGAGCAAGAACCCTCTGTTTTGGCTTTTCTATTTTTTTTTCTTTCACGACTTAAAGGCGAATCGAAAGAAAAAGAAGACATAGTTAAACCAATTATTAAGGACAAAAACAACAATGATTTTTTCATATTCTTTTATTTTAAATTGATGAAAACTTAAAATACAATCATTGTGCCAAAAAATTAATTTATGGCTACGGTATGTGTTATTGTTGCTGAAGGAGCAAATTGAGCGGTAGCAGAACAATATTTGTTCATTGATAAATCTATTGCTTTTTCTACCTTATTCAAGTCTAAATTGCCTTTAAAAACAAAATGGACATTAATTTTCTTAAAAGGTGTCATCTCTGTGCCTTCTAATTTTTCTCTTTCACCTTCTATCACTAATTTTAAATCCTCAATAATCTGTCTTTGCTTTTTCAAAATTAAAATAACATCTATGGAGGTGCAGCCGCCTAGCCCCATCAACAACAATTCCATGGGTCTTGCTCCTGCGTTATTGCCTCCTATGTTTTCGGCAGCATCTATGTGTACAATTACTTCAGAAGCTCCTTTGGCCTCAAAATGAAAAGCATCATTTACTCTATTTAGCTCAATTCTCATTATTTTTTTTATAAATGTTAATTTTAATGCTTTAAAAACCAATTGTTTTGTTTAAAAATTCAAATTAATCTTTATGAGCTTCCGCTGTTTTTTGACAACACTCTGGTAAAGCATCATGTGACTTTTGATTTGCAACAATTTCATCCGCATCATATCCAATTTTTGAAATTTTCGTTTTTAACTTCGATGGATTTGTCTTCTTGGCGTCATAAACCACAGTAACTGTTTTATCATCTAGGTTTAAAAAGGCTTTTTCTACTCCTTTTGTTAATCCCAAGTCTCTTTCTATTCTTTTTTTGCACATACTACATTTAGCAGAGGTTTTAAATTTTATTTCATCAGATTTTGAATTAATTTCTGCATTTGAAGCAAAATTAAAACCGATTGAAATCAGAGCAATTGCGAGTACTTTTTTCATTTTTTCGTTTGTTTAATTATTAAAAAATTATCTAATTCTATATCTAAATCCTGAATAAATGGTGGCACCTACTATTGGGCCCCAAGTCATACCTGCATCAAATCTGTTGCCAAAAGGGGACTCAGGTGAAACAATCGGATTTTTTTGTTTAAATCCAGTAAGATTTTCGCCACCTAAATATATTTCCCAATTAATAAAAGTTCGGGTAACTTGTCCGTTTAAATTTACAAAAGCGGGAGCAAAACCTATAGGCATAGTAAAATAAGAAGAATGATCGTAATTAGGAGCAGTGTTTGGAATTCTTCGTTTTCCATTCCATTGTAAGGTTCCGTCAATCTTCCATTTTTCATAAGGCAAAGCGTACCCTACATTCAATAATATACGGTCTCTGCTGACAAACATTCTATCAACCAAAACCTTTTCATCTAAAGGCTTACCTAAAGTTTGCTTGCTGTTTACATAGCGATAAGCTAGCTTAACTTCCCAATTTTTAATTGGGCCATAATTGGCTTCTACCAAACCGCTAGTTGTAAAAGATTTGCCTTCAGACCCATAAAAATAGATTATTGAGGCGTGCTCTAAATCAGCAATCCATTGTTTTTCAAATTTTGTATGAAACAGTTCTGCACTTAAAGTTAATTTTTTTATACTTTTTATGTAGCTAGTACCATAGGTCCAAGCAATTTCGGGTTGAATATCATCTAAAAAGCGGACTGATCTACTACTTACCAAATTTCCAAAATATTCTGCCAAGGGCGTAGGCACTCTAAAACCTTTCCCAATTGAAAATCTCCAGGTATCATTTTGTCCAAAATCTTGCTTGAAATGTATTCGAGGAGAAAATTGATTGCCAAAAAGATTATGAAAATCGTTTCTAAGTCCAAGCAGTAGAATAGTCCTACCTAAATGATTATACGTATATTCTCCAAAAACACCAGGCACTATTTCATTTCTATTTAGTTTTAAAGAGCCGAATGTCTCGTCAAAATTGTCATTTAAGAAGCTTAGGCCTGCTTTGTAAGTATGATTTGTATTTGCAATTTTGTCTTGATAAATTAGATTACCATACAAAGATTTTTGGGTAGCCAAATACGGTTTATATCCAAAAAAACTGTCTGAATTGTGAACAGTGGCATTCAAAATAAGGCCTAAACCTCTGTATGGGTTCTTTTGGAAAAGTCTTGCAGTTTTTGAAAAGAAATCTATTCTTTTAGTATGGTTTGTAAAGCCATAAGAATTAGGAGTTTGTTCTATTGAATTAAAGCTTGTTTGCCCTCCTATTCGATTTTCTATTAAACCCCTCAATCCAAACTGAGCCATCCATTTATCTGAAGAATATTTCCATCGATTTAAAATATTTACTTGATCATAAGTAGGCAAATCCATAAAATTGTCACCATTGTTGTCTATTTTAGATTTTAACAATGAACCATGTGACAATAGGCCCACAGACCATTTAGTATTCAATTTCTTAGCCAAATTGAGATTTACCTCCCCTCTTCCAAAATTATTTACATAAACATTCAGATATAATTTTTCGGAATTATCGGGCTTTTGTAGTTCCACATTTAACCCACCACCAATGTTTTCATAGCCATTTACAACGCTTCCGATACCTTTGGCAATGTCAATAGATTGAATCCAAGTGCCAGGTACATAATTTAATCCAAAAGTTGAGGCTAAACCCCTAATTTGAGGGATGTTTTCAATATTAGTTTGCACATAAATACCAGAGAGGCCAAGGAGTTGAATCTGTTTTGCTCCAGTTACAGCATCCGTGTAACTCACACTTACTGATGCGTTAGTTTCAAAGCTTTCGGATAGATTACAACATGCCGCTTTGGCTAATGCTTTGGAGGTGATGATTTCAGTTTGAATAGGAGAAAGTTTATCAATAACAGTTGAATTTCCTTTCACTATAACTTCTCTAAGAGATTCAGTAGCCTCTTTTAATACCACCATTAAAAACGAATCTTCAGAAATTTTTAAAGTATCAGAATTAAAACCAATTGATTTAAAAACCAAAAAATTATTTTTAGAAGATTTTGAAATTGAAAATTTCCCTTCAGAATCAGAAATAACCGTTGAGGAAGGATTATTTAGCCAAGAAATATAAACCCCTGGTATGCTTTGATTCGATTTATCTTTAATGTGTCCATCTATTTTTTGGGCCAAAACAAAATATGGAAATAATATAAAAATTAAAATAAGTTTCATAAATAAAATATTAAATGTAAATAACTAATTGTAAGCTAGATACTAATTTTTATATACGAATAACTGAAATTAAAATATAAATTTTGTCTATAAAAAATGGAGGGGAGGTATTTGCATAACCTAAATTCTGTATTAATAAATAGATTGGAGAGAGGGTAAAAACGACCGAAGGAATCAAAAGAAAGCCAAAAAAATTGATTGAACTTGAATCAAAATTAAAATTATGAAAATCGCTTTGATCTATTTTTTTAACAACAAGATTTAAATCGCAACAGGTTTTTTTTTGAAAATGAGGAATAAAATCTTCCGTAGTTTTTTTTGAGCTGGGGCTAGCACAAGTTTTAGGTTCGAAAGAAAGAGATTTAGCCTTAGTCAGTAGGCAAATATGTTCATAATATGCAAATGTGTTAGAACTTACTAAAATAGTAAGGACCATATAAATTGTAAATATTTTTTTTACTTTTACTATCACGCAATTTTAACAAAAAAATAATCAAAAAAGTTTATTCTTTTAAAAAAGATCTTTAAACTTATTTTTTTTCTATATTTATCAAATAATTTAAGATTTCACTCTAAAAATCCTGTAATGCCAAATAATTTAAAGATTCGGTATTAAATTCTGGGTTTAAAACGGTTAATTTTTCTTTTTTTTAACCCTTAAAAATGCCTAAATAAACAAATTTATTTATTGGGTTGAGGAGTGGCACAATATTTGATATTACCAAATTATACCATTAAATAAAACAAATTTTATACCTTTATATGATTTGATTTATTTAAAAAATTCAAATAGGATTATTAAAATGAAAACAATCAGAAAAAAAATTATAAAGGATTACAGTTTAGAAATGGAATCTCCATTCACAGAAGTACATGTTGGTTCTAGAACACACATTCAGCCTTCAGACATTGTGTTAGTTAGTGCAGATATTAGTTATTCTTTCATCTACTTAAGCAGCGGGAAAAGAATTATAGTTTCTACAAACATTCAAAAGTTAGAAGAACGCTTTTTAACTTTTCAAAACATGGTTCGTGTACACCGTAGTTTTATGATAAATACAGATTATTTCTTAAACTTAGAAGGTAACACTGTAAAGTTAATAAACGATATAGAATGTATTGTATCGAGAAGAAAAAGAGTAAACTTGTTGGATCAAGTACATTTAAATTAATTGGTATTTAATTTTTTTAAATACAAATTCTTAATTTTTGGCTAAATTCTAATATGCTAAAAACACGGTATTATGCTGGTTCAAAGGAAGGGTCATTTTTAATTTCGCCCATCACAAATATACTTTGGGTTGAACCAATGTTATCTAAGGAAGCTAGTTTGTTCATAATAAATGACTGATATTCACGCATATCTCTGACAACCACTTTGATTAAAAAATCATAATCTCCAGATATATTTAGGCATTCTGTCACTTCAATCATTTCAATTATAGCATTTACAAATTTAGCTCCTGCTTCTTTAGCATGTTCCTTTAAGCGTATATTGCATAAAACCATTAATCCTCTTCCAACTTTTTCGCGGTCCACTAAAGCTACGTATTTTTTAATTACACCTTCATTTTCAAGTCTCCTTATCCTCTCGTAAACAGGCGTGGGGGATAAATTCAATCTGCTTGCTAACTCTTTAGTAGTTAGTTTAGCATCTTGTTGCAAAAATCTTAAAATATCCCTGTCTGTATCGTCTAATTTTACCATATATAAAAAAGATAGAACACAAATATAGATAAAGTATTGATTTTATTGCATTATCTTAGATAAATTATCTATTTTTTTATCAAATTACTTATTTTTTTATCTTTTTTATTTAATTTTGAAGTATTATTTTGCAAAAATTATAATGAGTAAGTTAAAAGAAGCCTTAAGCAATAGAATTTTAATACTAGATGGAGCTATGGGCACCATGATTCAACAATATAAATTAACCGATGAAGACTATCGTGGAGAAAGATTCAAAGATTTCCCTCATGACATAAAAGGAAACAATGATTTACTCTCCCTTACCCAGCCTGAAATTATCTTAGCTATTCACAAAGAATATTTAGATGCTGGAGCAGATATTATTGAATCCAATACATTTAGTGGTACTTGGGTTGCCATGGCCGATTATCACATGGAAGAATTGGTGTATGAAATAAACTTAGAAGGAGCACGATTGGCAAAAAAAGCTGCAGAGGAATACACAAATACAAATCCTTCCAAACCTCGTTTTGTAGCCGGATCTATTGGGCCGACCACTAAAATGGCTTCGCTCTCACCAGATGTTAATAATCCTGGATTTAGAGCCATAACATTTGACGAACTAGTAGGAGCTTTTGAAGAACAAATAAAAGCCTTGATTGAAGGAGGAGTTGATTTGCTACTTATTGAAACTGTTACAGACACGTTAAATTGTAAGGCTGCTATTTTTGCTGCTAATCGGATAATTTCAGAATTTAAATCTCAAAATTCTGCATTTGAAATGCCGATAATGATTTCTGGAACTATCACCGACCAGTCGGGCAGAACTTTAACAGGACAAACCTCCGAAGCATTCTACAATTCAGTATCGCATGCCTCGCTTTTATCTATAGGTTTAAATTGTGCTTTAGGTGCAAGAGCCATGAAACCCTACTTAGCCGAACTCTCTCGTGTGGCTGACTGCCTAATAAGTGTATACCCTAATGCAGGTTTACCCAATGAAATGGGGCAATACGATGAATCTCCAGCGTATATGGCCGAACAAGTAAAGGAATTTTTAGAAGAAGGCTATGTGAATATTTTAGGGGGTTGCTGCGGTACAACTCCTGACCATATCAGAGCTTTTGCCGAAATAGCTGAAAAATATAGTCCCAGAAAACCAGAACCTATTGCTCCTTTATTGAGGCTTAGTGGCTTGGAACCTATGACACTTACCAAAGAACTTGGGTTTGTAAATGTTGGAGAAAGAACAAACGTAACCGGCTCTAAAAAGTTTCTGAGGTTAATAAAAAACGAAAAGTTTGAAGAAGCACTCGCAGTAGCTCAAGATCAGGTGGAAGGAGGAGCAAATGTGATAGACATAAATATGGACGAGGGAATGCTTGATGGTGTGGCCTCCATGACCACCTTTTTAAATTTGGTGGCATCAGAACCCGAAATCTCGAAAATTCCTATCATGATAGATTCCTCGAAATGGGAAATTATTGAAGCTGGGCTTAAATGTGTGCAGGGCAAAGGGATTGTCAACTCCATATCACTCAAGGGCGGGGAAGAAGAATTTATTAAACAAGCTACCACTGTTAAAAACTTTGGAGCGGCGGTAATTGTAATGGCCTTTGATGAAGACGGACAAGCTGACAACACCGAAAGGAGAATCCAAATTGCGAAACGCTCGTATGATATATTAGTGAATACCGTTAAATTCCCGGCTCAAGATATCATATTTGATTTGAATATTTTTCCTGTTGCTACGGGTATTGAAGAACATAGAATTAATGCTGTCTCGTTTTTTGAAGGCACCAAATGGGTAAAAGAGAATCTGCCGCATGCTCATGTAAGTGGTGGAGTAAGTAATGTTTCCTTTTCATTCAGAGGTAATGATAAAGTGCGGGAGGCCATACATTCTGCTTTTTTGTATCATGCAAGACAAGCTGGTATGGATATGGGTATAGTGAACCCAACTATGTTAGAAATCTACGACAACATACCGAAAGACCTATTGAATGCAGTAGAAGATGTTTTACTTAATAGAAGAGAGGATGCCACTGAAAGATTATTAGATATAGCTGAAGGCCTCAAAGGCACAAGCGTAGAAAACGAAAAAGCGGTACAAGAATGGAGAAGCGAGCTTCTAGAAAAACGCATAGAACATGCTTTGGTAAAAGGAATAATTGAGCATATAGATGAAGATATGCAAGAGGCCTTAGAAAAATACCCCCTACCCTTGCATATTATTGAGGGTCCATTGATGGACGGAATGAACGTAGTAGGAGATTTGTTTGGTTCAGGAAAAATGTTTCTTCCCCAAGTGGTTAAATCTGCAAGAGTAATGAAAAAGGCGGTAGCCTATTTGTTACCTGCTTTAGAAGCAGAGAAATTGAAAACAGGTGATACTGCCAAAAATAATGGAAAAGTGTTGATGGCTACAGTAAAAGGCGATGTTCATGATATTGGCAAAAACATTGTAGGGGTAGTATTAGCTTGTAATAATTTCGAAATTATAGATTTAGGGGTAATGGTACCCGCTGAAAAAATATTGGATGCGGCAATAGAGCACCAAGTGGATGTAATTGGTTTGAGTGGTTTAATTACCCCTTCCCTAGATGAAATGGTATATATGGCAAAAGCTATGGAAAAAAGAGGCATGAAGATTCCGTTGCTAATAGGCGGTGCTACCACTTCAAGAGTCCATACTGCTGTTAAAATTGACCCTTTCTATTCAGGACCAGTGGTGTATGTATTAGATGCCTCTAAGTCTGTGCCAGTGGTGACTAATCTCTTAAGTAAGGATTTAAGCGAAAATTATGTAAAAGAATTAAAATCTGACTACGAACGCTTTAGAGAAGAATACCAAGCGCGACAAACCGCCAAAAGTTATATCAGAATTAGCGAAGCCAGAGCAAATAGACTAAAAATAGATTGGGAAAGCACCGAATTAACTAAACCAACTTTTTTGGGTACTAAAGCATTTACAAACTACGATTTAAAAGAAATTGCAGACTTTATTGACTGGACGCCGTTCTTTCAATCTTGGGATTTACACGGGCATTATCCTAAAATATTGACAGATGATGTAGTAGGCGTTGAGGCTCAAAATTTATTTGATGACGCTCGAAACTTGTTGAAGCTTATTATTAAAGAAAAATGGTTTGATGCAAGAGCAGTAGTAGGCTTTTGGCCAACCAACACCGAAAACGAAGACACTCAGGTTGTGTATGATTTTGAAGTAATAGACGAAGGCCATAACAGTAGCTGTTCTGCTTTAACCCATGATCATAAAATTTACACCGAAAATAGAGAAAAAATCATAGCAAAATTTCAGCACTTAAGACAGCAAGGGCAAAAGGGGTCTGGATTGCCTAATATTTCCATTGCGGACTTTATTGCTCCCTCCGAAACTGGAAAAAAGGATTATTTTGGGGGATTTGCGGTAGGTATTTTTGGTGCAGACGAAAAAGCCAAAGAATTTGAGGCAGACCACGACGATTACAATGCTATAATGGTGAAAGTGTTAGCAGATCGCTACGCTGAGGCACTTACCGAGTTGATGCATAAAAAAGTACGCAAAACACTTTGGGCCTACCAGAAAACCGAAGAGCTTAGCAAGGAGGAAATTATCAAAGAAAAATACCAAGGCATTCGTCCAGCTCCTGGCTACCCGGCTTGTCCCGACCATACTTTAAAGCAGGATTTGTTTAGGTTGTTGGATGTTGAAAAAAATATTGGTGTAGAACTTACCGAAAGCTTGGCCATGTACCCCGGTTCTGCCGTAAGTGGATTTTATTATGCCCACCCCCAATCAAAGTATTTTGGATTAGGCAAAATATCCAAAGACCAAATCGAAGATTATGTTCAAAAAAGAGGGGTAAGTTTAGAAGAAGCCGAAAGGTGGCTGAGTCCTGCTTTGAATTATTGATTTGTACATTTAATAGTAATCAGGTATGGCCGTTATGTCAATGCCTGAAATAGGTTGACCGTTTTTAAGGATTAAAATTAAACTTAAAAATGGAATAAAATGGCAAAAATTACAAAAGGGTTTTCGATGACTGTAAAAGTGAGTCGATACCGAAACTTTAGTGAATCGTTTAAGAAAGAAAAAGTTAGAGAAATTGCAGGTAATCGGACTTCTGGGGGTACGAATGACTTTATAGTTTAGATTAATTAACCAAAATATTATTTGATTTTTAGAACTTAAATTGTTACCTTTATGTAGTAAAGGTTGTAAAAATCTTATTATGAAAACAATAAAAGAAATCAAAAGAAATACCGCTATTCCAGGGCATCCAATGACTGAAACGGAATTTAGGGATTTTATAAAAGTTGGCGAAAAAGGTCCGTTTATGTCATCTAGTGAATTTAAAAAGAAATTCGATGTATGGAGAAAAGGATTAGAAAAGTAGTTTATTCACCTGCCTATTATAAAGATTTTCAAAGCATTTATCAATACGGAAAAGAAACGTTTGGGAAAATGTTTGCTGATTTATTTATTGAAGAAATGAATCATATGACCGAAGGTTTGTCTTTCCAATTTAACCTTCATCCCGAATGTCGTTTTATACCAACCCAAAGCAAAAAATATCGGAATATCATCTTAGGTAAGTACCTTATTATTTACCGTATAACTCCTGATAATATTGAGGTTATTAGGGCGTTTCACTCTAGCCAAAGTGTAAAAAAAATAAAAACGGCCAGAAGTGTAAAAATTAAAAAGGGAATACCTCCTCCATCCCTTTAATGAACTTGATGTTGCTAACTGTGTATAATTAGACTTCTTTGTGTTACGACCGAAGACCAATGTTGACAGCAGTTGTAACGAACTGACAACAAGAAACGCCAGCCTGTAACATCACCTAAACTCAAATTTTGCCAAAAGGCAAAATCTGCGCTTAGCTAATCGTTGAACAAAACCAAGTTCAGAACTCCATGCATGGGCGTAAATTAAATTTCAATCTATTTGGTAAAAAAGGACAAGGTCTGTTCCCGGAAATACGGTTTCTGTATCGTTTAGAGTTTGGATTAATTCTGATATTGCTTTGTTGTATCTGGGAGTACTCATGGAGTTTATTTTTACATTCAGTTTTTTGTTTTT
>JANOMP010000340.1:0-5125 GCA_031420365.1 Cytophagaceae bacterium
AGCAAGTATGACTTTTTAGGAGCAATAGAATTAAAGTGGTACGACAAACTAACAGAATTAGACCAACAAAATTTGCAATCAGCTATTAAAAACTTAACCGGTATTGTTAGTTTCAGCGACAACCTCGAAAATACACTTACACAAGTAAAACAAAAATATCCGACAGCGGACGGAATAATATTTGATGACGAAATGAGTAGGTGTGAAGTAATCAAATTCAAGTGACGTGCGGACAAGAAGCACTACACATAACAGCACATTTGCAATAGGCGGGGTTTCGTGCTCCGCAGACAGTTTAGTGGTAGCCGAAAGTTTTGTGCTCCGCATCAACATTAGTGGTAAAAATCCCGCCCATCGCAAATCTGCAAAACGTTAGCGGTCAGCTTAGGACGACACCCAACAACAAACAGACAAAATGAAAATACCACAAGAACTAACGCCATTAGCATACGAACTTTCCAAGCAGGTTTTTGAAAGTAAGCTGACTTTTAAAGAAGGGCAACAACAGCTTGTAGGCGACAACAAAATGAACTCAAATTCTGCTGCTGACTACATTAATAATTTTCGCTGTATGGTTGAAGGCAAAAGGTTTACAAGGACAAACAATGCCTATTCAATGGAGTATTTCTTTGACAATATTTACAAGGACTATGGCTCACCAGGACTTACAAACGCATTGACAGCATTAAGACTTCACATTGAGTATTATGAAGACATTCAAAAAGTGGTGATGCACAAAATGCGAGACATTTATGCAAAGTATTTAGCAGTTCCTATTGACACGCCAGACGAACAAGAACAAAAAGAAATAGTTCGTGAGTTTAAAAATCAAAGCAAGACTAAGCAAGAAATTATCGCTGAACTATTAAATCTAAAACCGACAGACCCAGAAGAAGTGACTATAAGCAGCAAATCGTTTAAACGTGACAACAGGACGATTGCTCAAATAAAAATTCTGAGAGACTTTAAATGCCAAATCTGTTCGACAACTATTAAAAAGAAAGACGGCACACTTTATATTGAAGCGGCACATATAGAACCAAAGCATAGAAAAGGACGAGAAACGCCTGACAACATAATATTACTTTGCCCAAATCACCATAAAGAATTTGACTTTGGCGACCGTAAAATTTCATTACACGACAAAGACAATATTCACTTTACGTTAAATGGACTGGAACATAAAATATCACTTAAAATTGGCTAACACTGACGACAGTAAAGAAAGCCGAACCGCTAACACGGGTTTGGCAAAAGTGGCGGTTCAGTGCTCCGCAGACACATTAGTGGTTAATCAAACATTGGTTCTCCGCATCAATCCCGATAGCTATCGGGATGGTGAAAATCGCCACCTTCGCCAAGCCGTAAACCGTTGTACGTCATACTATTGAACACACTAATTAATTCCAAATCATGACAGAAATTAGGACTAAACTCTATCTCATCATATTTCTGCCAGTTTGGTTTATTCAATGTAGTTACCACGGAAACGCTTATAAAGAGAATTCCAATACCGCTGTAACCAATTATGAGATTGTACAAGACTGGCCACAATTACCAAAAGGATTTAAATTAAGTGATGTAACAGCAGTAGGAATTGATACTGACCAAAACATTTTTTTATTTCAACGAACAGGCAGACATTGGACACAACCATTTCCAGATACTTCAATTTCTTCGAATACCATTTTCTTGTTAGATAATGAAACTGGAAAAGTTCTTAATAGCTGGGGTGCCAATTTGTTTATTATGCCGCATGGTTTAACAGTTGATAATGAAAATAATGTTTGGGTAACGGATGTTGCACTGCAACAAATATTTAAATTTAGCCATGACGGCAAGTTATTAATGAAATTAGGAGTAGCTAAAATACCCGGAAATGATTCGATGCATTTTAATCTGCCTACCGATGTTGCAATAGCAAAAGACGGTTCATTTTATGTCAGTGATGGTTATGGAAATAGCAGGGTTGTAAAGTTTTCAAAAGAGGGAAAGTACCTTTTTGATTGGGGTAAAAAGGGAGACAAAGCTGGTGAATTTAATACCCCACATGGAATTGACTTGGATTCAAAAGGTAATATTTATGTAGCCGACAGAGAAAACAACCGAATCCAGAAATTTAATGCTAAAGGACAGTTTTTAAAACTGTGGAAAAATAATACAGCAACACAATTATATTCTTTATCAATTGATAAAAAGAATAATTTATTCGCAATTGATAATTTGACTATCAATGATACTTTAATCATGGGGGCTGATATTATACATTTTGATTCAAGGCTAAATATATTGATGCGATTTGGTAGGACTGATTCAGATGGCGTTTCTGTTCCTCGCTATCATGACATAGACATTGATAACAACGGCAATATTTATGTTGCTGAAACATTAGGTAAAAGAATTCGGAAATTTAGAAAAGCCTCAACTAAATGAGATAAAGAAGTACGAACGCACAACAGGCGGTTTGGCAAAAGTGGCGGTTCAGTGCTCCGCAGACACATTTGTGGTTAATCAAACTTTGGTTCTCCGCATCAATCCCGATAGCTATCGGGATGGTGAAAATCGCCACCTTCGCCAAGCCCGAAACCGTTATTCGTAATATTAAAAAGACAGACATATGTTTCAAGAATCAATTGAAAAAATAGCAGGCTTCACAAGACCAATACATACAATCTTGCGGACTTATGCTGGAAAACAAATTATACCAGGTGCAGCGACTTTGTTTTTCGTGAACGAGGATGGCTATGCTATTACCTGTAAACATGTAATAGAACTTCTCGTTGCTTCAGAAAATTTGACAAAAAATTATTATGCTTTCAAAGCAGAACGAGACAAACTACCGAGAGATGGAAAATTCAAGAAAAATTTGAAGGGACTTGAACTGAAATATAAATTTAATCCAGAAACAGAAATTCAAATCAAAAATACATTCATTGACTGTGTGGACTCAATGACAGGTTTCACTTGGCATATTCATCCAAAAGTCGACTTGGCAATTCTTAAATTCAACGATTTCAAAACAATCCATTATAAAGACTTCGCAATATTCAAAAAGGACTCTTCACAAATAAAACAAGGGGAATTTCTCTGTAGACTTGGCTTTCCTTTTCCTGAGTTTAATAATTTCAAATACAACGAAACCACAGACGACATTGAATGGACAAACACTGGAATTAATGTGTCGCCAAGATTTCCAATTGAAGGAATGGTAACAAGGTTTTTAGCAGAGGAGAATAAGATAAATGGTATTGAAATGAGCACACCCGGACTAAAAGGACAAAGTGGTGGCCCTCTTTTCGATAAAGACGGAATTGTTTATGGAATGCAATTTTCAACCAAGCATTTACATTTAGGGTTCGACATCGTAGAAAAAGAAATACTACTTAATAACAAAATCAAGAAAGTATCGGATTACTCATTTATTCATCTTGGACAATGCATCCATGTAGACATTATTAAAGAATTCCTGACATTACATAAAGTCAAATTTTATGAGGAATAGAAATACTACGCATAACACGGGTTTGGCAAAAGTGGCGGTTCAGTGCTCCGCAGACACATTTGTGGTTAATCAAAGTTTGGTTCTCCGCATCAATCCCGATAGCTATCGGGATGGTGAAAATCGCCACCTTCGCCAAGCCCCAAAACGTTAGCGGTAATTTTTGGTGCGACACATTACAACTAAAATGATTAAGCAAAAAACAAACAACGGGGAAGCTGAAAACCGAATAGAGTAGGCAAACAAAAAAATAAAAGAAAAGAAAAATGGAACAACAACACAATCATCCAACACCTGAAAACATAATGAAAATTGGCACTGGTTTTTGGGCTTCAAAAATTCTTTTGTCAGCGGTTAAGTTTCAAATTTTTACAACACTTGCCGAAAAGAAAACTATGTCAGCAATTGAACTAAAATCACTTTTAGGGTTTAATTGCACTGACCGTAATGTATATGATTATTTAGATGCTCTCACAACATTTGGTTTTCTCAATCGTGAGGGTTTGCTTGAAACTGCCAAGTATTCAAACAGTGTCGACACTGATTTTTTTCTCGACAAAAAGAAACCCTCTTATATTGGAGGAATGTTGGAGATGCTTAACAATCGTCTGTACAATTTTTGGGGCAATCTTGAAGAAGGCTTAAAGACAGGTCTTCCACAAAACGAAGCAAAAAGCGGAGGAAATCTTTTTGAAGCCTTATATTCTGATGCCGACAGGTTAAAGGAATTTATTCATGCCATGAGTGGAATTCAAATGGGAAATTTTATGGTATTTTCACAAACCTTTGATTTCTCGAAATACAAAACACTTGTTGATGTAGGAGGTTCGGCAGGATTACTTTCTTTGATGGTTGCCAAACACCAGGCACACATGAATTGCACTACATGGGATTTACCTCCCGTTGAACCTATTGCGAATGCAACAATACAACAGTTTCAATTGGGTGACAGAGTAAAAACAGCAAAAGGCGATTTTTTTAAAGATGTTATTCCAAATGCCGATGTGGTTGTAATGGGAAATATTTTGCATGACTGGGATGAAGAAACCAAAGTAATGTTGATGCAGAAAGCCTATGATGCATTGCCAACTGGCGGTGCTTTTGTAGCTATTGAAGGAATAATAGATGACGAGAGGAATAAAAATGTTTTCGGCATGATGATGAGTTTAAATATGCTGATTGAAACAGGTAAGGGTTTTGATTACACATTTGCTGACTTCAATAAATGGGCAAATAAAGTTGGTTTCAAATCAACCTCTCTTATTCCATTGGCTGGTCCATCAAGTGCAGCAATAGCATATAAATAAAACTACCGCTAACAGGCGTTTGGCAAAAAGCGGGGTCAGTGGTTAAATGAAGCTTTGTGCTTCGTATCAAGCCCAGTGCTGGCAGACAGTTTAGTGCTTCGAAATCCGCTTCTTCGCCAAGCGCCAAACTGTTAGCAGTAATATTATGAAGTGCAGAAACACTCGACATGGTTCCGAAAAAGTATTTTAACCATATGGAGGACTCTGACGGTATTTTTGAAATTCGTGTCGAGGTCGGCAGTGACATATTTAGAGCTTTTAGTTTCTTCGACAAAGGACAATTGATTGTCGTAGTTAATGGATTTCAAAAGAAATCACA
>JANOMP010000341.1:0-11705 GCA_031420365.1 Cytophagaceae bacterium
TTTACTGGCATCCGAGAAAAAATAAAAGAAATATGTTCCTTATATCAGCCAGCACTGTTTGAAATGGTACGGCAACCCGGCGCTCAAAATTCTTTGACAAAAATTTAAACTTTTGTAACCTATTGCTTTCTAGCATTTTGAGGTGGTGCGGCAGGCCGATGTGAGTTTGCTGGCGGTCGCTGCCGGGCTGTTTTTTTTGGTGGGACGCCACTCCGATTCTTTTTAGACTGGGCCGGCATCCCGGCGGTGCGTCGTACGCAAAAAAGAAGGGGAACGCCCTTTGCCCCGCGGCAGGCGACGTAGAGTATGTTAGGCGGGGTCTTTTTAAGAATCTGAATAAATGTGCCTCATAAGTACTTTTATGCAGTATTTTTGGACGAATTAAGTTTTAGTCGGATGCCAGTGGAATAAATTCTTATTTAAAAATTCTTTAATTCCCGTTTTTACTTTTGCTTTCATAATTGCCGAATAGTTTATTTTTTGACTTTCATTAATTTCTGCTTTTTGTGAAACGCTTTAAATTTGTAAAAAATTAAATAAAATAATTGTTTAGAATCATAATAAAGAGATTTTTCGAAAACAATATGAAAAATTTGGCATTAAAATGATGCACTTTTTTATACGATTTTTTCTGTGAGGTTTTTAATTAGCAAAAGAATAAATTAAAATCAATTATGGATTTAGTAACAAAGAGTATTGTTTCGAAAAGGAGTAATAATTTGTACTACTAATGGAGAATTGAAAAATTCCATACTAGTTGAAGCATAGCAATCTTTCTAGATAACTAAAAGAGTTTTTATTTAAAATAATTTATACTGAAGCATTCAAATATTTTCTTAAAATTATTTTATTAATCAACCTTAATTTATTTTTATTCTTAGGATTTAAAAATGTAAGAAAGTAAATTTGATATTTAAAATTTAAAGGTATTCAACTAAAGAATTGTTTATTTTATGTCTAAACTTTCAATGGATGAACTAAATAGATTATCAATTTCTGATTTTAAGAAATCAATTAAAAGTAACTTTTGTTTGATTTTAGATGATATTAGAAGTATGTCTAATGTAGGTTCAATTTTTAGAACAGCAGATTGTTTTTTAACAGCAAAAATATATTTGTGTGGAATTACCGCTCAGCCACCTCATAGAGAGATTGAAAAAACTGCATTAGGGGCTACCGAATCGGTAGAATGGGAGTACAAAAGTGATGTATTGGAGTTGATAACTACTTTAAAAAATGAGGATTGGGAAATTGTGCCATTAGAACAAGTAGAAAATAGTATTTCCCTAGATAAATTTAAACCTGATCCAACAAAGAAATATGCTTTTATTTTGGGTAATGAAGTATTTGGCGTAAAGCAGGAAATTATCAATTTTTCAGACTATGTAATTGAAATACCGCAATTTGGAACCAAACACTCTTTAAATGTTAGTGTTTCTGTGGGTATGTTGGTGTGGGATTATTATTCAAAAATCAAAGGAAAAGTACGTGATAGTCCATTATAATTTAAATTTAAAAGATACATTCCATTTAATTTACTTTTTGAAATATTAAATTCATAAAGAAACATAAGATTTGGAACACTCAATTCTTGGATTTTTTGTCCAATTAAATTAAAAATTGTCAACTTTAAATTTTTTATTTCTGTCCCAGTCGCCAGATAAAATTTGCCATCAGTAATAGGATTTGGATACACAGTGATTCCAAAATCTTTTGGATTTGATTTATAGGAAACTAAAGTTGAAATACCTGATTTGCATTCTAAAATCCTCGATTGAGGTGTTGTAAAGGTCTTGATAGCTTGAACTGAATAAAAGCCATCTTTCGTAGCAATTAAGTCTTTTTGTGTGGAATTTGGAATTATTTTGTTTTCAAAAAGCCATTGAAATTTAGAAGGGTTGTCAATACTAATTGCCTGCATTAAAAACGGACCATTTTGAACAATATTAGGGGTTTTTGGTACATCCAATATAAATGTAGGAGAGGGCTCGGATGGCTCAGAGGGGCAATCAAAATTACTATAAAAAGTAACATTAAGTGGAGTTGAAGCATTTTGACTTATTTTTATTTGATTTGAAGTTAAACCATTACTCCATAAAACAGCAAAGTTTTCAGGATTTTGAACATTAAGTTCAAGAATATCACCCGCACAAATATAACCATCGCTTTTTAATACTTCTATTTTAGGCTTAGGTGGAGGATTTATAAATCGAGGATTTAGGATATTGGAGGGAGTTGATAAGCAACCTTGAACTGATCTGTAATTTGCAAAATAGGGTGTGGATTGGCTTACCGTTATTTTTTGGCCAATGGCTCCCGTATTCCAATTTACATCATATTTTGATTTTGTGGCCTGTAATTCTAGGCTTTTTCCTACACATGCAGTTAAGGAAATAACTGGATTAATTGCAATTGGCTCTTTTGGAAATACATTGCTAATTATTAGTCTACTAGATTGAAAATAATTTCCAAAATTATCTTTAGCTAAAACGGTAATATCTCCCGTATTGGTTTGAATTGTGCTGCTATTTGAGTTATTACTCCAAAAGTATGTTGAAAAAGATTTCTCTAATCTTAAATTTACTGTTGATTGATTAACACAATTATACAAAATTTCATTAATGAATTTTGGTATAATAGGATTGCTATCGGTAAAAAAACTATTATTTAGAGATTGATTCCACTCTTCGGCTAATAGTGTTAAGCCTTTAATTGAATTATTATTTTCAAAATGAGCTCCATCAGGTCTATTCGGTTGGATTTGATCCGTAGATGGACCAGCGAAAATCATTTCCGTAGGATTTATTATTTTATTTTGTGCTTTGATTACTACCGGATAATTAATCCCATATACTCGCGATGTTCTGGCAATCATCCAAGGGATTTTTTCACCAGTATTATCTTTAACTTCTTGAATTATTTTATTAATATTATTTATGTATGTTTGTTCGGGTGTGTCAAAATCAAATTCCCCTTGATGCCATAATATAGCTCTGATACCATAAGTGCTGATTTCATTTTGTAATGTTCTTTTTAAGGAATGGTAAGGCATAAATTTTTCAAATTTTACACCAATAATCCTATGAAAAACATCCTGTCCTGTAATAGACTGTACCCAATTGTTGGATGATGTGCCTGATAAAGCGGTATTGAAAAATAAAACTGGCACATTTAATTTTTTAACTAGAAGGTCACCTAATTCTCCATAACACCAGACAGAATAACCAATTGGCCCAATATTTAATGACTTCTCAATTTTCGAGAATTGGTTCATTGGCATTATCTCGGGGAAAGAGCTGAAAAGTCCTGTCCTATGGACATAGTAGTTTTGGTCATATCCAATCACTCTATCATCAATTGCACCATTTGGATTAGGGTTTGCTCCATCTCCTTGAGCATTAGATTGGCCAGAAATTACAAAAACTTCACCAATACCTACTCTTAAAATGTTTGTTACTGCAGTAATTGCTTCTTCTTTAATGGTTCTTACTTCTAAAGTGTACCAACCTCCTTTTCCTTCTATTTTTCCCGTAAAACTTTGCCCGTCTACCGTACTGTCTATTGTAATCCACTTGGTTAGTGTTCCTTGGCCTTCTATTCTTGGTACCAATCGAGCTTCTATTCTATTAGCATCAATGGAAAGTGTACCAGTAATCAATATATTTCCAATATTCGAGTTATTTCTTTGAAAAACAGATCTTTCAGCCGGAAATCGTAGATTTATTTGTCCTTTAATATAGGTAGTACTGAAAAAAAATAGTCCAATTAAAGCAGTAAAAAAACGTATTTTCCTAATTTTAATAACCATAAATGATTATATTTTTTAATAAATTCAATTCAATAAATTAATTTTATGCCCCTATAAATTGCCTCAAAAATCGTAAATCATTTTCAAAAAACAATCTCAGGTCATTTATTCCGTATTTCAACATAGTAATCCTTTCAATACCCATGCCAAAAGCAAAACCAGTGTATTCTTCTGGATCAATATTAGAATTTATTAATACTTGTGGATCTACCATTCCTGAACCAGCAATTTCTACCCAACCACTATATTTACAAATATTACACCCTTTTCCATTACATATAAAACAAGAGACATCAATTTCTGCACTCGGTTCGGTAAATGGAAAATAACTGGGTCTTAGTCTGATTTTTGTTTCTTTTCCAAACATTTCCTTGGCAAAATGCAATAAAGTATCTTTCAAATCTTTGAAACTTACGTTTTTATCCACATATAATCCTTCCACTTGATGGAACTGGCAATGAGCCCTTGCTGAAATTGCTTCATTTCTGTATACCCTTCCAGCCATAATAGATCGGATTGGAGGTTTTTTGTATTCCATCAAACGAATTTGCACATTCGAAGTATGTGTTCTTAGCAACAAATCATTCTTTTGTTCTAATGCTTTGCTTACAAAAAAAGTATCTTGCATTTCTCTAGCTGGATGATTTTCTGCAAAATTTAATGCTGAAAAATTATACCAATCCGATTCTATTTCAGGGCCATCTTCTGCATTAAAGCCCATTCTTGCAAATATCTCGACAATTCTTTTTCTGATTATACTAAGCGGATGAAGGCTTCCAACAGCATTTGGTACTTCAGGTAATGATATGTCTAATTCTGAACATGGATTATTTGTTATAGTTTCATGAGAAGCATTTTCAGATAATAGCTTATAGGCTAACTCTAACTTATTTTTAAGCGTATTTAATTCTTGCCCAACTTGTTTTTTTTGCTCATTAGAAACAAGCTTGAATTGCTCAAACATGTTATTCAAGACCCCTTTTTTACTTAAAAACTTTAGCCTAAAATTTTCAGCGTTTTCTAGATTTTTTTCCAGAATGTTATCTACTTCAATTCCGATATTAATAATATTCTCTAACACTTCAAAAAAATTTGTGATCACAAATATAATATTTTGTTCAATATAATCTGTGCCATAATACAAGTTTTACTCATCTTACTTATTAGATGTATATTCTCAAGTTAAAATATAAGTGTTGAAAAACTCAATTTTATCAAAGTATTTATACTTAATTCAATAGGTGAAAGTACGCTTTTTTTTCAGATATTAAATTCATAACTTTCTTATAAATAGATATTTATGTGTTTTTAGGTTATTTGTTTTGTTTTTTTTGTTATTATAAGTTAACTACCTTTAGTTTAAGCTTAGTAAATAATTAAATGGAAACAAGAGGCAAAAAACCACATATAAATGAAATTAAAGTATTTCATAAAAATGACACTGTTTTTATTCTAATCTCTGAAATCATTCGTTTCGAAGGTAAAATAAACTATTCATTAATAGTCACAAATTCAGGTAGGAAATATTTATCATCTTATTCTTTAAAATACTTTCAATTGTTCCTTTCTAGTTCTACATTTTGTAGAGTTCATAAAAGCCATTTAATTAATAAAAATAGGATTAAAAAATTTTGTTTAGAGGAAGGTAAGCATAAAATAGAATTTCCGAATGGTGAGAAGGTCGATATCTCAAGAAGAATGTTAAAAATGGTTATGGAAATAGTAAAAACGTAATTTTATAGTCTACATTATTTTATTATTTTGTGCAGTTTTTTTGCGGTTTTTCTAGAATAGAAATTAAAATGCCACCATTCACTAGTGATAGGTTGAAATCCATTTAAAATCATTACTTTACGTAATAATATTCTATTCTCTAGTTGTTTATTGGTTAATTTTCCTTGCATAAGCATTTCACTTTCTAACCTAGGGTATGCCAGAGAACCAAAATGGTCAAATTCCGTACCCATATCTAGCGGCTCATTTTTGGAAATATCAAAAACTGATAAATCTACGGCACAACCATAATTGTGTATAGATTCATCTGCGGGGTCAGAAATAAAGTTTTTCCTCTTATTTGGTGGGATAGAATCCAGACTATTCCATAAAACTTCTTGAATATGTAAGGGCCTAACCGCATCGAAAACCAAAAGTCGATAATCTTTATTTATTGATTGGATTAAAAAGTTTGCTCTTTTTAATGATTCAGCTGGTATTTGTTGTAAATAAGCTCTTGTAAGAGAACCATATACGTCTTGCTTAAAAAAATTTTCTGTCGTACTATATTTTAAATCTACTATTAAACTTGTATCTAAACTCTGAATATTAACTAAACCTTGAGAAATTAAAGAAACCTCTAGTTCATTAGTTTCTGAAATAATTTCTATTTCTTTATTTATTGGTTCTTCAGTTTTTGTTTCAGTTTTTTGATAATTACAACCGAACATTAGGAAACTTAATGCTATAAGTTTAGCACATACTTTTGTATTCATATTTTTTTTAAAATTTATTTATTAATCAAATACAAATCGATTAAAAATTAATTGAGAATTCTTCGCTAAATCTAATATTAAAAACTAATTTGGTAAAATATTATCAGTTTATTAATAAAACCAAACAATATGGCATTAAATTTTATTTGGGTTGGCTTTTTTATAGTTGCATTTATTGTTGCTCTAATAAAGCTTATATTTTTTGGCGACACTGAAATCTTTAAAGTGATTATAGATGGTATGTTTGGTTCAGCAGAATCCGCAGTAATGGATTTAGCTTTGCCTTTAGCTGGTGTTATGACATTTTTCTTGGGAATATTGAAAATTGGAGAGGAAGCTGGTGCTATAAGAAGATTAGCAAAAATAATCGCACCTTTTTTTAGCAAATTGTTTCCAGATGTTCCGAGAGATCATCATGCTAATGGTCAAATGATTATGAATTTTTCTGCTAATATGTTAGGGCTAGATAATGCAGCAACACCTTTTGGACTAAAAGCAATGCAAAGTCTCCAAGAATTAAATCCAAATAAAGATACCGCATCTAATCCACAAATAATGTTTATGGTTCTGCATAGTGCAGGTCCAGTATTGATTCCTATTTCAATTATGGCTCAAAGAGCAATTTATAAAGCAGCTGACCCATCTGATATTTTTATTCCAGCTTTGATATCAGTGTATATGGCTACTTTTACAGGATTATTATTTGTAGGAATTAAGCAGAAAATCAATTTTTTTGATAAAACACTTTTATCTTGGCTGTTAGGTATTACGGCCTTTATTGGTTTTGTGTTATGGTATTTTGCTCGCCTTCCAAAAGAGGAAATCGAGACTACTTCAAAAATTGTAAGCAATCTAATTTTATTGATTTTTATTGTTGGATTTATTTGTGGGGCTTTATATAAGAAAGTTGATGTATTCTCTGCATTTGTTGAGGGTGCTAAATCTGGGTTTGAAACGTCAGTTAGGGTTATTCCTTATTTGGTGGGAATGCTGGTGGCAATAAGTGCTTTTAGAAATTCTGGGGCTTTAGATTATATTGTAAATTTTTTGAAATGGATTTTTAGTTTTACAGGAATGAACACAGATTTTACAGATGCATTACCCACAGCACTTATGCACCCATTGAGTGGAAGTGGATCACGTGCTATGATGATTGATAGTATGAAGACTTTTGGTCCCGATTCGTTTGTAGGCAGGCTTTCTTGTGTTTTTCAAGCATGCTCTGATACTATACTTTATATTTTAGCTTTATATTTTGGATCGGTAAGTATTAAACATACGAGATATACCTTAGTTGCTGGATTATTAGCAGATTTTGTAGGTGTAATTACTGCCATAGTAGTTTCTTATATATTCTTTCATTAAACGTATCGCAAGATATTATTTCAAGCATTTTATTTATTACTTTAATCTAGGCTTTAATTAATTCTTAGATTTAAGGAATACATTAATTCTAATATAGTACTAAAATTAAGAATACTTAGCTTTGACAACAAAAATAATGTTTTTGTTTTAAGCTTTAATTTACTTTGATTTGTAATAAAATTATCCTTTTAAATAGATTTATATGAAAACTATACTATTTTTTATTTTTATTATTCCAGTATTTTTGTCTTGTTCTAAATCTGGTCGGAGAGCCTTGGAATCCGGAGAATACTATAATGCTGTTTTACAATCTATTGAAAAACTAAAAAGAGATCCTGATAATTCAAAGGCCTTAGAAGTTTTGCCAAATGCTTATAAGTATGCAAGTTTAGATTTAATGGAAGATATAAATAGGGCCAAAAATGCAAATCAACAATTTAAGTATGAAAGAGTTTTAGAAGATTATCAAAAACTTAATGAAATGCATGAAAAAATAGAAATGTGTGTTTCATGTAGAAATATTGTGAAGGCAAGTTCTCATTTTACTGAATTAGATGAGGCAAAACAAATTGCTTCAACTGAAAGATATAATTTTGCAAATGATTTACTACAGAAAGGCACAATGAATACCTCCAGATTGGCATATGATAGTTTTGAAATATTATATAGATACGCTCCTGATTTTAAAGATATTACAATTAAATTAGAAGAAGCTCTTTTTCAGAGTTCTTTTCATGTAGTAGTGGAACAGCCCTTGGTAAACTCGAAATTGTATCAATTTAGTAATGAATATTTTCAAGGTAGAATAGACGAGTTTTTGCAAACAAATAGAAGGGTGAACAAATTTATTAGATTTTACCAACCTACTGAAGCTAAAACATTAAAATTAGTACCAGACCATATAGTGAAACTTGAATTTATTGATTTTGTGGTAGGAGAAACAATTATTAATACTGAAAAAAAGAATGTAACTAGTAGGGACAGTGTGAAAACGGGAACCGCAAAAATTGATGGGAAAAATGTAGATGTTTATGCAAAAGTAAATGCTACAATTTCTAAAAGCCAAAAGACGGTAAGGTCTAGAGGATTGCTATTGATGGAAATTTATGATTTTAAAACAAACAAAAGTTTAATAAAAGACCAGTTATCTGGGGAGTTTTATTGGAATAATAGTTGGGCTTCATTTAATGGAGATGAAAGAGCACTTACGAAAGAAGAATTGATTTTAACTAGAAACAGAGAAGATTTACCTCCTCCACCCCAACAAATGTTTATCGAATTTTGTAAACCAATTTATGACCAATTTACATATAAAATAAAACATTTTTACGATAAATATTAAAATAGTTTTTAGAAGTTTTTAGTAATTACGTAACAAAAAATGCGAGATTAATCTCGCATTTTTTTATAATCCCTGAAAATCAAAACTTTCTAAAAAAGAAGTATTGAATTTGCCAGATTTGAAACCCTCATCATCCATTAGTCTTAAGTGGAATGGTATTGTGGTTTTTATACCTTCAATAATAAATTCTTGTAATGCCCTTTTCATTCTAACTATTACTTCTTCTCTACTTCTAGCAGTCACTATAAGTTTAGCGATCATTGAATCATAATTAGGTGGAATAGTATATCCAGCATAAACATGTGAATCTACTCGTATTCCATGCCCACCAGGAATATTTATTTGTTTAATTAATCCTGGACATGGTCTAAAATTTTGTCCCGGATCTTCCGCATTTATTCTACATTCCATAGAGTACATTTTTGGAAAATAATTAGTACCAGAAATTGATACTCCAGCGGCTACTTTAATTTGTTCTTTTATTAAATCGAAATCAGTAACTTCTTCAGTAATAGGATGTTCCACTTGAATACGTGTATTCATTTCCATGAAATAGAAATCTCCATGTTTATCCACTAAAAATTCAACTGTTCCGGCTCCTTCATATTTTATTGCTGTGGCCCCGGCTATAGCTGCGGCCCCCATTCTAGTTCTCAACTCGTCAGTAACAATTGGCGAAGGTGTTTCTTCTACTAATTTTTGGTGTCTTCTTTGTATTGAACAATCTCTTTCAGATAAATGACAAACTTTTCCATATTGATCTCCAATTATTTGAATCTCAATATGCCTAGGTTCCTCAATAAATTTTTCAAGATACAAACCATCATTTCCAAATGCTGCTCCAGATTCCATTTTTGCGTCATCCCAATTTTTTTGAAATTCCATTGGGTTCCTAATTACCCTCATTCCTCTTCCTCCACCTCCAGCAGTAGCTTTTATAATTACGGGATAACCTATTCCTTCAGACAGCCTAATGCCTTCTTCAACTGAGCTTAATAAACCCGAAGATCCAGGAATGCAAGGAACACCTGCCTTTTTCATTGTATCTTTTGCCGTAGCTTTATCACCCATTAAGTTTATTTGCTCTGCGGTAGCACCAATAAACTTAATTTTATAATCTTCACAAATTCTTGAAAATTCTGCATTTTCAGATAAGAAACCGTATCCTGGATGAATGGCATCAGCATTAGTGATTTCTGCGGCAGAAATAATTGAAGGAATATTTAAATAGGATAACTTACTTGTAGGTGGCCCAATACACACAGCTTCATCAGCAAATCTTACATGAAGGCTTTCTTTATCAGCAGTAGAATAAACCGCCACTGTTTTAATGCCCATTTCTTTGCAAGTTCTTATGATTCTTAAAGCAATTTCTCCTCTATTTGCAATTAATATTTTTTTGAACATAACAATTTGTTTGTCGTTATTTGTCACAATTAAGTTGGGTCAACAAGAAATAATGGTTGATCATATTCTACTGGAGTTGCATCTTCAACCAAAATTTTCACGATTTTTCCAGATATTTCTGATTCTATTTCATTAAAAAGCTTCATTGCTTCAATAATACAAATTACTTTTCCTGTGGAAACCTCATCGCCAACTTCAATAAAATTTGATTTATCAGCACCCGCAGACCTATAAAATGTGCCAATCATTGGAGATTTAATCTCCACTAATTTACTAGAATTTGCGATTGTAGGAGTAACAATTGGTGCCTGACTTGGAATTTCAGACGTAGCTGAATTTTCTTGTTTTTGCAAAGGAGCTAGTGTTTCAACTATCGGAGTATTTAGATATTGAATCGCATTAGAAACATTTCTTTTAATCTGAAGTTTAAGTTCAGATGTCTCAATATTTACCTCGTTTAAATCTGATTTTGAAATAAAGTCAATAAGCTTTTGAATCTCTCTTGTATCCATATTTTGTCAAGTTTAATTAAGGTTGGAATGCAAATTTAATTAAATATCACAACCATTATTTATTATTTGAAAATTATTTTATTTTGACTCTGGAGTCATATTCATACGTACTCGTATTTACTTTTATTAACTCATCATTATCAATAAATAAAGGTACTTTTATAGTTGCACCAGTTTCCACAGTGGCAGGTTTAGATGCATTTGTGGCTGTATCTCCTTTTACACCAGGTTCTGTATAAGTTATTTTTAGTTCAACATAAGCTGGCATTTCTACCGAAAGAGGAGTTTCTGTTTCAGCATGAATTAATAAATCAACCATAGACCCTTCTTTCATTAAATTAGCAAGAGGAACCATTGCTTCACTCAAACTAATTTGGTCGAAGGTATCATTATCCATAAAATTATAGCCCATTTCATCCTGATATAGAAACTGGTAGGGTCTTTTTTCTATTCTAGCTGTAACTATTTTTTCTCCTGCGGTAAAAGTATTGTCTAATACCCGGCCAGTCCTTATGTTTTTGAGTTTTGTTCTAACAAATGCACCCCCTTTTCCTGGTTTCACATGTTGGAAATCTACAATTGTGTAAAGATCATTGTTCCAATCTAAACATAATCCATTTCTAAAATCTGCCGTTGTTGCCATATTTTTATTTTTCTAAATTTAAGACTACATTAAAAAAAGAGCTGAATCAGTTAATTGATATAAATCCAAATTTAATGTTTTTAATATTGTATAGATTAAGAATGCAATTTTTTTCTTTTGTTCCAAAAATAAATAATAA
>JANOMP010000342.1:0-2086 GCA_031420365.1 Cytophagaceae bacterium
AAAAATTATGCTCTTTAGATATTTACTTTTCCTTCTAACCTTACCTTGTTTTGCTCAAATACAGAAACCTACTACTTGGTCAATAAAAGCAATACCTGAAAACCCAAAAGTTGGTGAAATTATTACTATAGAATTTACAGCCTCCATTCAAAAAAATTGGTATGTATATTCTTCCGATTTTGATCCGAATTTAGGGCCAATAGTTACTACCATTGTATTGAACAAAAGTGCTGGTTTTCAGCCAATTGGTAAATTAAAACCCATAAACCCCAAACGTAAATTTGAAGAAATTTGGAATGGAGAAATAAGCTATTTTGTGGGCACAGGTAAATTTATTCAATCACTAAAGATTTTAAAAGCAAATCCCACAATCTCTGGGTTAATTGATTTCCAATCTTGTACAGATGTTGATGGAAGATGTATAGATGACAAAGAGAAATTTTCTTTAACTTTAAAAACCTCAGAAGGAGTTGAAAATGCACTAATCAATCCAGCTAACCCCAATTCAAAGATAGAAGAATTAAAAAATATAGAAATTAGTTCGACCAGCCCGTCTTCGAAAATTGAAGTCCCTTTAAACAAACCTATGGAAAAAGCACAAAGTTTATGGCAATTTTTACTGATTGCGTTCGGAGCAGGAGTTGCCTCTATATTTATGCCATGCATTTACCCAATCATGCCCATGACTGTCAGTTTTTTTACAAAACAAAAAAATGGACAATCTAAAGCTATTTTTTATGGGGTTTCTATTATGCTAATTTTTGGATTAATGGGCTTAGTCACCATGGCCTTTGGAGCCCCATTTTTGAATTTTCTTAGTACGCATTGGTTGCCCAATCTTTTGTTTTTTGCCATTTTTATTTTATTCGGAATATCACTTTTGGGTGCATTTGAAATAGTTTTGCCTCATGAGACAGTAAATAAAATTGACCGGATGTCGGACAGGGGAGGTTTAATTGGCATTTTCTTTATGGCATTAACGTTAGTGGTAGTCTCTTTTAGTTGCACAGTACCCTTTGTTGGATCATTGCTAATTGCAGCTGCACAAGGAGAAGTTACAAGACCTATTTATGGAATGTTGGCTTTTGGACTACCATTTGCTTTGGTTTTTTCAGGATTGGCTATGTTTCCACAAATGTTAAAAAACCTTCCAAAATCGGGTGGATGGTTAAATGAATTAAAAGCAGTTTTTGGATTTTTAGAATTTGCTTTAGCATTAAAATTTTTAAGTAATATAGATTTGGCCTATCATTGGAATTTAATTCATAGAAACATATTTTTAGTGATTTGGATTGTAATAGCCATAATTATTGGAATTTACATTTTAGGATTTATTCGACTATCAAAAGACGATAAAATTGAAAAAAGAGGACTGATGAGGATTTCTTTCGCAGTAGTATTTCTTGGATTAGCTGCCTATATGTTGCCAGGAGTAACTGGAAAACCTCTTAGCCTTTTATCGGGAATTTTACCTCCAATGCCAGTTGCCAATTTAGAAGTTAACTCTGGCAACTCAGCCCCCACAGAAAAAATGAGGGCACTACCTCATGGATTATTTGGCTTTTATGACTTTGATGATGCTATGGTCTATGCTAAAGAAATAAATAAACCAATTTTAATTGACTTTACAGGTTATGCATGTGCCAACTGCAGAAAAATGGAAGAAAACGTGTGGTCGAAACCAGAGGTTTTGAAGAGATTGCAAGACGATTTTGTGATTGCGTCGCTTTATGTGGATGACAAAAAAGCATTACCCAAAGAAAAACAATATACCTCAACCTACGATGACGAACTAAAAACAACGGTTGGTGATAAAAACATGGATTTGGAAATAACCAAATATAATAACAATGCTCAACCTTTGTATGTTATTGTAAATCCAAATGGCGAAAAACTAGTTGATCCAATTGGCTATGTCACAATGGATGAATTCATTCAATTCTTGGATTTGGGCAAGTCAAAATTCAAATAAGGACTTTAATGAATTTTATTACAGCCCAATTAATTACCATTGATTGGGCTGTTTTTATTTCTTTTCTTCCACAATTCTATACACTCGATAAATAAACCAAATGGCTATTACCAT
>JANOMP010000343.1:0-82081 GCA_031420365.1 Cytophagaceae bacterium
TAATACCTATTGTTGATAAACCTAAGCTCCACGCCAGGCTTGCGATGAGCCAAAGCCCATTGGGGATGAATGTATTTAGAAATTCTGCTCATTTGGACATAAAATTACGTACTTACGTAAAGTAAAATAAGAATAAAAAAAACCAGAATAACAAATTCTGGCCTATAAATTTTAATATTTACGTAAATTCGCAGCGGAGTTAGGGTTTAAAAATCATTTTGGCAGCCAATACTGAAGGATGTACTTTTTTGAATAGCTCTAATATTGTCATTATGTATATAATCTATTTGGCTAAAGCCTTTTTTAATTGAATTTATTTAAACCCCCATTTAAAAATGGGGGCTATTGAATTGCCTGTTTTATTTAAATTTCCTAATGCTTTTGAATTGCCTCCAGATTTTGAATTGCCTCCAGATTTATCTGGAGGATAAAATATTTCATTCCATTGTTGGCTTTAGCCAAACTATTAATCTTTAAATTTCTGAAATCCATATTTAGAAATAAATTCATCATACTCTTCCTGGAAAGATTTTTTTTTATGATGTTCTTCCTGATTTTTAATATAATTTCTAACTTTATCAATCATAGATTCTGATACTGAAACTGCAAAATATTCATCTTGCCATTCAAATTTGCTCCCATTTAAAAATGGGAGCAATTCATCGTTCCTATTTATCCAAAATGAAGATTCTCCTTTAATCAATTGCATAATTTTCTGAATAGTTTGATCAATACCAAAAGAAACAAGGCAATGACAATGGTCAGTATAACCATTTATGAAATCAATAAATATCCCTTTTTCTTTAGCATTGTCCCTCATGTGTTGCCATACTTTTTGTCTCATTTCTTTAGTAGCAAGAAAGGGTACTCTATTTTTTGTACTCCATACAAAATGAGTATAAACTTTTACAAAAGGCATATTAAAGTGCTTTTAATTCTTTAAGGATTTCAGAAATTTTTAATTGATTGGTTTCTAATTTTTTAATAATAGCTTTTCTATCATAAACCACTTCTTCCACTACCTTATTCGGATTCTTAATATCCAAATCATAATTGCGTTCAATAATGGTATCCATAGAAACTTTCCAGCTCACTTCGCTTTCTTCTCTTTTCTCCCACCAATTTTTTATGGTATCAAATTCTTCAATACGAATAGGTTTGGTTTTGTTGTAGGCTTTGGCTCCTTCGGGCAAGGTATGCTCGTAATACCAAATGTCTTTGGTCTTTTTACCTTTTTCAAAAAATATAAGATTGGTGTTTACTGTGGCATAAGGAGCAAAAACAGATTGAGGTAATCGCACAATGGTATGCACATTGCAATCTTCCAACAGTTTTTGTCGTACACGTTGTTTTACTCCTTCACCAGTTAAACTGCCATCGGGCAATACAATACCTGCTCGTCCGCCATCTTTTAGCAATTGAATAGACAATATCAAAAACAGATCGGCACTTTCTTTGGTGCGATAGTTCAAAGGAAAATTTGTTTCCATACCATCACCCACCACACCACCAAAAGGCGGATTGGCAACGATAATATCTACTTTGTCGGCTTGGCGTAACGAAGTAAGTTCACGGCTGAGTGCATCGGTATTTAAAATTTGCGGTACTTCAATGTCGTGTGTTATCAGGTTTACCACACTCAACATAAACGGCAATGGTTTTAACTCTGTGCCCGTAATG
Source organism: Cytophagaceae bacterium (assembly GCA_031420365.1). GTDB lineage: Bacteria > Bacteroidota > Bacteroidia > Cytophagales > Spirosomataceae > Leadbetterella. The sequence goes on from JANOMP010000343.1 coordinate 1,681, forward strand.
GTTTCCTGTAAGTTTTTGCGGTCGGCAACATTTTTTACCTGTTTACGCAAATGTTCAATGGCACACACCAAAAAACCAGCTGTTCCACAAGCAGGGTCTGTAATTTTTTCGCCCAATTTAGGGTTTACTATATCAATTATAAACTGCGTTACAGCTCTTGGTGTATAAAATTCGCCTGTGTCTTTTTTGGTGGCAAGACCTTGCAAAATATCTTCGTAAATGGCATTGAAAATATGATGCTCTTTGCTGCTGTTAAAATCTATTTCGTTGAGTTTGTTAATGGCTTGGCGAAAGGTTGTTCCGCTTTTCATATAATTATTTGTTCCGTCAAAAATATTGCGGATGATAAGGCCCAAGCGGTTGTCGGCTGTAACTGCCAGTTCCTTTAATTGCGGAAAAAGTTTGTTGTTGATAAACTGAATGAGTTCATCGCCAGTAATGCCTTCGTCATTTTCTGCCCAATTACGCCATTGCAATTCTGTGGGAATGGGTGATTTGTATTTTATATCAAGTATTTCTCTCTCCTTGTCTTTATCGTCAAACAGTTTTAAGAAAATCATCCAGCCCAATTGTTCAATGCGTTGTGCGTCTCCGCTCAAGCCAGGGTCTTTTCTAAAAATATCTCTGATGGATTTTATTACTCCGCCTATGTTGCTCATATTGTTTTATCCTTTGTAGTTAATAGCGTTGGGAAGCATTTGCAAAAACGGAAATGCTTCTGAATATTTCAATTCTTCATACTCCAAACCTAAATGCCTGATGTTAGTGTAATAGGTTTGATGTTGTGAGTAGTAATTTATTTCTGACTGAATGAACCATGCTTTGTCTCCTAATTTCTGTGCAAGAAACCATTTCTCTAACAGTCGTGAAGTTCTGCCGTTGCCATCTTCAAACGGATGAATTTTCACAAACACCAAATGCAACAACGAAGCGAAAAAGAGAACTTCATCAAAACTCAAATCGGTTGCAAGCAAGGTTTCAATATCAGCATACAGTTTATTCATTTCGGCTTTAACCTTGTCGGGTGCTGCGGCTACATATTCAATCTTGCCGTCCTTGGTTACAACAAACATATTTCCCGTTCTGAATTTTCCCTGTTGTGATTTCTGCAAAATGTGTTTGGTCAATTGTGCATGTGCCTGTTCAAGTGTTTGTGGAGTTAGTTTATTTTTTTGAGCATACAAATAAGCATCATACAAATCGTCAATCTTTCTTGTGTAGTTGGGTTGATACTTTGTGCCAAAGCGTTTGTGCTTGATGTATGAATCAAGTTCCATATCCTCACCTTCAATTTTAGAGGAGAAAACAGCAGACACGGAAGTATAAAAACTGAATGTTTCCATACTCAACTCACTGTCATGCAACTTTTCAAAACTTTGTTTCAATGTTTTGTCGAAACCAGTTTTATACTGTTCCGACAAATCAAGCGGAATTATTTTCAATGGTATCTTCATCATGCTACTTTGTAAAGTTCGTTTTCTAATTCATTGATTGCTTTGTCATAAGCTTCACGACTACCAAATACTTTTATGATTTCCGTTACTGAACCAAATTCGCTGATTGGTGGAACGGTCAAAATTTGAATGTTTTCCATATTTTCAATGCCTTGGTCTGCATATTTGTCCAGCAGGGCTTCTAAAACATTTCTTGCTTGTTCGCCATATTTTGTAAAGTAGTTTCGCTTCTTCACATTGTTGGCTCTTTCTTTTCTAGTCATTGGTGGTTTGTCGTTAGCAAGGTGGCAAATCAAATCAAATAAATCTACTTGCTTGTCAACGGCTTCATATAAGGCTTCAACCATTACGCCTTGGTCGATGAGTTCGGCAATGATTGCTTCTTTTCTGTCTGAATTTTTCCACTTGTTTAGGAAATCATCTAAGGAAGCAAACTGCTCTTTAATAATTTCTTTGGTGTGGTCTTTTAAACTCGTTGTTATGGGTCTTCCGTGTTGGTCAAAATGTAATTCACGACTTATCAAAACAGAAACGTTCACACCGTTTACATAAACTTTCTCTCTGTAAACTTTTGGGTCTTTAAAAATCCAATCGCCTTGGAGCTGTGAGCCATCAGGATAACGAATTATTGCTTTTTCAAAAATAATTTCTTCACCCGTTGCTTCATCTAAAACGGTAACTGTGTCTTCTTCTTCTTCAATTACCACCAATGATAAATCTTCGTTTTGCGTAACTGGTTTCACTCTAATTGGATCACCGTCAAAATTTTTGTCGGCAAATAAATCGGTGACGTTTCTAAAATCAAGAATGGTGAAATATAATTTTCCGTACTCTTCGTTAATTCGAGTTCCTCGTCCAATAATTTGTTTGAACTTGGTCATTGAATTAATATTCGCATCCAACACAATTACTTTACAGGTTTGAGCATCTACACCCGTTGTCATTAATTCAGATGTAGTTGCAATTACTGGATATCTTTCTTCGGGATTAATGAAATTATCTAATTCCCTTTTGCCTTCATCATTGTCGCCTGTAATCTGCATTATGTATTTGTAATTTTCCGCAACCAAATCAGCGTTATGCTTTGCCAATGCGGTACGCATACGTTCAGCGTGGTCAATGTCCACACAAAACACAATCGTTTTTGCAAAACGGTCGTAACCTTTTAAAAACTCCGTCAATTTTTTTGCAACCAATGCGGTGCGTTCTTCAATAACCAAATTGCGGTCAAAGTCCTTGCGATTATAAACACGGTCTTCAACTTCATTTCCGTCTTTGTCGGTTTTGCCTTGGTCTGGTCGCCAACCTTCGGCATCTATATTCAAGCCAATTCTTACCACACGATACGGAGCAAGAAATCCATCGTCTATTCCTTGTTTCAACGAATATGTGTAAACAGGGTCGCCAAAATATTCTGAATTACTTGCCGTGTCGGTTTCTTTTGGTGTGGCCGTTAAACCAATATGCGTTGCGTTTTTGAAGTAGGATAAAATTTCTCTCCACGAACTATCTTCTTTAGCACTTCCTCTGTGGCACTCGTCAATTACTATTAAATCAAAGAAGTCTGGTGAAAATTGTTTGTAAACATTGGATGCGTAGTCATAGCCTGAAAGTCCTTGATATAAAGCCAAATAAATTTCAAAACTCTTATCAATTTGGCGGTGTTTTACCACCGTCATTTTATTTTTAAAATGTTTGAAGTCACCTCTTCGAGTTTGGTCAATCAAAGCATTTCGGTCTGCTAAAAACAAAATGCGTTTTTTTGCTCCACTTTTCCAAAGTCGGTGAATGATTTGAAAAGCGGTATAAGTTTTTCCTGTTCCCGTTGCCATTACTAACAGAATTCTGTTTTGTCCGCCTGCAATGGCTTCCACTGTTCTGTTTACGGCAATTTGTTGGTAGTATCTTGGTTTGCGGTTTGTGCCGTCAAAGTAATATTCTTGCGAAGCAATTTTTTCCGCTTCGGGTGTCGAGATGCCTTTATATTTCTTGTATTTCTCCCAAAGTTGTTCGGGAGTAAGGAAGTCGTCTAAATCAATCTCGGATTCAATGTTACCGTCCGTTGCAGTTCGGTCGTGAAATAAAAATCCATCACCGTTGCTACTGAAAACACAAGGGATGTCAAGGATCCTAGCGTAGTCAAGTCCTTGTTGAATTCCTGCCCTCACTGAATGGTTGTTGTCTTTGGCTTCAATGATTGCAATAGGAATATTTGGCTTGTAATAAAGAATGTAGTCGGCACGTTTTCTTGTTCCTCTTGCTGTTAGTTTACCTCTAACATATATTTTTCCATCAGTAAAAGAAACTTCTTCCAATATTTGCAATTGTGTGTCCCAACCAGCCTTTTCCAAAGCAGGAGTAATAAACTTGGTGCAAATATCTCTTTCAGAAAGTCCTTTTTTATTCATTTAAATAAGTATGAATTTGATAAAACTAAGTTTAAATAGTGTAATATAAAAATTAGTAAATTAATTTAATGCTAGCTAACACAAAAGTCTCATTAAATTAAGGCTATTCCAGATGAATACCAAATTCCAAGTGAATAATTAAATACGCAATTTTTATTTTAAAAAGAATTCTAAAACTAAACTTAGTTTTATCACAAATAGATTTATCACATTTAATAAAATGTTTTTTCTATATCCTTTGACTATTTAAAAGAGTAGGAATTAAGTTATTTATTTTTCGATTAGCCTTTAAGAAAATATTAGGCTTCCAAATAACTATCTTTATTTAGAGCACATTTAATTATCCAAATCTAAGATCAAGTAATAAAGTTGTATGTGCATCTGTATGTACATTAAGAAATATTGAAAATTAAAAGAAAAAAAAGCCTCATAATTTATAAATTATGAAGCTTTTATGCTGTGGGAGTTGAGGGATTCGAACCCCCGACCCTCTGCTTGTAAGGCAGATGCTCTGAACCAACTGAGCTAAACTCCCTTTTCCTTGCCGTTTGGGAGTGCAAAGGTGCATTTTTGATTTATTATTTCCAAATTTTAAGACAAAAAAATATGCTATTTTTTCAAATAATTTAATCACTCTTAAATTTTTGTCAAAAAAATACAATTATTCAATTCCTTAATAGAAGTATTATTGTTTGTTTTACATTATTTTTGTAAAAACTATTCTAATTTTTAAAATGGCTTTAGAACAAACTTGGAGGTGGTATGGTCCGAACGACCCAGTGTCTTTGTCAGACGTAAAACAAGCGGGAGCTACTGGCGTAGTAACGGCCTTGCATCATATTCCGAACGGTCAAATTTGGACTGTAGACGAAATACAAAAACGGAAGGATGAAATTGAGGCCAATGGCCTTTCGTGGTCGGTTGTAGAGAGCGTGCCGGTGCATGAAGATATAAAAAAACGGACAGGAAATTATAAATTATATTTAGAAAACTATAAGTCTACTTTAATAAATCTAGCCTCTTGTGGCATAGATACGGTTTGTTATAATTTTATGCCAGTATTGGATTGGACTCGCACCGATCTTGACTATGAGCTAAAAGATGGCTCTACCGCTTTGCGGTTTGATATAGCAGAATTTTGTGCTTTTGAACTATTTTTATTGAAAAGGGAGAAAGCAGAATTAGACTATAAACCAGAAATTGTTAAAAAAGCCAAAGTATGGTTTGATAAAGCGGACGATGCAAAAAAACAAAAATTAGTAAAAAATATAATTGCTGGCCTACCTGGCAGCGAAGAAAGCTTTACCATTGAAGCCTTTGGTAAAGTTTTGGCAACCTATGATGGAATAAATGATACTGCTTTAAGAAATAATCTTTACGAATTTATTAAAGAAATTGGCCCAATAGCTGAACAACATAATATATTGTTAGCTATACATCCAGATGACCCTCCTTATTCAATCTTAGGTCTTCCTAGAGTGGTAAGTACAGAAGCTGACGCTCAGGCTTTATTAAATGCTTACCCTAGTAAACACAATGGCTTGTGTTTTTGCACAGGTAGTTATGGTGTGCGTTCTGACAATGATTTAGTAGGTATGGTTGAACGGCTAGGTGATAGATTTAATTTTATTCATCTTAGAGCTACAAAACGAGATGAGGACGGAAATTTTCACGAGGCTGATCATTTAGACGGGGATGTAGATATGTTTGGAGTAATGAAAGCTTTATTAAAAGAACAAGAAAAGCGTAAAACCGAAAATCGAATCGATTATCGACTTCCTTTCCGTCCAGATCATGGCCATAGAATGCTTGACGATCTGAATCCAAACAAAAAAACCAATCCTGGTTATACTGCAATTGGCCGTTTACGTGGACTTGCCGAATTGCGAGGATTAGAGCTTGGTATTAGAAGGAATTTAGGAATTTAATTATTAACACTATTTTTGTTTTCAAATAGATACTATTATATGCCCAAAATTGTCACTTTCGGAGAAATTTTAATGCGACTTTCCACACCTGGATTTCAAAAAATATCCCAAGCTGAAACTTTTGACTGCACTTTTGGCGGTACTGAAATGAATGTGGCCGCAGCATTGGTAAATTTTGGTTTTGAAGCAACTCATGTGGGAGTTTTCCCCGACAATTCCATAGGTAAAAAAGCTAAGGCATTTATTAGAAAACTAGGTATTTCTGATAAAGAGATAGTTTTAAATGGCAAACGAATGGGATTGTTTTTTTTAGAAACAGGTGCGGTAAGTAGAGCAAGTCAAATTGTTTATGATAGAGCAGATTCTGCTTTTGCCAATCTCAACCCATCGTGGTTTGATTGGAATGAGATTTTGAAAGATGCAGATTGGTTCCATTGGTGTGGCATAACTCCAGCTGTGGGCGAAGCCCCTGCAAAAGCTTTGCTTGAAGCACTAAAAGTGGCTAAAAAACTTGGGATAAAGGTATCTTCTGATATTTATTATAGGAGCAATCTCTGGAACTATGGTAAAACTCCTCAAGAAATATTGCCTGAATTAGCCTCATATTCTAATGTAATTTTGGCAAGTAGGAAAAATATTGAGGAAATTTTCGGAATTAGTTCAGAAGAGGAAAAAGGAAAGTTTCAAGACACCTGCAAAAAACTGATGGAACATTATCATAACATAGAAAAGGTAATAGACACCGAACGTATTCAGATCTCTGCTTCGCATAACCGCATGAATGCCAGGATGTTTACTAAAGAAGAATATTTTAAAACAGGAAATTTAGATATTACACACATAGTGGACAGAGTGGGAACAGGCGATGCATTTTTGGGTGGATTTATTTACGGGCAGTTGGTGTATGGCGACAATTTAAAATCTCTAGAGTTTGGCAACGCATCTAGTGCATTAAAACATACTATACCCGGGGACCAAAATTTAGTAGATGTGGCCGAGATAGAAAATTTGATGCTTGGCGATATGAGTGGTAAATTAAAAAGATAATAAAAAAGACAGTATGTAAAACTTACTGCCTTTGTTGATAAAAACTATTACTCTATAATACTATTCTTTGCCTAAAACTCAATTCTAAATGCATAGTTTGAGGGTACATTTAGATATGAATTTCTATTAATTGGATTATTTTTTAAGTCTAAATATTTTAAACTTTTTAAGTTTTTAACCTCTTTTGGAACATATCTTAGGAGATTACCACTCAAATACAAATTTTCTAAGAATTTTAGTTGATTAATACTTTCTGGTATTCGTACTATCTTATCGTTTTCTAAATGCAGCGTCTTCAACCTTGGAAGTTTAGATAAAATTTTTAGATTCTCATCTAAGGCTATATTTGATTCGTTGTCTAAAAAAAGTTCTTTCAAGTTTTCTAAATTAGAGAAATTTACTGGCAAAACATTGAAATCATTGCCACCCAAATCTAATACCTCTAATTTTTTTAGACTAAAAATCTCTTCTGGAATTAACTTTAGATGATCGTTTCTAATACTCAAATACCTAAGATTTTTAAATTTATCTATACCTATTGGAAAATTCTCGAAATGTTGTTGACTTAAATTTAACCTTTTTACTTTTTCAGGCTCTTTTAACGCCAATTTAATATCGGTATATTCAATCTCTTGAGAAGTGGGCACTTCTATTTGAGCTTGTAGAAAACCGCATGAAAAAATCCAAAATAAAAATGCCCAGCTAATTATTTTCATTATTAAGCTACAAATCACTTATTTACTTCCTACTTAAACTTAAAGAGCCTTTTAAAAAGGTTATTGTTATTCTCAGTTAAATTATAACCAATTCCGGTTCTAAGCAACAACTGTTGGGTGTCGCCTATGAAATTATAATTTCTATATTGAATCTCATTATGCCAGTTCCATTTTTTTATTTATTGCTTGACTTCCAAAGTATATCCAACAATTCCCAATCTCTGATTTTTTGGGCTAAACAATAACTTAAACTAAAACATGATAGTATAAAAATCGTAAGCGTTTTTTTAAGTTTCAATTTTTATAAGGTCTTAATCAGCAAAATCTCTGTCGCTTTTAAATTTTTTTTTTCTGAAATTTCTGCCTACACCAAGCAAGAAGATTTCTACATTCCTCCTCTGAAAACTGCCTCAGGGCCTTTCTGAGTTCCTTTCTAAAAATTTTTGGCTCAAAATGTACTTTCTCCAGTATAATTTTTGAATATTCAAAAATGCTCATATTTATTTTGATTATTTAAGGTTTAACAAAAAAGGGGAATCTGCAAAATGTTACTCCCCTTTCGGACTAATGAATTGTCTGTAATTAAGTTTTACAATTTGGCAATATTGTATAGTTCCATTCTCCATGAAATAAATGTCTTTTAATGTTGATTTTTTCAATGTCACTTTTAGATACTTTAATACCTTTTTGATATTTATGTTCGTCTAATTCAGCAATCACCCTCATTCCTTTGGTTGTTTTTACAGAACCGATAAGATTAACAACTATCTCATAGCTTTCTAAAGGTATTCCTTTCCAATTTAATGAAATTTGAGAAAATAATCGATGTTCGATTTTATTCCATTTGCTAGTACCCGGGGGGAAATGACAAACGGTAATTTGCATATTTGTTTGGTTTGAAAAATTTTGCAATTCTTTTTTCCAAAGATGCAATCGATATCCATTACTTCCGCCACCATCCGCATTGATTAATAATTTTCGTTGATTGGGATATGTTAATTTTCCCATACAATTCCACCATTTTCGAATACTTTCTACAGCAAACTCTCCAGTGTCGCAACTTTTCCCAACGTTGACAAAGCCGTTATTTTCGCCTATGTCATACACTCCTGGTGTAGCCTTTTCAGTCCCAAAATCATGCCCTTCAACTTCTCTAGGGTCTTTTTTTGGACGATATTCTTTGCCATTGTTTTTATAGTTACCAATCAATTCTTTCTTTTTTGTGTCAACGGAAATCACGGGCATGTTTCTTTCTAAAAATCTATTAGACAGATTGTTAATGTATTCAAATTGAGCGTTCCTGTCTATGTGTTGGTTGCCTTCCAACATTTTAGAGTTTGATTGTAAACTATATCCGAGCTCGTGCAACAACTCTCCAACTACTGTTTTCCCTATAATATACCCTTGCTTTTTAAGCTCAGACTCTATCGTTCGTATGCTTTTGCAAGTCCAACGCAAAGGAGATTCAGGGCATCCTCTTGTAACTGGCTCTACCAATGATTCCAATGCCTCTAAAAGTTTGTCATTTTTAACGGTGAGTTTTTTTCTTCCACCTCCTTTGACTCTCGTTTTAACCACATTTTTTTTAATATCTGCTAGTGGCAATGCCAATTCTTTTATGCCCTGTATAATGGTAGGCCTTGAAACATTGGAAAGTTTAGAAATGATACTATTGCCACCATAACCTATCTTTTTTGCCTCTGACCCAAGATATAAACGTTTTTGTTTTTCGTCTAAATGAGGAAGCATTTCTTTTATTGCAAGTTCTAGTTTTTCCATACTACAATGATACGTAAAATATTTATTAGTTACAAAAGTTATTTACGGACAATTACGTACTCTAAATTAACTTTAAAAAATAATTTAATTATTATTGAATTGATTCGGTCGGGAATATATTCTTTTCTTTTCCATTCTTTTCTTTCCTTTGTTTCTCTTTAATAATTTCTAATTTTTTGTTTAAATTATTAGGGGCTTGTTCTTGTTGGTTACTTTTTAAAGTAGAAGAAAAACCACTTGTTTTATAGTTTCTGCCAGACACTTTAAAATTTGATAACTCTGACTCATTTGAAACATAAATAGGCCTTAATACCAACTCATTAACGATTTGAGAAGCGGGAACTTTATAATTGGCAGAAGAAGAACTGGCCAAAATAGACCCAGAATCACTGGCTTGATTTACAAACATTTGCACTTTACTTTTTTCATTTTGTTTAAAGTGGCTCGGTTGTTTATAGTTATGCAAAGAGCCTAAATTGCTGCTTTGTGCAAATGAACTTGCGTAGCCAAAAATTACAAGTCCCATAATTAATTTTACTATTTTTTTCATTGTTGTACTTATTAAAAGAAATTTAAAATTTATTTATCAGTGTTGACTATTAAAGGCTGATCAGCACTTGTAATAATGACCTTTGCGTTTGGCGAGTTAGATAATTTATTAAAGGCTTCTATTGCCTTAAATCTAATTAAAAGTGGAGTAAGCCCTTCTGCGACAATTTTTTGTGCATCTCTTATTCCCTCAGCTTCTATGATTAACCTTTTTGCTTCTTGGCGTTCTTTATCCAAAACAAACTGCATTCTTTGCGAGTCTTGCTCGGCTTCAAGTTTATCTTCAATAGCCTTAGTAAGTCCTGGAGGCAAAACAATACTTTTCAGCAAAACCGATTCTACTATAAAGCCTCGATCTTTAAGAGAAGTCATCATAAGTTCTTTTATAGACTTTTCTATCACTGACCTTTGACCGGTATGCATGTCTTTGGCAAAATATTGAGATGAAATATTTGCTACTGCAGATCTAAAAACTGGCAGTACTACCACTTGCTCATAATTCCTTCCTAGTTTCTCTATCACTTTTGGAGCATAGCTACCCTCCATACGATATAGTATAGAAACATCCGATTGCACCGTAAGACCTTCTTTTGATGGAAGTGGCACTCTTACCTCCATGTTCATGGTGCGGGTAGGCAGTTTAATTATAGAGGTAGTAAATGGATTATACCCTCTAGCTCCTTCCATTAATGGTTCTGCTTTTATTTTGCCAAAAGAACGTTTTACCCCAACTTCACCCTGTCTAATTACTGTACAGCTACCTAATATACTTGCCATTGCTAAAACAGCTATCAATTCTCTTTTTTTCATTTGTATTTGTGTTTAAATAATGTCTTAATCTTAAGACATTACAAACTTAATACCCATATATTAGTTTGGGCTTAAGCTAAAATTAGAAAAATATTAGATTTTATTTGGGCAAAACCACTTCTATTACAACTCCCTCTTTTTCAGTAGATTGAATAGAAATATTGCCATTATGAAGTTCAATAATGCGTTTGGTGAGCGAAAGCCCAATCCCATGGCCTTTGGTAGTTTTAGAGTTAGAGCCTCTCACAAAAGGGTCAAAGATTGATAGTAACTCTTTAGAAGATATTACTTTGCTTTTATTTTTGAACTGCAAATTAATTTCATTGGCTTTATTTGTCACTTGTATATCAATAATATGGTCTGGTGAATACCTTATACCATTTTCCATTAGATTAAAAAAGGCAGTATATAGTAGTTGGGCATTCCCCAATAACTCAGGAATTATATCTTGATTGTCATCAAAAGTTATTCGAATCACACTGTTACTATTCTTTTTTAAAACTTCATTTCTAACTCTGGAAATTTTATCTAAAATATTAACTAAGGAACGATTTTGGTTATCAATTTGAATGGAGGTAAGGTCTAAAAGGTTATTGCTAAGCTTATTGAGTTGTTTTACATCGTCCAATACAGAGGTAATCATCAATTTCATTTCATCCGGACTGTCGTTGGCTAAAAGCGAGACCTGGATTTGACCTGTTATAGAAGTGAGTGGAGTTCTAAGCTCATGGGATGCATTAGAAACAAATGCCCTTTGCGATAAAAAAGCTTTTTGGAGTCTTTCCAACATTTGATTAAAGCGAATAGAGAGCTGTTCAAATTCGTCTTTTTTATTTCCTTCGTCGAGCCTTATGCCTAGTTCTGAACTTTTAATAGAGTCAATTTTTGAAATCATTTTATTGATAGGAAGTAGCATTCTTTTTACAAAAAGCCAACCTGCTAGCGAGCTTATAATAAGCATCACAAGTCCTCCAAAAATTAATATATATGCTAAATTTTGTTGTTTTCTTAACCCATATTTGTCTATTGCCGAAGCTAATACAATATAAATTTTATTGTTGTTTGTTGTAATTAATCCATATAACTCTCTTTCATTTTCTTTCCAAAAATAGGATTTATATTGTTTTATTTTTTCAATATTACCATGATTAAAAACCAGCTGATCTTCCCCACTTTCATAAACTTCTTTATTATTATTATCATAAATAATAATTTCTTCATCAATTAAAGCAGTGAAGTTGTTTTTATCTAGAAGCTTTAAAAGATCTGGACTGATCTCATTTTTTTTAAAAAAAATTGTCGCAGCAGTTAGTGCTTCCTGCCTCAGCCGATTTTTACTTTCATTTTGTCTATTATTTTCACTTTGAAAAAAAATAATAAAACAAAAAATAAATACTAAAATAGTAAAAATAAAAATATAGATTGTTATTAATCGAAAACGTATTGTCATTTGTTTTTCAACATATAGCCCATGCCTACAATAGTATGAATTAGCTTATTTGAAGACTCTCTGTCGATTTTTTTCCTAAGGTAGTTTACATAAACTTCTATAAAATTAGTACCAGTATCAAAATTAATATCCCAGACTTTTTCAGCTATATCTACCTTAGAAACTACTCTTCCTTTGTTTCTCATTAAGTATTCTAGTAAGTTAAATTCTTTGGCAGTAAGACTGATAACCGTATTGTTTCGTCTTGCAACTTTCTCTTTTAAGTCTAACTGTAAATCGGCCACTTGAATCATACTTTCGACTTCTGCGGAAATGGGTTCTAAGCTACGTTTTAGTAAGGCTTTAATCCTAACGAGCAGTTCCAGAAAATCAAAAGGCTTTATTAAGTAATCGTCTGTACCCACTTCAAAACCTGATAGTTTATCACTTACGCTACCTAAAGCCGTTAGCATCAAGATGGGAATTTTTGAATTGGTTTCTCGAATTATTTTGCAAATTTCTATCCCACTCATGTCTGGTAATCCAATATCTAGAATCACTAGGTCATAGATATTTTCATTCAGCAAGTTTAATGCATCTCTCCCTGTCCCAGCAATATCTGCTATAAAGTTTTGTGTTTGAAGCCCTTTTTTTATAAACGTTGCTACTTTTTCTTCGTCTTCAACAATCAAAATATTTTTTGATTCCATGATATTATTCAGAATAAAAATTTATTTAAAAAATAAAAACCTATTATTTAATATTATCTGTTTATGATAACAATGTAAAAGTAAACGATAGAAATTAAAATGAAATTACAATAAAATTAGATTGTTATTAGAAAAAAAAGATATTACTTTTTCTTTCTTAAGAATTCATGATAATAGCCAATTTGAAGGAAATTTTTACCTGTTTCATCATTTATCTTGTAGTCAAATTGAATCAGGTAGCCAAGCAATATGGTTGAGTGTTTTGCAACTTTGAAATTTAAATTAAAACTTGCCCTGTTTCTTTCAAAATAGGGAGCTAAGTTAGTAAAAAACAGTTCGTTATACGCTCCAATAGCTATTAAATTCTTTCCTTCTTTGTTTTTTAAAAGTGGATAAATCACACCTATCCTATTTCTAAATCTATTTCTATAGCCTGATGGAGAAAATCTAAATTCAGTCCGAAAACGATTTTCAATTTTAAAAGTATTGATTTGCTGGGTTACTTGTATTTGTGGCCATAAACGAATCTCAGATCTGTTTTTAGGCAAAACAAAATCTCCACCTTCTCCATAAGTATCATATTTTCCTCCTGCTAAGGTAAATACAATTGCCTTTTGGGGATGAAAATTAATGCCGCCTTTAAATTCATGATAATTGTAATCGGTATAAAATTGTAAAGAACGCAATTGAGCTTCGCCAAAAGCACTCCATTTTTGATTTAATTTAAATTTAGCATTAAGAATATTCCATGACCCTGAGCCCTGAGATTTAGCACTTAAACTTGCTAAAACAAATAGTGAAATCAGGTTAATTGACTTAAAAAAATCTGAATGCATTCGGTTTTTCAATAATAAACTACTTTTTTGCGGTTTTCATTTGTATAACATCCACTAAAAAAGAGAATGCCATTGAAAAGTAAATATAACCTTTTGGAATTTCAAAATGAAATCCTTCAGCTAAAAGTGAAACACCAATAATCATTAAAAAACATAAAGCCAAAACTTTGAAAGAAGGGTGCTGAGAAATAAATCCGCTAATTGGCTTTGCAGCCGCAAGCATAATAAGTACTGTAACTACTACCGCTGTATACATAACCCACAACTCTTGGACCATACCTACTGCTGTTATTATAGAATCAACAGAGAAAACTAAATCCAAAACAATAACTTGAGCCAATAATTTAGAAAAAGTTTGTTCTTTACTTTTTCCCAATTCATCGTTATTTTTATCTTCTGTTTTATGGTAAATTTCTTTAGTGCTTTTATAAATTAAAAATAGTCCACCAAAAATTAATATTAATCCTTTGCCAGTAATCTCAATGTTTACTATTATAAATAGGGTTTGATCTAATTTCAATATCCAAGAAATGACTCCCAATAATGCCATACGCATTATAATAGCTAGGCCAATTCCCCAATACCTAAATTTAGCTCTTTGGCTTTCTGGAAGTCTATCAGCTAAAATTGATATAAAAATTATATTGTCTATTCCTAAAATAACCTCAAGGGCTATTAAAGATAAAAGTGGAATTAAAGAATCTAAAAGCATAATTTGAAATAATTTGATTTGCAAAAATATTCGATTTGGTTTGATTAGTTTAATTAGAATAACATTAGAATAAGAAATTGTGATTTAATAGGTCAAAAAGGGGGGTCTGAGAAATGATTTTCTTATAATTTGCTATTATAAATATTTTGTTACAAAAACTTCTTTTTCCTTTTGTGATAAACCAAACCTTGTTGCTAAATTTATGTTTTCTAAAAATAGATTTTTGTCTCTATTTTTTCCATAGAAATTAGCTGCTTGTAAATAAAACGCTTTTTTCTGTTTGTCATCTTTAATTGCATTAAACCATTTGTCTTTTATCGAAAGAAAGTAGCTGTGCATTTCATTTGATGCGAGTTTCTCATTAATCTTTACCATTAAAAAATTATAGGTACTGGCATCAGGGTAATAATTATAAAGTGTTTCGCAAATCTTGGCTGACGCTTTATAATCATTCTGCGATAAATAAAAAACCAATTCTAAGTCCCAAAGCATAGTACTTATTCTTTTTTTGTCCCCTCCTAGAATGCTGAGATATGATTTTATGGATTCTATATTTGCTTTTTCAATAGTTGACAGGTTTTGTAAATGTTTTATTTGCCATTGTATAATTGTAAAAAACACATCCTTTTCTCTATTTGAATTTAATTCAAAAGCAGCAGCAGTACTTAAATTATTTATCCAAAAATCAAAGAATTTATTTTCTGTTGATAAAATCACTTTTTTAAAAACGTTCCAAGAGTTTTGACTTGATTTTTCAGGCTCAGGCAGCTCATTTATGAACTTATTACATATAGCATTACTTTTTTCATAGTCTTTAAGCATTCTATGATAGGTAGCACATTTTACATTTTCTTTGATGGAAGAATCTGTTTTTTTTTCGCAATCTACGCATGAATTACCTCTTTCTGTATCAAATTGCTGGATTATTCCTTGAGGAGTTTCTTGAGGTTCTATAAAATAGTATAGGTTTCCACCATTGTCAAAAAATAAGAAAATTGGATAATTTAAAATTCGGATATTCTTTTTTTCTAAAAGTAAAACTTGCCCTTTATTACTCAGATCTATTTGAAGATTTGTGTAATTATCATTAAAATAGTTTGCTAATGTCTCGTTCTTTAAATTTTCAGATAAAGTTTTACAATGCGTACATTCGGGGTGGTAGCATTCTATGAGGACTTTTTTTCCTGTTTTGAAAGCATTTTTTAAAGCTAAATCGAAATCAAAGAACCAGTTTATTTGTCCTCGAGAATTTTCAAATGATAACATCAAAATTAAAAAAGCCAAAACTACTTTTTTCATATTTTTTGCTATAATATTTATTTTTTCTTTTTTTTCTTTTTGCGTTTTTCTTGTTCTAATTCAAAATCGTTGATTTCTTTTATCACATCTTTCCAAGTGTGATTTTCTTGATCCGAAAACATTTTTGTTTCTTCGTAATCTTCTTTTCCAACTTCAATTTTGGGTAATGGACTTCCAATATATTTTTCTATTTCGGTCAAAAGAGGCAATTCTTCATTGCTACAAAATGAATAAGCTTGACCTTTTTGTGTGCCTCTGCCAGTACGGCCAATTCTATGTACATAGTTTTCAGGTTCTTCAGGCAAATCGTAATTAATAACATAATCTACATTGGGAATATCAATACCTCTGGCACTCACATCAGTTGCAATAAGAATTTTCAGACTTCCTTCTTTCAGGTTTTTCATGGTGTCTTTCCTCTCAATATGCGTTTTGTCGCTATGAATACTTTCAGTGGCTATTCCTACTCTATTCATAGCTGAAACTACTCTCTCGGCTCTTACTTTAGTACGCACAAAAACTATCATCTTGCTCTCTGGGTGCTCTCGAACCATCCGCTCTAAAAAGAACCGCTTGTCGTCCATTTCTACATATGCCAAAGCGTGAGTGATGTTTTTAGAAATCGGATTATCTGGCGAAATCTGGATTCGAATCGCATTTTTAACTAAGGAATAGGCTAATTTTTTAATTACAGGATTAATAGTTGCGGAGAAAAAAAGGGTTTGTCTATTTTTGGGCAAATAACGAATCAAGTCTTCAATATCCTTAATAAACCCAAGATCGAGCATGTGGTCTGCTTCATCTAAAATGAGTACTTGAAGTTCATTGAAATCTATAAATCCTTGGGAACGAAGGTCAAACATTCTACCAGGAGTACTTACTAACACGTCCACCCCTTTTTGCAGAGCCGCAATCTGAGGTTCCTGATTGGTGCTTCCATGTAAGGCTAAAACTTTGATTTTGGTATGCTTTCCAATAGTCCTGAAGACTTCTGTAATTTGCAATGCTAACTCATGAGTAGGAGCCATAACAAGTGTATGAATACCCTTTGTTCTACGTTTTTGTTGTATTATTAAATCTAAAATAGGTATCACAAAAGCAGCAGTTTTTCCCGTTCCGGTTTGCGCAATTGCTAAAACATCTTCGCCTTTTAAAATGGGTGTAATTGCCTTAAACTGTATATCTGTGGGTTTTTTAAAACCCATTTCCATTAAACTAGCTTTTAATTCAGCTGCAATTCTGTAATCTTCAAACTTCATATTTTAATGTTTACCTCAAAAGATTATTTCCCTTTGGCCCAACTAATTATATCTTTTTTTGTGTCTTTTTTCTTTGGTGTATGCCAATCACGTTGTTGTGTTTTTTCACCATCTTTGTTTTTTTGAGCTTCAGAAACAACTATTGCCCTTCCTCCCTGGTTCGAGCCATTAAGCGATTTTATTGCTTTCAAGGCCTGGTTATTGTTGGTCATTTCTACAAAACCAAAGCCTTTGTTTTGTCTTGTGGCTTTATCAATTACTATTGTTGCCGCTTTTACTTCTCCATATTCACTAAAAATAGCAATTAAGTCTTCTTCTTTAAATTTAAAAGGGATGCTCCCCACAAAAATATCCATTTATTTTACTTCGTTAAATTTCTAAAAACATCTTCAAGTGTCTCTCCATTTTTCATTATTGAAGATAAACTATCATCTGCTACAATATTTCCTTTATTAATTATTATTACCCTATCGCAAATGGCCTCCACTTCTTGCATTATATGGGTACTCAAAATTATTGTTTTATTTTTCCCAATTTCTTTTATTAAATTTCTAATTTCCACCAATTGATTCGGATCAAGACCAGTAGTCGGTTCATCTAAAATTAAAACTTCTGGATCATGCAAAAGAGCCTGAGCCAAGCCCACTCTTTGCCTAAATCCTTTAGAAAGTTGCTCAATCTTCTTATGCTTTTCGGGGTTTAAGCCCACTAAATTTATTACTTCTCCTATCCTTTTTTTTAATACTTGCCCTGTCATTCCATAAAAACTACCTACAAATGTCAAATACTCCACTATATACATTTCTATATAAAGCGGATTATGCTCTGGCAAATAGCCTACTTGTCTTTTACTTTCTAAGGAATCTACAGAAATAATACTATTGTTTAACATGGCTTCACCAGAAGAGCAACTTATAAAACCTGCTAAAATCTTCATAGTTGTTGATTTTCCAGCACCATTCGGACCGAGAAAACCCACAATTTCTCCATTGTTTATTGAAAAATTTATTGCGTTAACCGCTATTTGTGAACCATATGATTTCGATAAATTACTGACACTGATTGACATTTCAATAATAAATTATTGTGATAATTATGCAAATTTACGTAATATTTTCTAAGTAAGCTTTGCATTTGGGGGTTTGATTATTAAAATGATGTTGTCTGTATCTTGTTAAAAATTGTTAAACGACTTTTTTTAGAAAAATCTTAATGATAGATTTGGATCTATTCTTTTTGCAAAATTGAGGAAAATTAATATTCTTATAGGTGTTATGCTCTTAGCATTAATAGGCTTAGTGGCATTTCAGTGGTATTGGATTCAAAATGCCATAGCTATTAAAAATGAGCAGTTTGACAAAAAAGTATTTGAAATTCTGACGGAAAGTAGCCGAAAAATAGAGAAACAAGAGATACTATTTTTGGCGAAACAACGAATGATAAACAATGAGAAAAATAGGCTTATTTCAATTTCTAAAAAACCAAACAGCAGCCTTAAAAAAATCAAACTTCAGTCTCAAGATATAGACGTAACTGTTCATTCTCAAACTGATTCAATGAATTTTGCCTATTCTGAAGGCAAAGTATTAAAAATTGAGCCTAGAGAGGTGTTTTCTATTGATATAAATAGTAGAAACATGGCTACCAATGATGTGCTAGGGAATAGATTTTTTATTTTTCCGGAATCAGAAGCTCAATTTATTAAAGGTTTTTTAGATGAAGAACACCGAACTGTTGAACGCTTTAGAAAGCGCTCTTTTGACTTGGCTCAAAAACAAAAAAGTATAAATGAATTGGTAAATTTAATGAATGATCCAGTTTTTACCGAAGTTTTTCCAAGTCAGAATTTGAGTCAGAGTCAGATTCAGAGCAAACGAATTGATTTTTATTTTACCCCAGAAAGTGAGCAAACCACAAATTTTAGTATTCAAAAAGGAGATTCTCAACAAAAAAAAGTAAAGAACATTTTACCAAAAAAGAAAAATACATTAGAGAAAAACTCTGAAAATTCTGAGAAAGCAGATTTAGTAAAGGATGTTTTTAAAGATTTTATTATGGGTAAAAGATCCATTGACGAAAGGCTTGGTCAGCTTATGCTTGATACCTTACTTCAATCGGAATTTAAAAGCAATGGTATTAAAATACCATTTAAATATAGCGTAAAAGATAATGGGAACCTAGTTTTTGCTTCCTTTTCCCATAATGAAACTCAAAATCCACTTCAAAAAGCCTATAAAGTTAAACTATTTCCTAACGATTCCTATGCTCAAGAACAATATTTAAATGTATATTTTCCAGAGAAAGATGATTTTATTTTGGGTAACCTTTGGAATATTTTTGGGAGTTCTCTTTTATTGATTTGTATGGTAGGTGGTATTTTCTATTACTCAGTAAACACAATGCTAAGTCAGAAAAAACTTTCAAATATCAAAACTGACTTTATCAATAATATGACCCACGAACTTAAAACACCAGTTTCTACTATTAGCTTGGCTTTAGAGGTAATTCGAGATAAAGAATTGGAGAAAAATCCTGAAAAAACAGAACGCTACCTAAATATTATTGGGGAGGAAAATAAAAGATTGGGAACGCAAATTGAGAAAGTTTTGCAAATTGCACAGCTAGAAAGTGGTGACATAAGCCTTAAATTTGAAAATCTTGATATAAATGAGGTGTTGAATCAAGTTATAGCTAGCATGGGTGTACAATTGGAACAATTGAATGTAAAAGTTGACACCAATTTAAATGCTGCTATTCCGAATGTTGCTGCTGATAAAGTCCATTTAACAAGCATTTTTGTTAATTTATTAGATAATGCAATAAAATATTCAAAGGAATTTCCTGAAATTTTATTAAGCACAGAAAATACAATTGGTGGAGTAGCAATAAAAATAAAAGATAATGGCATTGGAATCCCCAAAGACCAGATTAATAAAATATTTGACAAATTTTATAGGGTTCCAAAAGGCAATTTACATGATGTTAAAGGCTTTGGCTTAGGATTAAGTTATGTAAAAAGAATGCTAACATTACATGGTGGAAAAATAGCTGTATCTAGCAAAGTAAACGAAGGAAGTGAATTTTTTGTGACTCTACCAAACGCTTAAAAACTAAACCCTTATGAAAATACTTTTGGCAGAAGATGACCACAATTTAGGAACATTATTGCATGAATATCTGGAGGCTAAGGGCTATGAGGTTATGCTTGCAAAAGATGGGAATGAAGGATTAGATCTATTTTTAAAACACGAATTTGATTTTTGCATTTTAGATGTAATGATGCCCAAAAAAGACGGATTTGCCTTGGCAAAGGAAATAAAAACCAAAAACTCAGAGATTCCATTAATTTTTTTAACTGCAAAGTCAATGCAAGATGACACCTTGAAAGGCTTTGAACTTGGGGCGGACGACTACATTACCAAACCGTTTAGTATGGAAGAACTTTTAGTGAGAATAAAAGCAATTCTGAAACGAACCAAAAAAATGGAAACCGAAGTTGTGGCTGGTCAATATAAGATAGGAAATTACGATTTTTTCCCAAATCAACACGAATTGCAAGCCAATGGTGTTATTCAAAAACTAACAACCAAAGAGTCAGATTTACTTTTACTTTTTAGTAAAAATTCAAACCGAGTAGTAAGTCGAAGCTATGCATTAAAACTTATCTGGGGAGACGATTCTTATTTTAATGCCCGTAGCATGGATGTTTATATTACGAAGCTTCGAAAATTTCTAAAGTCTGACCCCAGTATTCAAATCATGAATTTACATGGGGAAGGTTTTAAGCTGGTGTGTTGAAGTTTTGGTTTTTCAAGTAGGATATTTGTTCTTTTAACAATTGAATCTCATTTTCTTTAGCATTCAACAATTTCTCAAAAAGAGATTCCAATTTTTCGTTTAAGTTTGTTTCATTTATTTTGTTGCCATTTTCCATTGTGTTAGTCTCTTGGATAATCGCATTTTCTTTGGGACTAAACAATTCAGAAATATCAATCTCTAAAAATTTGACGAGTTTTTCCAAAAACTGAGGTTTAAAAGTTGTTACTTTGCCATTTTCAATACGGTTTAAAGTGGAGAGATCTATATCCAAGGCAAATGCCAAACCTTTGGCCGTAATGCCTCTCTTTTCTCTAAATAGTCTTATTTTTTCTCCAAAAATCATGTGTGAAATTGTGAAATTGTGAAATTGTGAAATTTCCAAAAACTTGTGCGAAATCTACAATTTATTGTTCAGAATTTTCAAACAATTTTACAAAAAATTAAAGAATTTTGATTCATCAGCTGATAACAGTGGGGGAAAAAACCAACAGCCACTTTAAATTTCTGTAGGTTATAAACAAATTTTAAATTTAAATTGCATGAAAAAAGTATTTTTGTCCGTTGTGTTAATGTTTTTTGTTTCGTTTGCTTTTGCAGAAAATCGGGCAATTTCAAATCCAAAAAATTTCACGAGTAAAGAAGAAAAAATTGGTTTACAATTACTTGAAAATTCTACTAGGTGTTTGCAATTGTGGTTTTGCCTCAATTTATCTTGCCGTGATATTTGTATACCTATTGATCAGGAATCCGATCTTCCTAGTACTTTAGCCGAGTTTAATAGCATTATGTATGATTGGGAAGTTGCTGCGTGCGATTATGATGATGGTTGGGGAGATAGACCATAATCACCAGAAATAAAATAATAAGATTATAAAGCCTTAGAGAGTAAAGTAAACTTGAAATAATTCAATAACCAATACAAATGACCTATTACACAAGACCTTTTTTTTTGCTTTTATTTTTTAATGTTGCTTGGGGCCAGACCCTTAAGGCAACTTATAGCTTAGATTTCATTTTTAACGAAAAAACTCCTCATAAAATATCAAAAGAAAAGTTTTCATTACTTATCTACGATACAAGTGAATCGGTATTTTTAAGCACCCCTGCATTGCATAATGATTCTCTTTTGAAAAGCATGGAAAACCTTCCCTACAGTAAAAATGGTATTTCCAATATTAAAAGTCCTTTGATAAAAACCCATTTTCAAACAATTATAACTAAAAATTATACAAATAAATTAGTCAAAGTTTATGATACTATTTTTACGTTGAAAGGAAATTATTTATTCAATGAGAAATTAAATTGGGAAATAAAAGATAGCACAGCCAAAATTGGAGAATATAATTGCATTTTAGCACAGGTATTTTATGCAGGTAGAAATTATGAGGCTTGGTTTACTGATGAAATTCCAATTTCGGATGGCCCCTATTTGTTTTCCGGTTTACCAGGCCTTATCGTTGAAGTATCAGATGCAAGAAAAAATTATCATTTTAAATTGCTATCATTTGAAAAAAATAATTCAAAAAAAATCAATCATTTTTATATTTCAAAAAAATCAATTCAATTTGATAGAACTGAATTTCTAAATCTCCGTCTTAGCCATCATAATGACCCAATAGGATTTATGGCAAATACATTGAATATTAAAGGTCTGGATGAAGATGTACAATCTGATATTAAAAAAAATATAAGTAAACGTAACAATTTCATGGAGTTGAATTGGTGAAAAGACCAACAGCCACTTTAAATTTCTGTAGGTTCTAAACAAATTTTAAATTTATATTATATGAAAAAAGTATTTTTGTCCGTTGTGTTAATGTTTTTTGTTTCATTTGCTTTTGCAGAGGAAATAGTAGTAGAGAAAGTTTCTATCGATAAAAACTTACATAAAGAAGGTTTGGTTTTAAATGCATCAAACGAGAATTCAAAATGCGTTCAAAAGGCCGGGACAAATTCTTTAGAAATAGTTACCGTAAATGAAACTGAATGCTTTATATTGAGTTGCAGAGTAGTTTGTTTTGAGGTGGATCGTTTAGTGACTGCAGATGAAGTTGAAGCTATATATGATCATTTAGACTACATTTTTTGTTAACTTCTTAATCTGCTAGTTCTCTTACATAAATAGTTCTTTTGCAACATTAGCGGCATTAATACCTGTTAGTGTTGCAAAATTTCACACTTAAATGATGAAAAAAAATTATCTCTTTTTGCTTCTTTCTTTACCTTTATCTGCATTTTCTCAGTTTTTCGAGGCAAAATACGTGGTCAGGTTTAGAGCTAACTTGAACAATGAATCCTTTTCGGAAGAAAATTGTCATTTATTGATAAATAAGTCAACAAACAACTCTTACTTTTTTTCAGAAAATTTTTACAAAAAAGATTCCATTGGAAATTTAATTTCAAAAAATAGGCTGTATCGCGATCCTTCAATGCAAGATCCAAACCTTAGATTGAAAACGATGTTCTATTTTTTAATTAATAAGGATTTTGAAAAAAAAGAAATAATAACGAATGAAAGAATAGTCACTAAAATTTATACTTATCCACAGGAGATGAAGTTAAAATGGGAAATGAGTGACGACACATTAACGATAGATAATTATATCTGTCAAAAAGCAACATTAGATTTTGAAGGAAGATCCTATTCTTGTTGGTTTACTACCGAAATTGCTATCTCCGATGGCCCTTTCAAGTTCTGCGGGTTACCAGGACTCATTTTAGAAATTTCAGATACTGAGAAGCATTATAATTTCAAAATGGTGAGTTTCCAAAAAATACAAGAAATCAAATTCAAAAAAATATATAATCAAGAAAAATCAATGGAGGTTTCATTTAACAATTTTAGGAAAATCATCAAAGATCACAATGGAAATCCTTCTTTAGCGCTTATGGACGCAGGCTTAAAATTAACAGATGAGCAACTTAAAATGATTAATTTTGAAACAAATAGAAAGAAATCAAATCCAATTGAAAGACTTTAGAATTATCTAAATTCTGAAAATCTAAATAAAAATACATTTCGGCACATTAAGAAAATAGCAACAAACCTACTTTATTTTCATTTTTAAAATTGACGAACTTTCCCATAATATAAACTGAGGTATAAAAGTAGCTACCTTGCCATTTTCTGGTTAGTTTAAAAGGGAGAGAATTGTATCTAAAGCAGATGCTAAAGTTTTTGTAGTAATGCCTCTCATAATCTTTAAATAGACTTGTTTTTTCTCTAAATATCATTTTTAAAATTGTGAAATTTTCAAAAACTTGTGCGAAATCTACAATTTATTATGTAGAATTTCCAAACAATTTTACCAAATATTAAAGAATTTTGAATCATCAGCTGATAACAGTGAGGGAAAAGACCAACAGCCACTTTAAATTTCTGTAGGCTCTAAACAAATTTTAAATTTATATTTTATGAAAAAAGTATTTTTGTCCGTTGTCTTAATGTTTTTTGTTTCTATTGCGTTTGCAG
This sequence comes from Cytophagaceae bacterium, assembly GCA_031420365.1. GTDB lineage: Bacteria > Bacteroidota > Bacteroidia > Cytophagales > Spirosomataceae > Leadbetterella. The sequence goes on from JANOMP010000343.1 coordinate 25,908, forward strand.
AAGTGTCTGGAAGTAAAAAGAATTCTTTAAGAAAGACTGCTTTTATAAAAAAAGTTAAAAATTCTAATCAAAAAATTAGAACCCAACCCAAGCCAGTTTTAATGACTTGTTTTTCGTCTTCATGTATAACGTCTTGTGACCCTTCAGATACAGAATACTCTAATACTGCTATTGTTGTGATACTTGTAAGGTTAGAAAAATATTGTGATTCGATTACGTATAACTACATGTAGGAATATGACCCCTCACGTTTTGTAGGGGTCATATTTTTTTTATTGTTAATTGTTAAATCAACCTAAACACATGAAAAATATAAAATTACTAATATTTTTGCAAGTTGTACCAATAGCATTATTTTCTCAAAATTTTAAATTTACATATGAATTAAGGGCAACACCATTTATTCAAAATTCTTCCAATATCATAAATGAAATTGGCTATTTACATATTAATAAAAATATAAATTCATACTTTTTTTCAGAGAAGTTTTTGAAAATAGATTCGGCTTATAGAATACTTGATGAACAAAATGTATCACCTTATTCAGCTTTAGAAAACTTTAGCAAATTCAATGCAAATTACTTTTTTAAAGAATTTATTGTAAAAAATTATCAAGATTCAAAAATAGAAATTTTTAGAGAATTAGGTATTGAACATTTCAAGTATCAAGTAAAAAGCGTCTTTCAGTGGGAAGTAAAAAATGAAATTGATACTTTAAACAATTTGATATGCCAAAAAGCGGTTACGACTTATTCAGGGAGGGAATATGTAGCTTGGTTTACAACAGAATTTCCATTTTCAGACGGCCCGTATGTGTTCAATGGCTTGCCTGGTTTAATTGTTAAAATTGCCGATACAAAAAACCTATTTCAATTTAAATTAATTCACTACGAAAAAGAACCAGCATCGTTTATCCTTAAACCATTCAAATACTCAAAGGCACTTCAAATTTCTTTAAAGGATTTTATTAGTTTAAGAATTGATTTAACAAACGACCCACTTAAACAATTCATAGATGCTGGTTTCACAATAAAGGATTCTAGAATTCCAGATATGTCGAAGACAAAAATGTCAGATAAAATAAATTACATTGAAATTGAATAAATTGTTGTAATTACTTTCAATTTAGGAATGGTAAATTAATTTGCTCAATTCAATTTTGATTTATAAGAGTTTTTGAAAAGAAAAAGTTGAAAATGAAAGAAAAAGTTAATTTACAAACACGGCAAATGTCTTGAGGTTAATAAATTTAATTTTAAAGGGCAATAAAAATAAAACTAAAAATTGTTTTTTTGGTCTCCAAACCATATCAATTTTGTTCGAAATTACCTATTTGCAAATAGTTGTGAAATTTTTAATGAGTAAAATAACATTTTTTCGGATAATATTGGTCTTTTTTTGCTTTTTAAAAATGGAAGCTTCTTTTTCACAAATACTAATTTCAGGCAAATTGAGTGAAAAAAGCACAAAAATTCCAATTCAAAATGCAAATATTACAATAAAAAAAATAAACTCTAAGGCAATCCTATTCTTCGGATTTTCAGATAAAAAAGGTAATTTTTTAATCGAATCAAATATCGATTCAGATTCAGTACAACTGCATATTGGAATAATGGGGTATGCTCCCTTAGTTCTAAACCTTCTAAATTACTCTCAAAGACTTGATTTGCAACTAGAGCAAGCCGTCATTGAACTTAAAGAACTAAATATAAAACAAGAACCCATCCGTAAATTTGGTGATACGCTAAGCTATGCTATTGGCGAGTTTAAAGACAAAAATGATCGAGTACTCGCTGATGTTTTGAAAAGACTGCCAGGCATAGAAGTTGAACCCAATGGCAGAATACTGTATCAGGGCGAACCGATAAATAAGTATTATATTGAGGGTTTAGATCTTCTGAATGGTCGATATAAATTAGCAAACGATAACCTAAACATAGACGCTGTGCAAAGTGTAGAGGTGCTTGAAAACCATCAGCCTATCCGAATGCTGGATAGCACCGTGTTTTCTGATAAAGCCGCAATAAATATTAGGCTTAAAAAAGCAGTTACGAATTCTGGGCAGATAAATTTGGGTCTAGGTTCAACACCTTTACTTTGGGATATAAATTTAACTCCTATGTTGTTTTCAAAAAAGCTCCAAATGATTTCTACATTTCAGGGCAACAATACAGGCAAAAATAGTTCTAGTCAACTTATGCAACTTACCCCAGGCACTGTTTTTAGTGATTTAGAGGCCCGCAATAGCGATTGGGTAGGAATTCAACAGCTTTCTAGCCCCGCCTTTAAAGAAATCAGATGGCTTGATAATAATGTCAAAATAGGGTCAATGAATTTTTTAAAAAAATTAAAAGATGGCCTTGAGTTACGTTTTATAAGCGATTTTTCAAGTGATATCCAACTTCAAAATGGATCCACCAAAACTACTTTTTTTGATTCCGACAAAGAAAACATTCAACTTTTAGAAACAAAAAGAAACAGATTGGGATTTAATTCTTCTAAAACTAGTCTTACGATACAAAAAAATACCAATGATAGGTATTTAAAAAACAGCCTTAAAATAAATGGAATTTGGAATAATCAATTGGGGAACATTATTGGTGTTAATGGAGGGTTAAAGCAACAAACAAAACTTCCTGTATTTATTATTTCGAATAGTTATCAAGATTTTTTTAAAATAAATAAGACGATTCTTACGCTAAATTCTTCCTCAGGTTTTGAAAATGTAAATCAGTCGTTGTCAATTTCTCCAAGCATTTTTATTGAACTATTTGGCTTGAGCAAGGCAACAGAATCTGTTCAGCAAAATGTCCAAAAAGACAAAATGTTCACTCAGAATTCTATTCAGTTTATAAAGAAAGTAAAAAAGATTTCTGTAGAGACCAGCGTAGGTTTTGATCTAAACAAAGAGGTCCTTAGGAGTGGGATAGCACTTGATTTTCCTAACGAACGGACAGTTTTAGGGCAAGATTTTAATAACAACCTAAAATGGAGCGAACAAAAATATTACGTAAAATTAATAAATAGATTAAATCACCAAGAATGGAAAATAGCTATTACTACTCCAATTAGCTTCAATTCATTTTTTGCTCTTGACGGTGATTTTAAAAAACAACAAACCCTAAAAACATTTGTTTTTGAACCCAGAATTAGCTTAAATCGAGAAATAAAAAATTTCTGGACATTTAATATAAACATGGGAAAAAGTAATAGGTTTGGAGATATTAACCAAATGTATTTTGGATACATTTTGAACAATTATAGAGATATAAAAAGATTCAATGCTCCAGTTCTACAAAGTGTAAACTATTCGGGCAATATAGGATTAAACTATAGAAATCCTGTAAAAAGTACTTTTGGTTCTGTTTCATTTGCTAACGGAAAAACCATTTCGAATTTAATCTATACTAACATAATAAATACCAACGGCAGCATTGAAAGAAATGCCTTAGAAAAAAATAATGAAGGATTTTCTCAAAATTGGAACGGACGAATTGGAAAATATTTTAGAATAATAAAAACTACATTTACGGTAAGAAATAGTGTTTTTTCGCAAAAAGGGGTTCAGGTCATTAATGAGAATGAGACTTTGGTAAAAACACAAGGAATGAAACCTAGCATTGATGTTACCTCTACTTTGAGCCCTTGGTTTAGTTTTTATTATAATTATAGTTTTTCGAGCTTTAGAAATAAAGTGGGCCGCGAAATTCGACCAAATGTTGTGCAGGAATCTCAGTTTTTAAACTTAAACTGTTTTACTAAAAATAATTTTAATTTTAGTGTAAACAATGAAATTTATATCAATAATTTTAATAATCAAAAAAACATATTTACTGATTTTTCTCTAAGAAAAACTATTGGCAAAAGGAAAATTGACTTAGAAGCCAATTATACAAATATTTTTAATTCAAATACATTACTAACTGTAAGTTCTGGTACATTTTCTTACATCGAAACAGCCTATTTGTTAAGACCCAGACAAGCCGTGTTTAAAATTAGGTTTTCTTACTAAAATCGTGTATACTTCCATTACCTAGGTCTGAATAACACCTACATTGTACCGTTCTGTAATAGGAGCATGATTAGCAGCTTCTATTCCCATGCTCACTATTTTACGAGTTTCGGCAGGGTCAATTACACCGTCCACCCAAAGCCTAGCTGCGGCATAATAAGGACTTAATTGTTCCTTATATTGCTTCAAAATTTTATCCAATAGTTCTTTTTTTTCCTCCGACCCAATGGTAAATCCTTTAGCTTTTAAGGCAGCTTCTTGTATTTGTAATAAGGTATTTCCCGCAGCAGCACCACTCATCACAGCCATTTGAGCGGTTGGCCAAGCATAAATCAATCTAGGGTCATAAGCTTTTCCGCACATGGCGTAGTTGCCTGCTCCATAGCTATTGCCTACAATAAAAGTAAACTTTGGCACCACTGAATTGGCCATAGCATTTACCATTTTTGCCCCGTCTTTTATAATTCCTCCTTGTTCTGATCTACTTCCAACCATAAAGCCAGTTACATCTTGAAAAAACACCAAAGGAATCTTCTGTTGGTTACAATTCATAATAAATCGAGCTGTTTTATCGGCCGAATCACTGTAAATAACACCTCCCATTTGAAGCTCTGGTTTGCCACCAGGCTTTTTGGCTTTAACCATTTCTCTTTGGTTAGCAATAATTCCCACAGCCCAACCGTCTATTCGAGCCAGCCCACAGATAATGCTTTTGCCATACTCTTTTTTATATTCTTCTAGGCTGCCTTCGTCAACAATAGTTTCTAATACTGAAAGCATATTATATGGTTTTGTTCTGTCCAATGGTACAATTTTATATACTTCTTCAGGTTTTGATTTGGGAGAAACCGCTTCTTTTCTGTTAAAACCGGCCTTTAAATTATGCCCAATTTTATCCATTACATTTTTTATTGCATCTAAGCATGCTTTGTCGTTTGGATATTTGTTATCAGTTACTCCTGATATTTCAGAATGGGTAGATGCTCCTCCTAAAGTTTCAGCATCCACATCTTCGCCAATTGAAGATTTTACCAAGTAAGGGCCGGCTAAATAAACCGAGCCAGTTCCTTCAACAATAAACGCATAATCTGACATAATCGGCAAATAAGCTCCCCCAGCTACACAACTTCCCATTATTGCTGCCAATTGAGGAATTCCCATAGAAGACATTCGAGCATTATTTCGGAAAATACGTCCAAAGTGCTCTTTATCAGGGAAAATTTCATCCTGCATGGGCAAATAAACTCCTGCTGAATCAACTAAATAAATTATTGGAAGCCTATTTTCCATTGCTATTTCTTGGGCTCTTAGATTTTTCTTTCCTGAGATCGGAAACCAAGCTCCAGCCTTCACTGTGGCATCGTTAGAAACTATAACACAAAGTCTAGCTTGAACATACCCTAATACGCAAATCGCCCCACCATTTGGGCAACCACCTTCCGCTTCATAAAGTCCATCACCAGCAAATTTGCCTATTTCTACATATTCTGAATTTAAATCCAAAAGATAAAATATGCGTTCCCAGGCTGTTAATTTCCCTTTTTCTTTATGCTTTTTAATTTTTTCAATACCTCCACCAAGTTTTAGGGTTTCAGTTTTATTATATAGAAGTTCTAAAAGCTCTTTCATGTTATATATATTTTATTTGAAGCACTGTTTTTTAATTTAACCCACTTTTTAAGTACGTTGAAAACAATATATTTTTTCTTTTACTAGATAAAATTTAATTGTGTTTAAAACAATGTTTATTAAAAGTATTTGATTAAATCTTATTAATCATCAAATATGATTAAAATTGTAAAAAGTATAAAATTATTAGTGATATTTGTTTAAATAATAATTAGTACAACAATTAATTTTAATGGCACATGGACGAGGATATGAATTTAATTAGGCAGAGTGCAAAAGACTTTGCTGAAACACACATAAAACCTATGGTGATGATTTGGGATGAGACTCAAACTTTTCCATTAGATCTGTTTAAGAAATTAGGAGAGCAAGGCTTCATGGGAATTTTAGTACCAGAGCGATACCAAGGGTCAGGATTAGGCTATCAAGAATACATAACTATTTTAGACGAAATATCTAAAGTTTGCGGTTCTATTGGTTTATCTGTAGCTGCTCATAACTCACTTTGCACCAATCATATATTGAGTTTTGCAACCGAATCACAAAAGCAGAAATATCTTCCTAAATTGGCGACAGGTCAATGGATTGGTGCTTGGGGACTTACCGAAACGGGTTCGGGTTCTGACGCAGGAGGCTTGGCAACTGTGGCTCAAAAAGAAGGCGATTATTATATTTTAAACGGGTCTAAAAATTTTATTACCCATGCCATAAGTTCACATGTGGCCGTAGTAATAGCAAGAACTGGAGAAAAAGGAGATAGCCATGGGATGACGACTTTTATTATTGAAAAAGGAACTGCTGGTTTTTCTTCAGGGAAAAAAGAAAATAAATTGGGTATGAGAGCATCTGAAACCGCTTGTTTGTTTTTTGATAATTGTAGAATACATAAAGACCAAGTAATTGGTGAAGAAGGCGATGGATTTATTCAAGCTTTAAAATTATTGGATGGTGGAAGGATTTCAATTGCCGCTTTGTCTTTGGGAATTGCTAGAGGAGCATACGAATGTGCTTTAAATTATGCTAATGAAAGAGAACAATTTAATCAAAAAATATTTGATTTTCAGTCAGTTGGGTTTAAATTAGCAGAAATGGCCACTGATATTGAAGCAGCTGAGCTTTTAACTAGAAAAGCTGGAATGTTGAAAGATAAGGGGGAAAACGTAACAAAGATGGGAGCAATGGCCAAACTTTTTGCTTCAGAAACCGCGGTGGAAGTATCTAATGAAAGTGTTCAAATTTTTGGTGGTTATGGTTTTACAAAAGACTTTCCTGCCGAAAAATATTTTAGGGATGCCAAGCTATGTACGATTGGCGAAGGGACATCGAGCATACAAAAAATGGTGATTTCTAGAGAAATTAAAAAAGATGCTAAATAGAGATGAAATAGTTTTAGTGGATTGCCCTAGGGATGCTATTCAAGGCTTGAAAGTAATGATTTCGGCTAAAAAAAAAGCAAAGCATATTAATAATATTTTAAAAAGTAATCTTTTTGATTGGATAGATTTTGGAAGTTTTGTTTCGCCCAAAGCAGTACCTCAAATGGCTGATACCAAAGAAGTATTGGATAAAATAGTACTTAATAACACAAAGCTTTTGGCTATCGTAGTAAACGAAAAAGGGGCATTAGAGGCATCAAATTTCGCAAAAATCACGTATTTAGGCTATCCATTTTCTATTTCAGAAGTATTTCAAAAGCGAAACACCCATTCCACTATTGACGAGTCGTTTGAAAATTTGAAGAACATCGTTGAAATAGCAAAAAAGTATGTTAAGATTCCAGTAGTGTACATTTCGATGGCTTTCGGTAATCCTTATGGGGAAATTTGGAACAAAGATTTGGTTTTTGAATGGATAAAAAAAATATCTGACCTGGGCGTTGAAGAGTTTTCGTTGGCCGACACCACCGGTGAAGCTAGTAAAGAACAAATAAAAGAACTGTTCTCAACCTGTATTCAAAAATTCCCTAACCTTCGAATTGGTGCTCATTTTCATTCAGAAAAAACTAGCAGTTTAGAAAAAATACAAACTGCTTTTGAAGCGGGTTGTAGAAAGTTTGACGGTGCTATTTTAGGTTTCGGAGGCTGCCCTTTTGCAAACAATGATATGGTAGGCAATATTCCATCGGAAGATTTATTGCAATATTTTAATAGAGGCAGCAAAATGCAAATTATTGAATTACAGACAAGTTTTCAAAATATGATAGCATGAAATACAATTTCATCAAAACAAGTGTAGAGCACCATGTTTTTAAGCTGACTTTGGCGAGGCCCGAAAAAAGGAATGCCTTTACCCCAACAATGGTAAATGAAATAAATCACGCAATTTTAGAAGCTAACCTTAACAAAACAGTGCGTTTGGTTCTAATAAATGCTGAAGGATCGGTGTTTTGTGCCGGGATGGATATGAAAATTTTTGAAAACCCTTTGCTTGATACTTTAAATCCAGAAATTCAAAATCAAAATATTTCTTTAGCTACAGCTATTAGTCAATTAAATAAGCCCAGTATAGCAATTGTGGAAGGTGATGTGATAGCTGGAGGTTTTTTAATTGTATTAGAATGTACCTATATCTTTGCTAAGAAAGAGGCGAAGTTTTCTTTGCCGGAAGTAAAAAGAGGTATTTTTCCTTTTCAGGTATTGGCTTCTTTATTAAAGTATTTACCTCAAAACAAAGCGCTTGATTTATGTATAACTGCCAAAGTTATCTCTGCCAGTAAAGCAAAAGATTTGGGAATAGTGTATGATTTTTTAGAAGATAGTAATATAAATGCATTAATAAGTAGTATCATTGGCAATGCTCCAAAAGCAATTTATTCAGGTTTTGAAGCAATTAAAATACTTGGAGAGTTGTCTGAATCAGAAAAAATTCCTTTTTTACTACAATCTTTGGAGAACTTAAAACAAACAAAGGATGCCAAAGAAGGGATATCTGCATTTTTTGAAAAAAGAGTTGCTAGATTCCTAAATGAGTAAATCTTAATTAAAAATTTCTTTCGAATAAAAAATCATTTTATAATAAAAATGTTGCTTACAGACCTTTCACCAGCATGGTCAAATTTTTTATTGTCTGAAGGATAATTTACAACGCCATTTTCTGGTTTTCCAGCAATGTACATGGTAGTGCTTCCCCCACCATCAAAATTAATGGCATCTTTGCATTTTAGACTTTTTAGCAAGTCAGATAGTTCATACAAACTCATCCCTTCCGCTTCTGATGCTCTACCATCAATGGTTAAAATTAAAAGTTTTTTATCTGAAGTTACACAAACGCAAGTACGTGGATGACGGTTATCATTAAAAGCGGTATTTGCTAAAAATTGGGTTTCACCATTTAATATCAATAAAGGGCCGGTTAAAAGAACATTTTTAGCTTTAATGCTTTCTTCCCATCCTTTTTCTTTTTCACCTTTTATAATTTTCACTTTGTTTTTATGAATAGTTAGAGCCGAAATAGCTTGTTTAAAAGGCAAACGTTGTTTTGCTGAAATCCTTGAAGTATCATATACTATATTATTTATTTTTATATAATCCACTGCACCTCCATTTTTGATATCAAAAAAACCAGCATTCACCGCAACAAAAGCACTATTGTTTTGAGCTATTTGGCTCGTTGGTTTCAAAATGCCACTAGAATGGTTGGTTTTTCTAGAAGAATCGGCTGAAGCTAAAGCAAATTTTAGTTTGCGATTCTTGAGCTTTGTTTCTAAGATATTAATATTCTGATTAGAATTGAAAAGGTTTTTTCTTTCGAAACGATAGGTGGTCCAATAGAGTTCTTTGCCTAAATCTTCTTTCTGTTTATTTGCTTTTGACCAATCAATTTTTATGATTTCTTGAGAAAAACTGCAAAATGAAACTAGAAAAAGAAACATAAATTTAGGGAAGAGATTTTGCAATTTTGAAGACATTTTGTTCATTTTTAAAAAAGAGTTAAATTTTTTTTAAACAAAAATATACAAATTTTTATCTCTTCCGAATCAATACTTAAATTGCGGGCTGAAAAAAAACAGAATGAACAATAGCATATTAAAAAGAAGAGAAAGAAATTTTTTAGGAGAAGATTTTAAATTGGAGACTTGGAATGATGTGAAGCCCCTTTACGAAAGTTTAAAAAATAGAGAACTTGAAACTAAAGAGGATTTAGAAAAGTGGTTTTTTGATCGAAGTGAGTTAGAATCCTATTTGTCAGAAAATATGGCTTGGAGGTATATAAATATGACTTGCGATACTTCAAAGGAAGAAAACCAAAAAGCTTACCAGTTCTTTGTTGAAGAAATCCAACCAAATGCAGCTATTTATTCTGACGAACTCAATAAAAAAGCTTTAGAGTCTTTTGAAAGATTTCCTTTAATAGGCTCTGGTTATTCTATTATGATTCGAAACATGAAAAAATCAGTGGAGATATTTCGTGAAGAAAATATAGATCTTGAGACTAAAATTCAAATTAAACAAACAGAATATCAGGCTATTACTGGAGGAATGAGTGTAAACATTGAAGGTGCTGAAATGACCATGCCCAAGGCTGCTACTTATTTGCAAAATACAGATAGGGCCGTAAGAGAAAATGCTTGGAATATAATTTCAGAACGAAGATTTTTAGATAAAGATGCCTTAAACGAAATATTTAATTCCCTGAGAGATCTAAGGCACCAAGAGGCCGTTAACGCAGACTTCCCAAATTTCAGAGATTATATGTTTGCAGCTATGGGAAGGTTTGATTATACTGCTAAAGATTGTTTTAAATTTCATGAAGCAGTATCAGAAACTATTGTTCCAATTCTAGAAGAAATGGCCAAAGATAGAAAACAAAAATTAGGCGTAGATCAATTAAAGCCTTGGGATTTGGGTGTGGATCCTGAAAATAGAGCTGCTTTAAAGCCTTTTCTAAATGCACAGGAACTTTTAGATAAAACAGAATTGTGTTTCGATGAAATAAATCCAAAACTTGCAAATTATATTAAGATAATGCGTGCAATGGGTCATTTCGATGTGGAATCTCGAAAAGGCAAGGCAATGGGAGGATATAATTATCCATTAGAAGAAATTGGAGTGCCTTTTATTTTTATGAACGCCACTAATACTCTTCGAGATTTAGTAACAATGGTGCATGAAGGTGGGCATGCCATTCATTCATTTGAAGTAAGAGAAATGCCCATAAATGCATTTAGAAATCCACCAATGGAAGTGGCGGAACTGGCTTCTATGGCCATGGAATTGATTTCAATGGAACACTGGGATGTGTTTTTTAAAAATGAAGAAGATTTGAAGCGAGCTAAAAAAGAACATTTAGAAAGCACACTTTCTGGTCTCCCATGGATAGCAACAATTGACAAGTTTCAACATTGGATGTATGAGAACCCAACACATTCTATTGAGGATAGAAACCAAGAGTGGAATAAGATATTGGATCAGTTTTCTGACAATACTACAGATTGGTCAGGATACGAACATTTTAGAACGAATGCTTGGCAAAAACAACTGCATATTTATGAAGTTCCATTTTATTATATCGAATACGGAATGGCTCAATTGGGGGCCATCAGTGTTTGGCGAAATTATAAAAATGATCCCGATAAAGGACTTGACGGTTATTTGGCTGCATTGAAGCTAGGCTACACAAAATCTATAAAAGAAATATATGAAGCAGCTGGAATTAAATTCGATTTTTCAAAACCGTATATTTCAGAATTGATGGACTTTGTGAAAGCGGAATTAAGTAAATTATAAAATTGATTGAACTTATATTTATAGTGATTCTTTGAAACTTAGGGCCTTTTAATAAATAATTACTAGATGAAAAAAGCGCCTCAGGGCTCTACTGAGATGCTTTTGCTTTAAAAAAAACTTAGTTACTGAGATCTACAACAGACTTTTCATTTAAATTTAATTTATTCATTACATTTTGCAAGTTACTTTTATCTATTGTATTTGAAAATTTTCCAGGAACGACTACTATTCTAAAGATCTTGTTTAATCTCCATTTACTGTTTAGCTTTAGAGGATCAAAGTTGGAATCTAAAAAGATACTAAAATCAGATTTGGTGAAATCAAAATTATATTGGTGAATGCCATCAACAGAGGTATAAACTTGAGGAAGACCTTTCCAAATATCTGCCCCGGCTTTATCTACTCCTGCATTTTCGTATAATAATAGTACATCAGAATTAAATATCACTGGGTTCAATTTATAAAAGTTTCGATATGTATTTGCAGATGTAAAATCTGCTTTAACTTCGAATACTTCAGCTAGAAACTCTTTAGTTATGGGTTGAGGATTATCATTAACCGTACATGAGGTGAAAAAACCTTGTGAAAGTAATAAACCGAAAACTATTATCTTTTTCATAACTATACTATTTTAGTGTTTAAATTTCTTATTTAATTCTTAGATGCATAAATCAACGAATAGGTTTGTTAATTAAATTGCAGAAAATAAAATTAATTTTCAAGTCCTTAATAATCAGTGTTAAGGCAAATGTTAATGGCTAGGTAAAAGAAAATTGGAGGGCTGTACAGTTTTGATTTTTTATAGAATTGAAGATAAGTTCGAAGATTAAAATTATCGTTTTTAATTCTATAAGTTCAATTTTTTCTTTAATAATAGGTAAATGAAATTTATCGCAAAATTCTTTACAGCTAAAAAGGCTGGTGATTTAGGTTTAGAAATATCTGAGAAGTGTTTTTCAATAAGTTTTGTAAGACAAAATCTATGTGAAAGAGGCCTTTCCTATGGAAGTGGATTTTGTAAAAATAATCTTCTTATCTAATTTTCGTACCAATTTTAAAGGGAAAAACCGAGTAGAAATTGGGAAATGAAAACGTCTATTTTTTAATTTGGCAGAAAAAAATTCTCCCTCTTAGGAAACTTCAAATGTAGCTTAATTATCACTCATGGAGCAAGAGCTATTTGAGGTGGAATAATTTTCATTTTAAATTTTTTTACTTAAAATCTCTATTAACTTTTCTAAAGCTATTTGGTCTATTTTTGAAAAATCGTTTAAGAAATCAGAATCAATGTCTAAAACGCCTAATACATCATTTTTTGAATTAAAAAGAGGTAAAACAATTTCGGATTTAGATGCAGAACTACAAGCGATATGTTCTGGGAAAGCATCAACATCTGGTACTATCACTGTTTTTTTTGTACTAAAAGAATGCCCACAAACGCCTCGGTCATATCTGATTCTAGTGCAAGCAATTGGGCCTTGAAATGGCCCAAGTACTAGTTCACCCTGATGGTTGTCTAAATAAAACCCTACCCAATAAAATCCAAAAGCCTGCTTTAAACTAGCTGCTACATTGGCTAGATTTGCAATTAAATCAGTTTCCTCGGCTATTAAGGCTTCAATTTGGGGAAGTAGCTCCTCATATATGACATTTCTATCATTTGTTTCGCTTAGTAATAGGCCTTCTGCCATGCTTGGATTAAATATTAACTATTAAAAAAAAAATTGAATTTCAAATCTAAGAGAAATTTATGTTTCTTCATTTTTTAGAGTCTTTTATTTTTATCACATTTGTGAAAATCTGTGAAAGAACTATGGAAAAACGAGAATATGCTCTATTGGCTGTGGGTGAATTGTTAGGAGATTTTATCGGCTCTGAAATAACAGAAAATTTATATACCTCTTCTAAGTTTGAAAGGTTTCAGGGTGGGAGCCCAGCCAATCTCGCTGCAAACATGAAAAGATTGGGATATAGAACAGCTATAGTAAGCTGTGTGGGGGATGATAATTTAGGAAAATATCTAGTGGAACAAGTTAAAAATGTTGGAGTAGATACACAATTTGTGAAATACCATAAAGATGAACCTAGCAGTATTGTTTTGGTTTCCAGAACAACTGGTACCCCCGACTTTATTCCTTACAGAACAGCGGATAAAATGCTTTTTTATACGGACATTCCTGATGAGCTTTTGGCAAAGACCTCCATTTTTCATACTACTTGCTGGCCTTTAAGTAAACAACCCTCGCAAAAAACTGTTTTAGGTGTAGCCAAAAAAGCCAAAGATTTAGGTTGTATTTTAAGTGCTGACCTTAATTATGCAGAGCGTGTTTGGCCAGATCGGCAGGAGGCTCATAGCGTAATAAGGGAATATTTATCATTGGGTTCATTGATAAAATTAAGCGATGACGATGCAGAGCGTTTTTATGGGAAAGTTGTTGATAAACAAAAAGTAATAGAAGATTTTCACAATTGGGGGGCTGAATTAATTTGTTTTACAATGGGTAGCAAAGGCAGTATTGTTTCGACAGAAAATGGAAAAAATCAAATAGTCAACAAGCCAGAGGCTATCAGAGTTTTAGATGCTACTGGAGCTGGTGATTCGTTTTGGGCTGGCTTTTTAGCGGCATATTTAGGTCAAATGCCTCCAGAAGTTTGTTCTAAAGCTGGAGCTAATATGGCAAAAATTAAGCTTTCCACATTCGGGCCTATATTACATGATTTAGAATTAAAAGACCTTTTAGTTTGAAAAAGTGAAGAGAAAAAATTAGAATTTTATTGATAGCAGTTTTTTTTTCTTAAAAATCATAAATTTTGTTTTTTCAATTCTTCAAAAGCAAAGGCTACTGCCCTGGCAGTAAGTGCCATATAAGTAATGGAAGGATTGGCACAAGAAGAAGATGTCATACAAGCTCCATCGGTTACGAATACGTTTTTAGCACTCCAAACTTGATTGTACTTATTTAGTACCGAATCTTTCGGAGAATTTCCCATTCTTGCTGTACCCATTTCGTGAATGCAAAGTCCAAAACCTTTTTCATCATCGTATGCTTCAATATTATTAAAACCTGCTTTTTCTAGCATCTCTGCAGCATCATTTTTCATATCTATCCGCATTTTTCTTTCATTTTCTCCAAACTCAGCAGACATTTTCAAAACGGGTTGTCCCCATTGATCTTTCACTTCGTTTGTTAAAGTGACATGATTTTTAAATTCTGGAAGGGTTTCAGCAAATCCCATCATATCGGTGGCCCAAGGCCCAATCTGAGAAGACTTTTCTTTTAAAGTAATCCCAAACCCTTCTTCTTCTTCATTTCTTCCTCTTCCGCTTGTTCCTTCGTATCCAAAACCTCGCAAATAGTCTCTTTTGTCATTCCCAATATTTCGAAAACGAGGAACATAAAAGCCGTTAGGCCTTCTTCCAAAAGTATATTTATTTTCAAACCCTTGGTAAGTGCCTCGAGCCCCTGCAGAAAAATGATGATCCATCAAATAATGCCCCAATACCCCGCTATCATTACCTAAGCCATTTGGAAAGCGATTAGAAGTAGAATTTAATAATATGTGGGTTGTACCTAAAGTTGAGGCATTTAAGAAAATAATCTTAGCAGAGAATTCTAAAATTTCCTTTGTATTTTGATCTATTACCCGCACCCCGGTCGCTTTGTCTAATTTTTCATTATAGATAATAGAATTAACGATACTTTGAGGTCGAAGGGTTAAATTTCCGGTTCGTTTTGCTGCTGGTAATGTTGCAGATTGTGTACTAAAATACGCTCCATAAGGACAACCCCTCATACACAAATCTCTACTTTGGCAGGTGCCACGGCCTAATTCTAGTTGCTCAGGTGTGGGCATTGTTAGGTGTGCTTGGCGAGCGTGTATAATATGTCGGTTTGAAAAATTTGCTTTTACGGAATCTTTTAAATGTTCTTCTAAACAAGTTAATGGAAAAGGAGGCTGATAAATTCCATCAGGTAAATGAGGAAGACCATCTCTCGTTCCAGAAATTCCTGCAAATTTTTCTACATAATCATACCAAGGAGAAATGTCCTTATACCGTATAGGCCAATCGATTGCAATTCCTTCTTTTGCATTTGCCTCAAAATCATGATCTCCTAATCGCAAGCTAAGTCTTCCCCAAGTTAAAGATTTACCACCAACTTGCCAACTGCGTATCCAATCAAATCTCTTTTCTTCCACATAAGGGTAATCAACATCTTTTACAAAAAAATCCTTTGTAGATTCTGTAATAGTGAAACCTGTACGTTCATGAATAGGGTATTTTTTCATTTCTTGGGTAGGCACAACGCCTCTATGTGGAAAATCCCAAGGAGCTAACAGGGCTGTTTTATAATCGGTAATGTGCTCAATATTTCTTCCTCTATCTAACATTAAAACTTTAAAGCCTTTTTCACAAAGTTCTTTGGCAGCCCAGCCACCTGAAATACCTGAACCAACTACAATGGCATCATAGGTTAATTTTTCAGTAGTGTTTTGTTTCATAATCTCATACAATTTGCAATATTGAAAAAAATTTCAATTATTAGTAATGAATAATAAATTAGCCAATTTTATTGTTTATTTGCCACATTTTCAGTTTAACCCATTAACTTAGCTTCTTCCCAAAAAACGTCCATTTCGGCCAAAGTCATTTCGGAAAGCTTTTTACTCATTTCGCTGGCTTTTGACTCTAAATATTGAAAACGGTTTATGAATTTTTTATTGGTTCGTTCTAAGGCGGTTTCAGCATTAATATCTATGAAACGTGCGTAATTTACCAAAGAAAACATCAAATCTCCGAACTCGCCTTCCGCTTTTTCTTTGTCAATAGTTTCTTGGGTTTCAGCATTAAAATGCTCTTTAAATTCCTGCATTTCTTCCTCTACTTTTGCCCAAACTTGGGCTTTTTCTTCCCAATCGAAACCAACACCACGTGCTTTTTCTTGTATTCGCATGGCTTTCACTAGTGCAGGCAAAGATTTTGGCACGCCACCCAAAACTGACTTATTTCCTTCTTTAAGCTTAATTTGCTCCCAGTTTTTCTTTACATCTTCTTCGTTTTCTACCACGACATCACCGTAAATATGAGGATGTCTCACAATCAATTTTTCTGAGATTCCATTAAGTATTTCTTCAATATCAAAATTGTTGGTTTCTGAGCCTATTTTGGCATAAAAAACTAAATGGAGCATCAAATCCCCCAATTCTTTTTTAATTTCAGAGAAATTGTTTTCTAAAATAGCATCAGAAAGCTCATATGTTTCTTCAATAGTTAGATGTCTAAGGCTATCTAAAGTTTGCTTTTTATCCCATGGGCATTTTTCTCTAAGCTCATCCATGATGTCTAAAAGCCTCGAAAAGGCCAGCATCTCATTAGTCCTATTTTTGGGTATTGGGTTGGGTAGTTTTACTGACATAATTTTATTTCCATCGAATAGCACATCCTATGGGCTTGGTTTGTTGATTTTTTACAGGTTTGTTTTCAAGAATGTTGGTCAAGGCATCTTCAACATAGTTTTTGGTAATTCCAGCAGGGTCTTGAGGGTTATCGTCAATAGCACCCGAGTATTTAATGATGTATTTGCCGTTTTCTTTTTTCACAATAAATACATGCGGGGTTCTTGTAGCTCCAAAGTTTTTTGCAACCTGCTGTTTTTCATCAATTAAAAATGAAAATGTAAAGCCTTTTTCTTTAGAAGTAGCTTGCATGTTTTCGAGTTTTTCTTCTTCATATGCTTGAGGATCATTAGGATTGATAGCTATAACAGGATACAATTTCAAGGAATATTTCTTATCTAAAGCCAAAAGTCTATCTTCATAACTTTTAGAAAATGGACAATAATTGCTGGCAAACACAATAATAAATCCTTTAGCAGAAGGATAGGTAGCAAGTGAATAATTTTTTCCGTTTATACTTCGTAAAGTAAAATCATTGACTTCATCTCCAATTCCTAAAACGATACTTGAATTTTTTTCACGGAAACGGTTTTCTTTAGTTTTAAAATTTTCAAATTTATATAATCTAAAATAAAAGGCACTAAATAGTACCAATCCAAATAATCCAAAATATTTCATAATTAAATTTGCCATTTAAATACAAAAAACGTTAAAATTCACAATACTAATTTAAATACCCGCTATAAAGTTTTAAAATCTACTCAGATTTAATTTTTAATTAAAATTCTTAACTCAAATTTCTTAATTTCGAGTAAAATTAACCTTACTATCAAATGAAAGCCATACTTTGTAAAGAACACGGACTTCCTAATTCACTTGTTTTAGAAGAAATTGCAGCTTTAACTCCTACAAAAAACCATGTAATTATAGCTGTAATGGCTTGCAGTGCCAATTTTCCAGATACTTTAATAATACAGAATTTGTATCAATTTAAACCCGCTTTGCCTTTTTCCCCTGGAAGCGAAGTGGCAGGAATAATTAAAGCAATAGGGGAGGATGTCAGGCATTTAAAGGTTGGCGATCGCGTTTTAGCACTTTGCGGTTGGGGCGGTTTTGCAGAGGAAGTTGAAGTAGAAGCTACTCGGGTTTTCCCTATTTCTTCTGAAATGGACTTTGTTACTGCAGCTTCAATTATGTATAATTTTGGAACTTCTTTTCATGCATTAAAAGATAGAGCAATGTTGCAAAAGGGCGAAACCCTTTTAGTTTTAGGTGCAGCAGGAGGCGTGGGATTGGCAGCTGTAGAATTAGGTAAACTAATGGGGGCCAATGTAATTGCAGCTGCATCTTCAGACGAAAAACTATCAATTTGCAAAGACAAAGGGGCAGACTTTTTAATTAATTATTCGAGAGATGACTTAAGAGAAAAAATTAAAGAATATACTAATGGCAATGGAGTAGATGTAGTTTATGACCCGATTGGAGATAAATACGCAGAACCTTGTATTCGATCTATGGCTTGGAAAGGCCGTTATTTAGTAGTTGGTTTTGCAGCTGGTGAGATACCAAAAATACCCTTAAATTTAGCGTTACTTAAAGGTTGTGCAATTATAGGAGTTTTCTGGGGGCAATTTGCTAGCTTAGAATCTGCTGAAAACATTAAAAATATTCTAATTCTAGCAGATTACTTTATAAAAGGGCAGCTTAAGCCCCACATTTACAAATATTATTCTTTGGAAGAGGCTCCTCAAGCTCTAGAAGATCTAATGAATAGGAAAGTAATTGGAAAAGCAGTTGTAATTCTAAATGATGAATTGAGAAATCCTTTGGTCAGTATTACTAAAAAACCTGAAAAACAGGTTTTGGAATTGGAAAGGACAAGTTCTGGAAAAATTTTATTTTTTGACTTCGATCAGGTAAAAGATTTTGTTGGACAATCGTTTGATTTTACTGAATGGCTTGAAGTAAATCAAGAGATGATAAATGGCTTTGCTGAGGCAACATTAGACAAACAATGGATACATATTGATGAGGGAAAAGCAAAGTTTTCTCCTTTTGGAAAGACTATAGCCCATGGCTTTTTAACATTATCGCTTTCTCCACATTTTATGTATGAACTTTATGAAGTAAAAAATGCTAAAATGGGGATTAATTATGGCGCAGATAAAGTTAGATTTTTGCAACCTGTTAAAGTCAATACAAAAATAAGAATGACCGCTAAGTTGATTGAAGCCGTTGATGTCCCAAATAATGGGTTAAAAATGAAAATTGAAGGCACATATTTCGTTGAAAATAACCCCAAACCAGTCTGTGTAGCTGAACTTTTAAGCATAATTTATTGAATTTAAAATATATCAACAAACAGACCCTAAAATTTATTTAGATTTAAACCTATGTTTTCAAATCAATAAAAAGGTATCACCCCATTGGTACAGAATGAACCGCTATTCTATTTCCTTCAGTGTCAATGAATACTCCCATGTAACCAAATTGCTCCGAAATTTGTGTTTTCGGAACACTAATTTTCCCACCAGCTTCAACAACTCTCGACAAAACCAATTCGACATCTGGATTTGCGTTTAAATAAATTAGCGGACCCTGGTTTTCTGAAGGGAAATAAAATCCTTTAGCAGTTTTTACCAATGCTCCACCTATTCCTATATTTGGTTCAGGAATTGGAAACAATCGCATTTGAAAACCAGTAAATTCCAAAGGAATCATTTTAAAATCAAAAATAGTTTCATAAAAATTTTGAGCTCTATTTATGTCTTCTGTAGGTATTTCAAACCAACTTATAGCATGATTTTTCATTAATCTAAATTAAAAATTTACTTTTTAAAAGATAGTATGAACTCTTTTGAAGTCTAATATAAAATCTAATTTAGGTTTTTTATTTCTATTTTTGTTAAAATTTATTTATTTATTTATGAAAAGTATTGACGTATGTCTTTCTCCAGATTTATTGCATCTACACAAATTAAATAACTCTATTGTGGTAGTAACTGATATATTTAGAGCAACATCTTGTATGGTTACTGCCTTTGCTTATGGCGTTAAGAGTATAATTCCTGTTGCTACAGTCGAAGAATGTAAACAATTCCAGATGCGAGGATATATAGCTGCAGCTGAAAGAAATGCAGAAAAAGTTGAAGGTTTTGATTTGGATAACTCTCCATTCAGTTATATGGACGAAAGGCTGGTTGGCAATAAAATAGCAATGACCACAACAAATGGTACCTTGTCTATTGCTAAAGCCAAAAGCGATGCAGTAAAAGTAATAATTGGCGCATTTCTAAACCTTCAAACGGTTGTAAATCACCTTAAAAACCAACCGTATGATTTATTAGTTTTATGTTCAGGATGGAAAGGCAGACCCAACTTAGAAGACACTCTTTTTGCAGGGGCCATGGTAGATGCACTTAAGGAAGAATATTTTGTAGCAGAAGATTCTGCAATACTTTCAATGAGAATGTATCAACAAGCCAGCGACAATATGGGCAAATATTTAGCTAATTCTTCGCATATAAGAAGGATGCAAAATTTAGGAATTCATAAAG
The DNA here is from genome assembly GCA_031420365.1 of Cytophagaceae bacterium. Taxonomy (GTDB): domain Bacteria; phylum Bacteroidota; class Bacteroidia; order Cytophagales; family Spirosomataceae; genus Leadbetterella. The sequence continues at coordinate 46,229 of JANOMP010000343.1, forward strand.
ACATTGCTTTTTGTTTGGAAAAAAATAAATTTGATATTTTGCCTGTTTTGCGAGGAAACGAATTAGTACTATTTTAAAAATTGCGTAATACTTAATTTGCTTGGTTCAAGAATTAAATGCAACAATTAAACTTTTTTTAAAAGGATCTTTCCAAATAGCGTACTAAAATAAACTTTAGTCTATGAAAGTTCTATGCCTCATTTTTTTTAATTTGCTATTATTTATTTCTTGTGGAAAATATAAAAAAATAGCTCCTTATGGTGAATTTAGAATAGAATCTACGCTAGAAGTTGGAAGTTTGGCGCGAACATTTACGGTAGTTTTGCTTAGCACTTATTACTCCGATCAAAATTCATTTCCAGTTCTAATTGCTATGCATGGCGGAGGCGGAAGTGCAAAGAAGATGGAAGATAGCTACGGATTAAAAGAAAAATCGGAAGAGGAAAAATATATAATTATATATCCAGATGGCGTACAAAGCGAAGGAATCTTAAAGGTTAGAACTTGGAATGTGGGTTTTTGTTGCGAATATGCAATGGAAAAGAATATAGATGATGTAGGTTTTCTTAGTCAAATGATAGATGAAGTAAATAGGATTTACAAATCTAATTCTAAACGTGTCTATGCTACTGGCATGTCGAATGGAGGTATGATGGCGTATAGATTAGGGTGTGAAATCTCCAACAAAATAGCCGCAATTGCTCCAGTAGCCTGCACAATGGTTACTATTTCTGAATGTAAACCAAAATTCAGCATGCCTATTATTCAGTTTCATTCAATTTTGGACAAAAATGGCCCATTTAATGGAGGCATTGGAATAAGGGGCATAAATTATCCTGCAGTGGAAAAAGGCATAGCTAGTTGGGCAGCTATAAATGATTGTAAGAACATTGCTAAAGTGCTGAAGGATGACCAAAATTTTAAGTTAACTGAATGGACTTCCTGTAATTCTCAAACCGAAATTCATTATTATTTAACAAAAGACGGAGGCCATTTCTGGCCAGGTGCCCCTATAGTTCGTGCCAGTGCAGATCAACCTTCGAAAGTATTAAATGCAAACCAATTAATTTTCGATTTTTTTCGAAAACATACGAGGTAATATTATTTTTGAGGATAGTTTAAAAATTGTAAAGATTAGAAAATGCCTAGACTTTGTTCTTTTAAATGAAACCTAGGGCATTAATAATGAAAAAATTATTTCTAATTTGTCTTAAAATTGAATTATATAGCAATATAATAATCTTCTATTTCATGAGGAAGTACTTTTAGAACACCAGCCAATACCATTAAAACTATTGTTCGGCTAGCATCTTTTTTTTTAATATTTGCTATTTCTGAATATTCCTTGACTGTAATTTTTCCATTTTTATCTATGAATTCCATCAGTGCTTTTTCTTTTTTTCCAAAGCTAAACTTATAACCTTTATCTTTATTTTGACCTTTTAAAATTTCTCTAACTTCCTTACTAGCTTGAATGGACTTATCTTCCACTCTTACATAAGCTTTTCTTTCTTCTGGATTTCCGCTCAAATCTACAAAATGTGGCTTAAATGGACTTGGTTTAATATCGTAAATTAAAACCCCTTTGTCTCCTTCAACATTTATTTTTTCTACAGAGTAATCTATTAAAGGATAAATATATTTTTCTATATTTTTAGTGATAATATACTCATCTTCATCAATATATTTTAAACCCTTTATTTCTTTATCATCACTTATGCCAATCATCAATTTGCCACCTTTGGAGTTCGCAAAAGCCACAACTTCTCTAATGATTTTTTCTGGATGATTGCTTTTAAGTTTAAATTCCAAAAAAGCCCCTTCCCCTCTTTTGACTATATTTTTAAGATCTTTTAGATTTTCAGCAAGCTGGTTCATAATTGGCTAAATTAAAGCATGCAAATCGTACCAAATATAAGAATTATTTGATTTCAAATATTTTTTTAAAAGATTTTTTAAAAGATAAATAGTTAAAAAAACAAAAAAAACATGCCCAAAGGCATGCTAATTGTTAAATATCAATGTTTTAGAAAACTTTATTTAAATTACATTAAATTAGTATTCATCTTCATTAAAAAAGAAATCTTCTTTTGTTGGGTAATCAGGCCATATCTCTTCGATATTTTCATATGGTTGACCATCATCTTCCAACTCTGAAAGGTTCTCAATTACTTCATTTGGTGCCCCTGACCTTATCGAAAAATCTATTAATTCGTCTTTTGTTGCTGGCCAAGGGGCGTCTTCTAAATAAGATACAAGTTCTAGTGTCCAGTACATGTTTTCACCCGTTTAAATTAAAGATTCATTTGTAAATTGGCTGCAAAAGTAAAAAAACTTTTTATAAAAAACGCATTTTGCAAAAAAAAATGTTTAAAATTCAAGTGTTTTTTCGAAAAATTTAATAAAAGACTGAATTTCAGTCCTTTAAAATTTTAAAATTATTATGAATGACAAAGAAAAACTATTAGAAATTTGTTGTTATTCTCTTTATTCTTGTAAAAATGCAGAGAGAGGAGGTGCGGATAGAATTGAACTTTGTGGCGGTTTTTTAGAAGGTGGCACCAGTCCTTCTATTGGTTTAGTTAAAGAAGTTTTGGAACAAATTAACATTCCAGTTTTTATTATGGTTCGGCCACGAGGTGGAGATTTTTGCTATTCAGAAGATGAAATTTTGACAATGATAGCTGATATTGAAATCATGAAAGAATATAAGCCATCAGGCTTCGTTTTTGGATTATTATCTATAGATGGAAAAATCGATATTAAAAATACTAAAAGGTTAATAAAAGTTGCTTCTCCTTTGCCTATTACTTTTCATAGAGCTTTTGATAGATGTATTAATCCAGAAAAAGCGTTGGAAGAATTGATTTGTTTGGGTATACAAAATATATTGACTTCTGGTCAATGTAATTTTGCAATAGATGGCTTTGATAATCTATCGAAATGGGTAAAGTTGGCAAAAGGAAGAATTCAAATTATGGCTGGAAGTGGCGTAAACTCTAGGAATATTGAAAAAATAGCGGAAACTAATGTGGATGCTTTTCATTTTTCAGCAAAAAAAGCATTCGAAAGTAAAATGATTCGTACAAACAAAACAATTTATATGGGTGGAGAAGGTATTGATGAATTTCAAAATTATGAGGCTGACATCGAATTAATACTCCAAGCAAAAGCAATTATTGAAAAACTAGAAAAAAAGTAACCGAATGAGTGTTCATTCTATCAATATAGCTTAAAAAATTGGTATTACTAATGCCATTTGCACCTGGATTTATCATGTTTTTAATTCCATGCGAAAAGTGAAGCTCCGGAGTAACTTTAAAATATTCTTTAAAAAGCTCTAAACCCATTCCGTATTCAATACAAAAATCACTGGTTTTGGTACTGAAATTATTTATTTGAGCCACTCCCGCTTTTTTATTAACCACATTGGTTTCAAAACCATATTTTACCCCTCCAAATATAAACATTCTAGAATTGTGTCTTCTTTCGGATTTGTATTTGAGTATCATAGGTATTTCAAACCATGCTTTGTCTACCTGATTATGCTGAATACTATCGTTTTCTAATAATTTTCTAGCATAAATGGATACTGATAAAGGTGAAATTCTAAAATCAAAATAATCATTGATATGAAAATTAACTACTCCCCCTGCTTTGATACCAGAAGAGGAGGGGGAGGTAATGGCATAAATGGTTTTGTTTATATCAGCTAAATATGCATTGTTAAATCTAAGTTTATAAGTAGTGGTAGCTATTCCTAGGAAATATCCAAAATGTACTCTTTTGGCATCGTAATCTGGCTGATATTTTATTCTTTCTTGAGAAAAAGAACTTTCAGATAGAGACAATAAACTTAAAACGATTACAATTTTTTTCCAATGTAAACTGAGCATATACCAAATGTTAGGGTTTTTGTGATGATATCTTTAAAACCCGCTTGATTAAAAACCTTTACAAATTCTTTGCCATCTGGAAACGCTTTGACAGATTCTGGCAAATAGCTGTAGGCAGAGCTGTCTTTTGACACTATTTTTCCAATAAATGGCAACAATTTAGTAGAATACAACCAATAAAACTGCTTAAATGGGCTAAGGGTAGGTTTCGAAAATTCAACTATCAAACAAGTACCACCTCGCTTAGTAACTCTATACATGTCAGTAAGTCCTATAAGTAAATTTTCGAAGTTCCTAACGCCAAATGAAACGATTACAGTGTCGAAAGTATTGTCATTGAACACAAGTTTTTCAGAATCACCCAATTGCATTTCTATTTTATCTTGTAAGTTTAGCTTTTTCATTTTTTCTCTTCCAACATGGAGCATACCTTCAGAAATATCGACCCCAATTATTTTTTCAGGCTTTAAAATTTTGTTGGCTACTATTGCCAAATCGCCTGTGCCAGTAGCAATATCTAAGATTTGATTGTTGACTCTATCTTTAATCATATTTAAGGCTTTTCTACGCCAATAAATATCAATACCCCCGCTTAGTAAGTGATTAAGAAAATCGTATTTGCCTGAAATACTATCAAACATCTCGGCTACTTGCTTTTTCTTGCTATCTAAACTATTTTTGTAAGGAACCACACTCATTTTTTTGATTGTTTTACGATATAACTTGATTTTAATTATCAAAGTTTAGCTTTTAGTAATCCTTTGTTTATTGCCGATGCAATTCCTGGGCCCTCATATATGAAACCTGAATACACTTGAACCAGGCTTGCTCCTGCATTTAGCTTTTCAATAGCATCTTCATAATTACTTATTCCGCCCACCCCAATTATTCCAAAGCATCCTTTTGATTTTTGGAACAAATAAGCAATAACTTCTGTCGATCGTGCCTTTAATGGTTTGCCCGAAAGTCCACCGGCACCTATGGCATTTATTTTTGAACTTTCTGTTTTTAGATTTTCTCTAGAAAGAGTTGTGTTAGTGGCAATAACTCCTGCTATTTTTGATTCAATTACAATTTCTACAATATCATCGAGTTGGGAATTAGTAAGATCTGGGGCTATTTTCAATAAAATGGGTTTAGTTTTTTTCTTTAAAGAATTTTCTTTTTGAAGAAGCTTCAATATCTTAGATAAGGGTTCTTTTTCTTGTAATTCTCGTAAGCCTTGTGTATTAGGTGAAGAAACATTAACCACAAAATAATCCACTAAATCAAACAAACCGTTAAAAGTTACCAAATAATCGTTAGCTGCGTTTTCATTTTCTGTGGTTTTGTTTTTCCCAATATTGCCACCTACCAGTATATCAGAATTTCGTTGCCTTAAATTCTCGATTACTTTTTCTAATCCTTCATTATTAAAACCCATTCGGTTTATCAAAGCCGTATCTTTTTTAAGTCTAAATAACCTAGGTTTAGGGTTTCCATCCTGAGCTTTTGGTGTTACAGTGCCTATTTCGATAAATCCAAAACCCAAATTAGACAATTCGTCAATCCATTGACCATTTTTATCGAAACCTGCGGCTAAACCAATGGGGTTTTTGAATTTTAAACCAAAAACTTCTTTTTCTAATGCTACACTTTTTACTTCAAAAGAGCTTTTAATAAGCGATGAAATTAAAGGAATTTTACATGCAATAGATAAGCAATCCATTGCAAAATAATGGATTTTCTCAGGATCAAACTTAGAAATAAAAGGGAAAATTATTTTTTTGTAAACAGACAAGATTAATTTTTTTTAATTTATACAAAATTAAGTCTAAAAGCTTGGAATGACAAATTAGCCTGATTGCCAAATAATCAATTCAATTAGATATAAATAATTCTTAGTATAGTACTATTTTTAATTTTTGTCATTCCTGATTTAAATGCGATATTTTTTCCATTTATCATTGATTACATGTCTTTAGTATAAATTTCATATCAATTGTTAAAGTTATTTGTAATTTTAATCGAGATTAATTTCTTAAAAAAACTATAAAAACTTTGAACCTTTTAAAAGTTTCCCGAGTTTTTCGTATTGTGGATACAAAGAATAGAATATTAAAATCGGCTGAATTGCTTTTTCTTCGCTTAGGCATTAAGAGCATTACTATGGATGATATTGCTAAAGAACTTGGAATATCAAAAAAAACTATTTACCTACACTTTATTGATAAAAATCAAATCGTAAATGAAGTTATTTCAATCGCTTTGGAAAGAGAAAAAATAGAGGCCGAAGTAATTTATAAAAAAGCCAAGAACCCAATTGATGAGATTTTTCTTAGTACTAATAAAATGTATGAAATATTTGAAAATATTAATCCTGTTATGCTATTCGATTTACAAAAATATCACCCTCAAGCATGGGATAAATATTTAGCATTTAAAATAAACTTTTTAGATATAGTAAAAAGGAATATGTTAGATGGAATTCATCAAAAATTGTACAGAAGCGATGTTGATGTTGAAATAATGGCTAAACTAAGAGTTGAATCTGTTGATTTAGCTTTTAATATGAAGATTTTTTCCCCAAAAAACTTCAAACTTATTACTGTTCAAATCCATTTTATCGACCACTTCATTAGAGGCATTGTAAGCCCAATAGGGCTGGAGATTTATGAAAAATACAAGCAAGAATTAAAAATAAATACTTTATGATTAAATACATTTCGCTCTTATTTGTTTTGTTATTTAGCATTACAAAACTTGAAGCCCAATATGCTTTTAGCATAGAAGAGGCCGTAACCTTTGGATTAAAAAATCACGCAAATGTTAAAAATGCCATAGTTGGTATTCAAGATGCCGAGCTCCAAATTAAAGAAATTAAGTATGCTGGTTTGCCACTGGTAAATGGGCAGTTTTCTTATACCTACAATGCAATTGTTCCTACTTCGATTTTGCCTGCTAAAACATTCAATCCAAATGCTGCAGAGGGTGAAATATCCAAAGTAAGATTTGGAGTGCCATGGGGCGGACAGACTGGAATTGGAGTAAATCAATTAATTTTTGATGCTACTTGGTTAGTAGGGATTCGTGCAGCCGACACCTATCGAAAAATGGCCGCTCAAGAACTGGAGAAGTCGCAAATAGACATAGCAGAAAATGTTAAAAAAGCATATTATTCGGCTCTAGTGGCTGAACAGCGTGCAAATATTTTTAATTTAAATATTGCTCGTCTTGATTCAGCTATTTTTCAAACAGTGCAGTATTTTAAACAAGGTTTTGCTGAAAAAATTGATATAGATAGACTAAATGTTCAGAGGAATAATCTAGTAACTGAAAAGCAAAAAATCAAAAATTTAATTGAACTTACTTATCAATTATTGAAATTCCAAATGTCATATCCAATTGGACAGAAAATTACGCTAACAGACAAACTTGATATTGAAAATGTAAAGTTGATAAGGTCAACATTGGTGGAAGAGGTAAACCCTCAAAAAAGAATTGAGTTTTCACAAATTGAAACTTCTAGGAAACTTACCTTACTAAACGTAGAAAGAATACAAAAAGGAATTTTTCCGTCTGTTGCTTTTAATGGTAGTTTTGGGGCTGGACACGGAAATCCTGTTTTTAATCCATTTGAACGATGGTTTCCTAGTTCGGCTTTGTCTTTGGCGGTTAGAATTCCTATTTATGATTCAGGTTTAAGAAAAGTACAGATGGAACGGCAACGTTTAAATATCATTAAAATTGATAATGGGGCGGAGTTGTTAAAAGAATCTTTTAAACTTCAAAATGAACAAGCTAAAATAAACTTAAAAAATGGTTTTGAAAGTTTGGATGTTCAGTCTAGAAATATGGATTTAGCCCAGGAAGTATTAAGTGTTTCCAAAATAAAGTACCTGCAAGGCGTTGGTTCTAACCTAGAAGTTGTAAATGCCGAGTCGGATCTTAAACAAGCTCAAAATAACTATTTCAGTGCTCTATATGATGTTTTAATTTCTAAAGTTGATTTAGATAAAGCCCAAGGTAATTTAATTAAAAATTAAAAAATTTACGAAAAATAATATGAAACAAAATAGACAAAAATTTATCATCGCTTTTGCAACTATCATCTTAATAGTATCCGTCGTTTCGTGTGGTAAAAAAGAAGACAACACCCTGTTAGGGAAAAAAGCACAATTAGCGGAATTAAAAAAAGAGCAACTGGCTGTTAATGATAAAATAACAAATCTTCAAAAAGAAATAGAAAAGCTGGAGCCTTCAAAAGAAGAAAAAGTTAAAACCGTGGTGGCATCACCTGTTTTAGCTTCAAATTTTCAACATTTTGTTGAATCTACTGGTAGGCTAGAAGCAGAAAACAACGTATTTGTAAGTCCTCAAATGGGTGGAGCTATCACTAAAATTTTTGTAAAAGTGGGAGACTTTGTTACCAAAGGACAAAAAATTGCGACTTTGGATAACTCGATATTGAGAAACTCAATTCAAGAAGTTCAACTTCAACTTGAAACCGCAAAAACAATTTTTGAAAGACAAAAGAATCTTTGGGATCAAAAAATAGGAACAGAAGTACAATATATTCAAGCTAAATCTTCTGTGGAATCATTAGAGCGTCGGATTGTAACTTTGCGTTCACAAGATGGAATGAATGTAGTTTTATCTCCAATTTCTGGAGTTGTAGATGAAGTAAGGCTTAAAGAAGGCGAAATAGCTGCACCAGGTTTGGGTATTTTGAGAGTGGTAAATCTAAATGATTTAAAGGTAGTTGCAAATATTTCCGATACCTATGCGGGTACCATTTCGAAAGGAAACTTGATCTCCATTAAATTTCCTGATTTAAATAAAGAGATTAAAACTGTTATTAGCTATGTAAGTCAAACTATTAATCCGGCTTCTAGGACTTTTACAGTAGAAGCTAAAGTGCCAAATATAGACAAATCGCTAAAGCCTAATCTTTTAGCAATTGTTAGTATTAATGACCAGTCGAAAGGTGGAGCAATTGTTATTCCACAAAATTTAGTCCAAAACACCGAGCAGGGATCAATAGTTTATGTAATAGAATCAGAAGGAAATAAAAAAATTGCCCGGTCTAGAATTATAACGTCTGGCCTTACCTATGACGGAAAAGTGGAGATAAAATCTGGCTTAAAAGTAGGTGATACATTAATTACTGAAGGCTATCAAGAGATTGTTGACGGCCAATTGGTGAACTATTAATTCCACATTTACCAATTTTCAAAAATTAATATATGAAAGATAATAATAATTTACATGAGTCTGACCAACTTCCAGAGGCCAAAGGTCTGATTTATAATATGATTGGAGGTTTAGCAAGAAACAAAACTACCGTTTATTTGCTAACTATCCTTGTCACATTTGCAGGCTACTTTATATTTAATGGCTTACCAAAAGAACAATTTCCTGAAATAGTTGTCCCTACTATTATTGTACAAACGGTATATGCAGGTACTACACCAGCCGATATAGAAAACCTGATAAATAAACCGTTAGAAAAGCAGTTGAAATCGGAAAAAGGGGTGAAAAGCATAAAGTCTAACGCTCTACAAGATATTTCTATAATTTCAGTGGAATTTCAAACTGGGGTGGATGTTCAAGCTGCCAAAGAAAGAGTGAAAAGTGGCATTGACAAAGCAAAAAGAGATTTACCCAAAGATCTTACACAGGATCCTACTGCATTGGAAGTTAATTTTTCAGAATTTCCAATCATGAACATCAATGTTTCTGGAAATTTTCCTTTAGGTAAACTAAAAAGTTATGCGGAGCAATTACAAGATAAAATTGAAGCTTTGCCAGAAATAACACGAGTGGATATAATTGGAGCATTAAATCGTGAGGTCCAGATAAACTTGGATATCAATAAAATGAAGTCGTATGGAATAACATTTTTTGATATTCAGTCCGCTGTTCAAGGAGAAAACGTAAATATTTCTGGAGGCGAATTGAATATTAACGATGTTAGGAGAACCTTACGAGTAGCAGGAGAATTTAAAACGATTTCTCAAATAGAGAATTTGATTTTCCGTACTGGCCAGGGTGCCACTGTAAGACTTGGAGATGTGGCTCAAATTTCTGATTCTAATGCGGAGCGCCAAGATTTTGCCAGACTTGACAACAAATCTGTGGTAACTCTAAATATTATAAAGCGTGGCGGAGAAAATTTAGTTATAGCTTCCGAGAAGATTTTTGCAATACTAGATGAGTTTAAAGCTGGTGAAGTGCCCCAAGAGTTAGAAATTACTGTAACAGCTGATTCTTCCGAAAGAACAAAAGGGGATATTAATGATTTGATAAATACTGTAGTATTGGGTTTTATATTTGTGGTACTTGTACTGATGTTTTTTATGGGTGTGCGTGATGCTATCTTTGTAGGGTTATCCGTTCCACTTTCTGCCCTATTGGCTTTCTATCCTTTGTTACTAATGGGTTTTACATTAAATACAATTGTACTTTTTGCATTTTTATTAGGTTTGGGAATTGTAGTTGATGATGCCATTGTGGTAATTGAAAACTCACATAGACTATTCAATCAACATAAAAATCTAAGCATTGTTGAAGCTGTAAAGCTGGCAGCTTCAGAAGTATTTGTACCCGTATTATCGGGAACATTAACCACCATCGCTCCATTTTTACCGCTGTTATTTTGGAGCGGAATAGTTGGCGAATTTATGAAATACTTGCCTTTTACCCTCATATTTACTTTAATAGCCTCTTTAATAGTGGCCTATGTTATGAATCCTATCTTTGCTATTTCTTTTATGAAACGAGAAGATGAAGAAAAGGCAAAACCTGTAAACTTTTCAGCTATAAAAAAACCACTAATGATACTTTTATCAATTGCTGCGTTTTGTTATGTGATTTCTTTTGGTGGGAGCACCACCTTTAGAGGATTAGCCAATTTCACACTAATGATTACCATTCTTTATGTATTTAATCATTATATACTTACTCCAAAAATTATCATTCCTTTTCAGGAAAGGCTTTTGCCAAAATTAAAAACGAATTACAAAAAACTAATCTCTTGGCTTATTAAAGGATGGAGGCCAATTTTTGCCGTTTTAAGTATGTTTGTTTTATTGATTTTTACTTTTGTTATGATGGGGATTGTAAAACCCAAAGTGATATTTTTTCCAAGTGCCGAACCCGATTATATTTATGTGTATAATGTAATGCCCATTGGTACCGATGCACTCAAAACCGATATAATGACTCGTGAAATTGAAAAACGAGTGTTCGAAGTTATAAAAGAAAACAAAGCCGAAATGGCTATTAATTCGGTAATATCTAATGTTGGAAAAAATGCTGGAGACCCTATGAACCAAGACCGTGCGGCTACACCTCACAAGTCTAAGGTCACTATAGCATTTGTAAGTAAAATAGATAGAGGAAATATTTCTTCACAAGAATTACTAAATAAAGTTAGAGAAAAGCTAAATGGCTTACCAGGAACTGAGATTTCTGTGCAAAGAGAAAATAATGGCCCCCCCACAGGCAAGCCAATTTCGATAGAAATTATAGGCAAAGAGTTTGATGAAATGATTCGAATCGAAAAAGAGATCAAAGCTAAAATAGCCGCTGCGGGGATAGAAGGCATTGAAGAGCTAAAATCTGACTTGGTTGTAAATAAGCCCGAAATTATTGTAAATGTGGATAGAGAAAAGGCTTCAAGAGAAGGTATTAGCTCTGCACAAGTTGCAATGGCTATACGAACGGCCCTTTTTGGTTCAGAAATTTCAAAGTTTAGAGATGCCGAAGACGAGTACCCAATTCAGTTAAGACTAAAACAAGAGGATAGAAATCAAGTAGAGAAGTTGTTGAGCATGAATATTACCTACAGAGACATGAATTTGGGTGGGGTATTAAGAAATGTGCCTTTGGCTTCCATTGCTAACATTAGTTATTCTTCTACATTTTCACAAATTAATAGAAAAAATAACGAAAGGATGATTACATTAGGCTCAGATGTTATAGAGCCTTTTAATCCAACAGAAGTAAATACTGAGATTTTTAAGACGATTTCAGACATAGCTTTGCCTTCTGGTTATAGTATTCGACAAGGGGGAGAACAAGAAGAACAGGCTGCAACAGGTGCATTTTTAGCTTCGGCATTTGGAATAGCTATGATCTTAATTTATTTGATTTTGGCGACTCAATTTAATTCAATAGTAAAGCCAATTATAATTTTCGTTACGATTTTGTTAAGCTTAATAGGGGTTTTGTTAGGTTTTATGTTATTTGGAAAAACGTTTTCTGTCTTGATGTCTGGTGTTGGAATAATAGCCTTAGCCGGAATAGTGGTCAAAAACGGAATTCTGATTATTGAATTTACAGACGAACTCCTAGCTAGAGGCTATAGTTTAAAGGATGCAATTGTAGAAGCGGGTTCAACGCGTCTTACGCCAGTATTGCTTACAGCTGCTTCTGCAGTATTAGGACTAGTTCCCTTGGCTTTTGGCCTTACAATAGACTTTGCCGCATTATTTGTAGATCTAAGTTTTAATGTTCACGTTGGAGGCGATAGTGCAGTTTTCTGGAATATTTTGGCTTGGACCATAATATACGGATTAACATTTTCAACTATCCTTACCTTACTAATTTTGCCTTGTATGTATTATATCAATGAACGCTTAAAATTGAAACTTTGGAAAAAGTAAGCATTGTAAATTTGGCTTTACCTAGAAACCTCCTAACTTGTTTAGGAGGTTTCTAGTTTAAATATTTTCTAGAATAGAATAATAATCAATAAAAGAAAACTTAATAATCCCTTTTCCTTAATTTCTTGAACAAAATTCAAAGAAAGACTCATAGAATATTGGCTCTTTTTTTGAATATGTTTGTAAAAGCGAAATAACTACTTACTATTTACACTTAAAATCTCCACATCAAAAATCAAAGGTGCAAATGGGGGAATCTTTGAGTTTCCTGTAGTTCCATATCCAATAGAAGAAGGAAAAACCAATTTTGCTTTTTCCCCTTTCTTTAATTTTCCTAGACCTTCCGAAAATCCTGCTATCACATTACCTGCTCCAATAGTATATGGAAATGTTCCACTATCAAAAGAAGTTTCATTTAGATACATTCCATTATATTTTACAGACAAAACATCACCCGTTTTTAGAATCTCCTCTTTTGTGGGTTCATTAGTTCTGATAAAACGTAATCCAGTGCTAGTTTTCTCAGTTACATTCAATTTCTTCTTTTTTATAAACAAATCTATTTTTTCATCTTCAGAAAAAAGCTTTAAAAGCTCTATCTCTAATAAAATAACTTCATTTTTGGCGACCCCCGCAGGAGGTGATTCAGCAAATGCTAAATAGGAGGGAATTAAAAATTGTCCTTTCTCTCCTTCTTTTAATAACAACATAGAAGCCAAAAAACCATCAAACAATTGAGTTCCATACAAATTAATAATTGTGGAATCTTTAGCTATTTTTTTTTCTAACTGAGTCCCGTTTAGCAACCCAATGGAATAAGCTATATAAAAATCAAATTTCGCTCCACTTATTTGGCCACTGGGGTTTGTATTTATTAAACGATAAAAAATGCCTGTACTTGGGTCTTTAGTAAAATTAAGAGCGTTTTTATTTGCATAAGCTGTAATAATAGCCTCATTCTCTTTCAGAATTTTGTCCACATCACTTTCAACAAATTTGCCTAAACATGACACCATTACCACCGCAGGTAATATCAAAATTACAAATTTTCTAATTTTAAATATCATGCTTATTTATTCATTTTAAAAGAGTGTATGTTCATTTTCGCCTTAAAAACGAACATACAGACTAAATATTTATAATAAAATTCTACTATTTAATACCTAAAAGCTCAATATCGAAAACCAATGGAGTATTTGGTGGAATTGATCCACCTGCTCCTTGCTCTCCATAAGCTAATGAAGAAGGAATCACAAATGTACTTTTTCCACCTACTTTCATTGTCATTAAGGCTTTATCCCAACCTGGAATAACTTGCCCCATCGCAATAGGAAATGAAAACTCTTGTCCTTTAGGATTCTGATCAAATATTTTTCCATCCATAAACTTTCCTACATAATTAACAGATACGGTTTTCCCTTGCGTTGGCGTTGCCCCAGTACCCACAACATTTTCAAGAAAATAAATTCCATCAATGGTTTTAGTGGCGGTTTTAAGACTTTTTGCTACAAATTCTTCAATAAATTTACCTTCATTATTTTTCTTCTCTATCATTGCTTTCTGAAAACCTTCCTTTGTTTGAACTTTGGTCATTTTAACAGTAAATTTCAAATCACTTCCCTTTTTGATACCTGGAGGCAAAGGTTGTGTCATGGCATTAAACAAAGAATCAGCACTTACCAATACAGTTGTGCTATCTCCTTCGGCAATGTGAAATAATGCACTTTCAAAAGAACCCTTAAATTGTCCTTTTTGAAGAGGCACTGTAAAAGGTTGACCTTCTTTATAGCTGTCTTTTATTACGGAATCAGTAGAAGATTTAATAATAAGGTGAAATGTTACTATATCTCCATCTTTCCCTACTTGGCCAGATTTTCCTTTCTCGTGAATTTGTAATCTATCCCCATCGGCTGTGGTAGTTACTTTAAATTTATCGCAAGAAGTTAAACCCGCAATAATAAATAGACCTAAAACTTTAGTACTTAATTTCATTAGAATGTATTTTGGTATGATTATAAAAACTTAATTTGGTTGTAAAAGCAATTGATTTTTGTAAAACGGCAGCAAATTTAGGAATTTTTCTACTGTTTCCTCTAATGTTTTTAAAGATCTTCCTCCAGCTGCATTTTTATGACCCCCACCATCAAAATGAGTTCTTGCAATTTCTGAAACAGAAAAATCCTCCACCGATCGAAATGAAATTTTAATTATCCCGTCCTTTTCAATAAAAATGACGGCCATAACTACATTAGAAATAGAAAGACCATAGTTTACAATTCCTTCAGTATCCCCGCTTTTTGAATTATATCTCTTAAGTTCACTTTCAGAAATATAAAAATAGCAAATTCTATATTCAGATAAATAAACCATCTTTTTGTTTAAAACATACCCTAAAAACTTAAGTCTATCAAAGGTATTGTTGTCAAAAAGGTCTCTATAAATCGTACTCGGCCTAACCCCTAAATTGAGTAACTCTCCCGCTATTCTATGTACTTCCGAGTTGGTAGCATCATATTTAAATGAACCTGTATCGGTAATTAGTCCTGTATATAAGCATTTTGCAGTAGCTAAATTTATTTTTGTTTTATAACCTAATTTATCGATAAGCTGAAAAATTAGTTCACATGTAGATGATGCTTTCTGATTCCAAAATACTAAATCCGCAAAATCCTCTGGCTCTTCATGATGGTCAATTATTATTTTTTTTCCTTTCGCACCCAAAAGTAATGCTTTCATGTCTTTAACTCTATCAACTGCTGAAAAGTCACAGCAAAATAAAATATCTGCTTGATTAATTAATTTCTCAACAGTAATTTTATTTTTTGGATCAAAAACTACAATTTCCTCAACGCCAGGCATCCATCCTAGAAAATCTGCATAATCAGTTGGACTAATGAAAGTTACGCTTTCGAAATCAAAACATTTTAAAAAAGCAGTTAATCCTAAGCCTGAGCCAAATGCATCACCATCAGGATTTTGATGGCTTGTAATGACAATATTTTTTGCATTTGAAAACCAATCATTAAATTTCAGTAATTTCTGTGAATCGTCCGTAAAGTAACTTACCATATCTTTTTTTAAACGCACGCAATTTACGAACCTAATTCGATTTAACTTTTAGAACTCCGTTAAAATCTTACATACTTGGACAATTTAACTCGATTTTAAAAAAATAATTCTGATTTTATGAAACCATTTTCTTGTTTTGAAAGGATTAAACTAAAATTCATTATTATTGCGAAAATTATTAAAACAACAATATGTCAAATAACCGGACTTATACCATGGTAAAACCACATGCAGTGGCGGATAATCATGTAGGTGGAATAACAAAAATGATAGAAGAAGGAGGATTTAGGATAGTAGCAATTAAAAAACTGCATTTAACAGCAGCCCAAGCTGGCAAGTTTTACGGTGTTCATGCAGAGCGCTCATTTTATAGTGAATTATGCGAAATGATGTCGGCTGGTCCAATTGTAGCTATGATTTTAGAAAAAGAAAATGCAGTTGCTGACTTTAGACGCTTGATTGGAGCTACCGATCCTGCTGAAGCCACTGAAAACACGATTAGAAAAGCTTATGCAAAATCAAAAGCAGAAAACGCAGTACATGGATCAGATTCTGATGAAAACGCAGCAATTGAAAGCTCTTTCTTTTTTAGTGGTTTAGAAAGTTTTTAAACACTTGATTCAAAATTTTGGTTACAATATACTAATTGTAACAAGTATCATCCCATAAAGTTGATGCTTGTTTTAAATTCTTAATAATGAAATTTTTCGTTTTTGCATTTTTAAGTTTGTGTATTTTAGCATGTAGGGATGCTGTCACAAAAAAAGAATATATTTCTCCCGATATTCTATTTGGTGAACTTTTTGTTGAAGTTCAAACTCAACAGATTTTTGAAGATTCTAAAACATTTGCTGACGCAATTCCAAAATTTAAAGCGAAAGAAATTCTTCTAAAATACACTCAAGAAAAAAATAAACCTGCTTTTGATTTAGCAAACTTCGTAAGTCAAAATTTTACATTTACTAATCCCCCCATTAAAATAGAAAATAAAAAAGGTTTAGAAGAATACCTTTTAGAAGATTGGAAAAATAGAATTAGAAAACCATTTGACGATGGAGGGTCCCTTATACCTACAAGAAATATTTATTTATCTGTTAGTAAATATTCAAACGAGTTAAATTATGGCAGTAATTATTATTCAATTTTAGGCCTTTTAGCAGCGAAACAAAATATTTTGGCTAAAAATATAGCAGTAAATGCAGTACAATTAGTACAAGATTTTGGCTATATGCCAGCTGGAAACCGTACTTATTTGTTCGGAAGATCCAACCCGCCTTTTTTATCTTTTATTTTAGAAGAAATTTCAAAAACAAATCCTGAAATATTAAAATTTGCTTTACCTCAACTTACCCAAGAATATCAATTCTGGATGTCTGCACAAGACAAAGATGAAAGCCTAAAACAAAAAGAAGCTCAAAATAAGAAAGAGTTAGCATATAAAAGAGTAGTCTTTTTAGAAAAAAATAATCTTTTAAATAGATATTACGACCCCTTAAATACGCCAAGAGTCGAAGTTTACCGAGAGGATTTGGAATTAAAAAAAATAAATGGAAATTGTAATCGATTTCTATTTAAAAACTTAAGAGCTGCTAGCGAAAGTGATTGGGAGCACTCTAGTAGATGGATTTCAAATTTGCAGAAAACAGAACAAGTCCATACCCTTCAGATAGCCCCAGTTGATTTAAATGCACTTTTATATCATCTTGAAAAAACTTTGGCTAAGGCATACAAGGCCAATGAACAACCTGATTATGCTAGGAGTTTTGAAAACTTAGCAAAAAAAAGAAAAATTATTTTTGATACTTACTTTTGGGATGATACCAAAGGATTTTACTTTGATTATGATTTTCTAAACAAAAAAAGAAGCAATGTGTATGCTCTTTCTGGGGTTTTTCCATTATTTGTTGGTTTGGCTAGTGAAAACCAAGCTACAAAAATTGCAGAATTGCTGGAAAAATCATTTTTAATGCCAGGTGGCCTTTCCACAACTTTGAATGTTACAGGTTTAATAAATGACGCACCCTTTGGCAGGGCAGATCTACAATGGATAGCAATTAGTAGCTTGAGAAAATATAAAAAGAACGCTTTAGCTAATCAAATTAAGGCTAGATGGATAAAAACAAATACGGAATGTTATTCCAAATCTGGTGAACTTTTAGAATTCTACAATGTTATAAATCCTGAAAAAAATACTGTAAAGAAAAGCATCAAACCAACAAAAATAGATAAGACTAGTGGAATACTTTATAAACTATTAAAAGAATAAATACTTATCTCAAATCTACCACTTCTACTCCAGGATATTTAGATTTATCAAATGTAAAAAGAGCGTCAGTTGCAGGTACATTAGGTGTAAATTTGTCAATTCTAAAAACGGTTCTTTTGCCAGACTTATCCCAAACTTTCCATGTTTTTATACTTTTATCCGATTTGTTAACAGTAATCTGAATTTTAGAGACATTCGATTTGCCGCCTAATGGAGAAAGCTCTACTACTTCATAGAATTTCCCAGCCTCTGTTTTTTCTTCTTTAAAAATGTATTTATACCCTTTTTTATAAATAGAATAAATCTTTGTTGGCGAAAAATCAGAATCATCTTTTGGGTCAAATTCTGATATATTCACTTCATTGGTTTCTTTAACAAAAGTAAATAAGTCTTTGCCGTTATTAAAAATTTCTTGCCCCGCAGTTTTTAATCTAAACTTATTTCCCTTAACTGTTACATTTCCCGTAAAAACATTCGTGAGTTTAGTACCTGTTCCTTCTACGCCATAGGTAAAGTTTGCATTAAAAGTAGTTAAAGATTTATATTTTGCAGACATAGCGTCTAATATGGTTTCCGCTTTTTTATCTTGAGCAGCTATCTCAAAACTAAACGTTGCCAGGAACAAAAAAAGAATTCTATTTTTCATGTGTATTGGTTGAAAATGGTTTGACTAAAGTTAAGGCTAAGGGTTTAAATCAAAATTAACAAATTGTATTGAAATCTGTTTCAATTTCTTTGTAAATTTCTTAAAATTTCTTCTAAATGTTCTAAATCCTTAATTACAACCTCCCTGGCTTTGCTCCCTTCAAATGGCCCAACTATTCCGGCTCCTTCTAATTGGTCAATGATTCTACCTGCCCGGTTATAACCTAGTTTCATTTTACGTTGAATCAATGAGGTACTTCCCTGTTGATGAATCACTAATAAACGAGCAGCGTCGTCAAACATCGGATCTAATTCTTTAGCATCAAAGTCAAGGCTATTGGGCTCTTCGTCACCATAAAACTCAGGGAGCAAATAGGCGGATTCATAGGCTCGTTGTTCCCCTATATATTCACAAATATTTTCAACTTCAGGCGTATCAACAAACGGACATTGTAACCGAATCATTTCAGAACCTGTTGATAACAACATATCTCCATTTCCTACCAATTGTTCGGCTCCACCTGTGTCCATAATGGTTCGTGAATCGACTTTGGCAGTAACTTTAAATGATAGCCTGGCAGGAAAATTTGCTTTAATTAATCCAGTAATTACATTTACCGAAGGCCGTTGTGTTGCTACAATCAAGTGTATACCTATTGCTCTGGCTAGCTGTGCCAGTCTAGCAATAGGCTGCTCTACCTCTTTTCCTGCAGTCATCATTAAGTCTGCTAATTCGTCAATAACCAATACTATATATGGTAAATACTTGTGCCCTTTTTCAGGATTTAGTCTTCTTTTTGTAAACTTCGAATTGTACTCTTTGATATTTCTAACACCTCCATCTTTTAGTAAATTGTATCGATTATCCATTTCAATACAAAGTGAGTTTAGCGTATTGATAACTTTCTTAGTGTCAGTAATGATAGCTTCTTCCGAGTTGGGCAACATGGCTAAAAAATGACGTTCTATCTTATTAAAAAGTGTTAATTCCACTTTTTTTGGATCAACCAAAACAAACTTCACCTCAGAGGGGTGTTTTTTATATAAAAGTGAAGTCAATATTACGTTTAGCCCAACAGACTTACCTTGACCCGTGGCTCCGGCCATAAGTAAATGAGGCATTTTAGCTAAATCCGCGATATAAATTTCATTGGAAATGGTTTTTCCTAAAATAATGGGCAATTCATACCCTGATTTCTGAAACTTATCTGATGCTAGAACCGATTTAATAGAGACCATCTCTCTATTTTTATTCGGTACTTCAATACCAATTGTACCCTTTCCAGGCATAGGAGCAATAATGCGAATACCTAGTGCGGCCAAATTTAGAGCGATATCATCTTCTAAGTTTTTTATTTTTGAAATCCTTACTCCGGCATCAGGAACAATCTCATATAAAGTTACTGTAGGCCCAATAGTAGCTTTTATCGACGAAATACCAATAGCAAAATTATTAATAGTTTCAACAATCTTATTTTTGTTGGCTTCTAACTCTTCTTCACTTACTTTTGGGCCTACATTATTATATTCTTGAAGTAAAGAAAGTGGCGGATACAAATAGCCCGATAAGTCAAGTTTTGGGTCATATTCGCCAAATTGTCTCAATAAATCGTCGCTCTCTTCTTCTACCAAATATTTCTGAAAATCAGTAGGTTGTTCCTCTACCTTTTCCAAAACTATTTCTTCAGGTTTTTCTATTGTAAAAGCAATACCTCCTTTGAATGGCTCTTTAGGCAAAGCAGAAGGTTCGAAATTTTTTTCTTTGGTTTCTTCTCTAAATTCCTTTTCTAAAATAACCCTCGGCTCAAAAAAGTCTTCCTCTTCTGCTTCCTCTTCTTCAACAAATTTTCGATTGAAAATACTTTTCGATTTCGTTTTTCTTGAAAAATATTTTGACAAAAGAAAGTCATCTATTTTAGTGAGTCTATGAAAAAACACCATCCAAATAAACAAAACGAGTAAAATAATAAATATGGACCCAAACCCTAAAAGTTTGAAAAGGAATTCGTTGGAACTATAGCCAATATTTCCAGATAAAAGATAGCTCTTAAATTCAAAAACATAAACAAAATATCCTAAGAAAATTGAAATAAAAAACAGGTAGAAAACGCTCCCAATTGTGAAGCGATTGAGATTGATTTTAAATAAATCTTCTTTGAAAACCAATCTAAAGCCCGAAAAAAACAAGATTGGAATTACTAAATAAGCGGCAATACCAAACCAAATAAAAATGAACCAATGAGATATATTTGCACCCAAAAGACCAAGATAGTTTGTTGCTTTTTTTTGCCCTTTCTCTAAAACAGATGAAATACTTTCTTGCACCACATCCTGATCTGCATTACCTGTAAATAAATAAGAAAAAAAAGAAATCAACAAAAAAACAGAGAGTAAAATTAATATTACTCCAAATATCAAGGAAAGTTGATAATCTTTAGGCAACAACCCATCACCTGAAAAAGACGGCGAGTCAACTATTTTTTCAGAAGACTTTGTTGTCTTCTTTTTAGTTCTAAATGAGTTAGACATTAAGGTATTTTTATGAGAAAGCAAAATGTAAGACAAATTTAAAAAAATTAGCTGAACATTTACTTAAATACTTATATTTTTGGAAGTTCCTTTTATTCAAAGATACAATTTATTTATTTAAAGTACTTATAATGAACCCAATTATAAAAATAATCGCCTGACTTAAGTTAAAAACTGTTAATAATTTTGTCCTGAGAATATTGTAAAAACAATTATATTATTAATTTAATTTCTTTAGTACATGACAAAAAATATACAAATTGATCCTGTAATTGGTGCAACTTATACTGTAAATGATGACAAAAATTGTTTAAGAGATTCATTCACTATTACAGTTAATCCAAGTTGTCAAAACTCACAACAAATTTTAAATGAAATTGGAGGAAATTCAATTTTAAAGCTAATCAATTAATTACGGCAAGTAATATCCTTCAAAGTGGAACAAAAATAAACTATAATGCTGGTAAAGAAATTATTCTTATTCCAGATTTCAAAACAAATACTGGTGCCGTTTTTAAAGCTCAAATTCAAGGTTGTGGAAATTGAATAATTTAAAATTTTAAGCTACTTATTATGGTTTATGCCAAAATTTTCTTTTTCTGCTACGAATCCATTTGTTTAATTGGAAGTAAGTCTCTAATAAGAAAAATGGAAATACAGAAAATGGAAATTGAATTATAAAATGACTCAATTCACAATTCCATGCGATTTGCCAGAAATGTATTTGGGCTCTTTTATGAGTTTTTTTAACATTTTTATGGACTGGAATGGCCCTTCATCAATAAACATATTAATCACAGCATTCGACAAGTCACCACCCGGGTCAGAATGTAAAATATAAATTCCACTCACACCATTTTGAGTAGGTTTAAAACTCCATTTGGCATAAAAATCCTTTATTCTGATGAAGTCTTTGTCTTCGGGCAATGACTTCCAATTGCAAACATCTTCTGATATAACTTCTTTAGTAATCGCATTTTGAGAAACCTTAATGGTAGCTACCAAATCTCTATCCGCCGAAGGCCAGGGCATATTTATACGATTGTAATAATCTACATGATTAAAAGTATGTACTTTTAGCACTTTTGCAAATTCTACTTTGTAAATCCATCTTTTAAATGCCGAAACATCTAATAAGGCCTCGATGATTGTGCTTAAATTACAATCAAAGGTAGTTTCTATTTTCACATCTTTCAACGTACCCGTCTTTCTATGATAAATAGATATACCTTCTGTTTTTTTTATAAATTTCCATTCACCGATTTGCCCAAAAACCGAATGTAAACCAAAACACAATAGTATTATTAATCTTACCATTTTTTCAGAATCTTATAAATCTTCTAAGATTTTCATAATAATTTAAATTTTATATTCTATCGTGGATTCTATTTTCAAAGGCTCTAGTTAATTATCAAAATTATTAAAACATGCTTAGGAACTGTTAATATAGTGCTCTCATTTTAATTTTTTGTCTGATTTAAGCATTCAAAAACCATTCTATAAAATTCAGGATGAGATTGCCAAGTTTGACCAGAAACATACTTACCATCTCTTACAGCTTCATTTTTGCCTATAAAATTGCCTCCACACGCTTCTACCTCAAATCGTACATTTTCGTAACAAGTAACAGTTTTATTTTTAATCAAACCTGCAGCAGTCAGAATCTGAATTCCGTGACAAATTGAGAAAATAAATTTATCTGCTTTGTCAAATGCTCTTACAATTTCTATTACTTTGTCGTTGTGTCGCAAAAACTCAGGTGCTCTTCCACCCAAAATCAGAACAGCAGTATAATCTTCAATTATAACATCGTCAAAAGCGATATTTGACTCAACGATATATCCTGGCTTTTCAACATATGTATCCCATCCTGGTTCAAAATCATGGATAACCAAATTGAGTCTTTTTACCCTTGGTGCAGCAATAACAGACTCATAACCAGCTTCTTCAAAGCGATGTTTCCCATACAAACATTCATAAGCCTCACCAGCATCACCAGTAATAATAAGAATTTTTTCTTTCTTTCCCATTTTATAAAATTAGATTAAATATAAAACAAATATAAAACATTCTGTCATCAGAACCGCAAGGAGAAGCAGAACTACCAAAATTCTGGTTTTCCGAGCAGAGGCCCTTGCGGAGACTCTGTTGGAACTAAAAATGAATAGTAATTAATTGCATTTCGGTCAAAGACCGAAATATACACCTACAGCATCAATAGCCTTCTAATAGCCTAGACTATGCTTTGGCTATCATAATCAAAACTATCCGTGAAATCTTCGTTGCTAGCATCAGCGTCATCAGCGTGCCATTTAAACTATCTCATCCAAAATCTGCTTAATAACAGCCTGAACAGACCAAACTCGATTGCCCGCTTGTTGAATTACAGCAGAATAGTCAGCATCCAAAACTTCATCTGATATTTCAAGTCCGCGACGAACAGGCAAACAATGCATAAACTTGGCGTTGCTTGTAAGTGCCATTTTTTCAGCTGTTATTTTCCATGAAGAGTCTTGGCTAAGCACTTGTCCATAGTGCTGATAAGATGACCAGTTTTTAGCATAAATGAAATCAGCTCCAGCAAATGCTTCGTCCTGATTATGAAACACTTTAGTATTTTTTCTTATCTCAGGTGCTAAATCATAGCCTTCTGGATTTGCAATTACAAAATTATATTCGGTTTTCAGAAGCCACTCGGCAAACGAATTACCAACCGCCTGAGGAAGTGCTTTAACGTGAGGTGCCCAAGTGAGCACTATTCTTGGCTTTTCTACCGTTTTTAGTTCTTCTATTGTAATTAAATCAGCCAAAGACTGACAGGGATGACGAGTGGCCGACTCTAAATTAATTATTGGTACCCCTGCATATTTTCTAAAACTTTCTAAAACTGTTTCTTTGTAATCTTCATCGCGGTCTTTGAGCTCGGCAAAAGCTCTTATAGCAATAATATCACAATATTGCCCCAAAACTGCTGCTGCTTCTCTTATATGCTCGGCTTTCCCTTGATCCATAACCACACCATCTTCAAACTCCAACTGCCACGAATCTGAACCCACATTCATTACAATTACATTCATTCCGAGGTTTAAAGCGGCTTTTTGTGTGGAAATCCGAGTTCGTAAACTTGAATTAAAAAACAATAAGCCTATTGTTCTATTTAACCCCAAATGTTTGTTAACAAAAGGATTGGCTTTTTGAGCCATCCCTTCTTTAACTAATTCAGAAACGCTTGACACATCGGTTAAGTTTATAAAATGCTTCATCTTTAATTACATAGAATTTTAGACAAAGTTAGCTCAATTGCATATATAATTGAGTTTGAGAACAAAAAAAATGAAATTTTGTTTAATTTGCCGACCATAAAACAAAAATGTCTTTGAAATTTGAGCACGTAGAAATAAGTAAAAACAATTTTACAATACTCTCTGAACTTTCTTTTGAAATAGTAGAAAATACTGTGATTTATGGTGAAAGTGGCTCAGGAAAAAGCTTATTGCTAGATGCTATGTCGGGAAGAATTTTCCCTACAAAAGGCAAAATCATTAAAGAATCTCAAAAGAAACTCATCACAGTAGCAAGAGATTATAGCTTTCATCAATTAGTAGGTCCGGTATATCAATATTACCAACAAAGATTTAACACCCAAGATGCAGAACTAGGTCCAACTGTTTATGAGGTTCTTCAAAATCAAATAAAACCTGTAGGAACAATAAATGAAAATTCTGTGATGGTGCCACCACCCCAGTATGCTGAGGATTGGTTGAAAATAATAGTTAAAAAAATGAAATTAGAAGGCCTTCTTTACCAAAAGATAACTTCCTTGTCGAATGGCGAAACTCGAAAGTCTTTGATAGCAATTGCACTTTTAAAAAAGCCTGATATTTTATTGCTCGACAACCCATTTACGGGATTAGATATAAAAAGTAGAGAAGATTTGAAAGTGTTGCTTTCAGAACTAAAAGGTATAGTAATAGTTCTGGTTGCGAGTCCTAACGATATACCAAAAAATTTTAAAAAATGTATCTTTTTGGAAAATAAGAGCATTGGTTTCATAGGAAAAAAGAATGATTATATTCCGAAGGTATCTTACAATTGGAATATAGATAATGCTTTACTCAAGGAAATTACAGCAATCTCGAGTCTTCAATTCAAACCATTCGAATCATTCGAAAATGCAATTTCGATAACAAATGGTTATGTAAAGTATGGCAATAAATTTGTTTTAGAAGGAATAAATTGGAAAGTAAAAAAAGGAGAGAAATGGGCTTTAATGGGGCCAAATGGCTCAGGCAAAAGTTCACTTTTGAGTATAATCATAGGTGATAATCCGCAATGCTACCAAAACGAACTATACCTATTTGACAAAAGGCGAGGAAGTGGCGAAAGTATTTGGGATTTGAAAAAGAAAATGGGTTTCGTTTCACCAGAATTGCATCTATATTTCAATAAAAACAGTACAGTTTGGAAAGTAATTGCATCGGGTTTTTTTGATTCCGCCGGCTTATTCCAAAAACTAACAGAGAATCAATTGGCTTTAACACATTTATATTTGAAATTGGTGAATCTATTTGATCTAAAAGATAGAAATCTAAATCAATTATCGTTTGGTCAGCAACGTCTTGTTTTTTTAGCAAGAGCTTTGGTTAAAAACCCTACTTTATTAATTTTAGACGAACCATGCCAAGGATTAGACTATAACCAAATGATCTTTTTCCGGTCTATTTTAAATGAGATAGCAGTTCATCAAAACAAAACTCTTGTTTTTGTAACAC
Source organism: Cytophagaceae bacterium (assembly GCA_031420365.1). Lineage (GTDB taxonomy): Bacteria > Bacteroidota > Bacteroidia > Cytophagales > Spirosomataceae > Leadbetterella. Next base: position 72,054 of record JANOMP010000343.1, read on the forward strand.
ATTATGAAGATGAAATACCAGCATGTATAAACATGCGATTTAATCTATTTGAAGGTAAAGAATTGAGGTAAAAAATCAAATATTTCAAAAGGAAAAATAATACTATCACCCATTTAACAAACAAGTCCCAACATTAAATTTAAAAAAACTTAAACGCTTTAGAAATTAAAGACAAATGTTGATGCGACTTTTTCAAATGAATTTTATCCTTCATATAGTTTTGAAATTCAAACTACTTTCAAAATAATTAAAAATTTGATTTTAGTAATTGATTCTTTATAACCAGAAGGCTTCAGTCCAATTCTAAATGCTAAATCAAAATACTAAATTTGTCATTATTGGGCACACATTTCCCATCTTTTACCGTGCAAGTTTGGCACTTAATTTTACCTGAAATCTCTTTACTTGGTTTTAAAATTTTAACTTTCTGGATAAATTTAGCCTCCTTAATAAAATAATTGACCTTGCCTTCCCAAATTTCATCATATTTTTCTTTGGCATTAATTGGAATAAGTTTTCCGACAAGCTGAAAATTTCCGGTTTGGTTAAACTCTATTTCAGTAGGCATTGGGCCGTCTACTTTTAAATCTGAGCTATACAAATACCAACCTGAATCTATTTTCCCTTTAAAAACCAAATCAATAGTTTCACCTACTTTTGCACCTTTCTTTGAAGGAGAAAATGTCCATTTTACCGGTTTCAAGATTTGAAAAGAAAAGAAAATAAACCCTAAAGTACTAATAATAAAAAATTTAAATTTCATAAAAATATCGTTTATAATTCAAAAATTTCTCCTTGTGTAGGTATTAAAATATTTTTATACCCCTCATTTTTCAACCTCTCTTTAAATGCCAATTGGGTTTCGAATTCGCCATGTACCAAAAACATTTTCTTGACTTTAGAAGCAACCTGACACTTCAATAAAGCAATCATTTCTGAGTAATCAGCATGAGCTGAAAACGAATCCATTACCTCCACATCTGCTATAACAGCTTTTTCTTCTCCAAAAATTCTAACAGTCTTTTGTCCAGATTTTATAGCATGGCCTAAGGAATTTGGAGAGCAATAACCTACTATTAAAATTGTATTTTTGCTATATTGAATATTGTTGGCAATATGATGCTTGATTCGCCCTGCCTCCGCCATTCCTGATGCAGAAATAATAACACATGGAACTTTAGATTCATTCAAGGCTTTTGAATCATTTACTTCAGTAATATAATGCAAATTATCAAACCCAAACGCATCCCCTTCTCTTTCAATGTATTGCAAAATGTCTGGGTTAAAATCTTCCCTGTGTTTTTTCATAATCATAGTAGCATTTACTGCTAATGGACTATCTACATAAACAGGGATCCTTGGGAGTTTTCCTTCATTTTCTAATTGATCTAAAGCAAAAATAAGCTCTTGTGTTCTATCTACTGCAAATGCTGGAATAATGAGCTTGCCCCTTTTTATAACACAGGTTTCATGCACAATTTTCAGCAAGTGGGCTTTCATATCTAGATTAGGTTCATGAAGGCGGTTTCCATAGGTAGATTCGCAAATGATATAATCTACCTGAGGAAAATCAGATGGGCTTCTTAAAATCTTATCATTTGGCCTTCCTATGTCTCCTGTAAAATACAGTGTTTTATTATTTTCATTCTCAAAAGTCAATAAAATTCCAGCACTTCCTAGAATATGACCCGCATTAAAATACTCTATTTTTATGCCCTCTTCCAAATAAAATGGAATATTAAGACGTATTACTTGAAATAATTCTAATGCATTATATACGTCTTGCTCATCATATAAAAGCTCTAATTCTTGTTCATTTCTATTTTTTCTTCTTTTATTTACTCTTTCTAAGTCCCGTTCTTGAATTCTAGCCGAATCCATCAACATTATTTCACAAAGACTTTTTGAGGCTGCCGTACAATAAATAGGTCCCGAGAATCCTTTTTTCACCAGTCTGGGTATTAAACCAGTGTGGTCAATATGAGCATGAGAAACCAACAAATAGTCAATCTCAGAAGGATTAAATCCAAATTTTAAATTTAAATCATTGGTATTTATGCCTTGAAACAAGCCGCAATCTAAAAGAATTTTTTTTCCTTTATCTGTAATTATTAAATGTTTGCTACCGGTAACTTGTTGAGCCGCTCCAAAAGATTGTAGTTTCATTGTTTTTAAGTTTTACTTGTTTACGATGCAAAGTAAGAATTTATTGGTGAAAAAGATAAAAGTTCTTTTAGCATTTTCCCTTTAACTATCCATGTGGACCTGTATTGGAACGAGTAATTTTCAAAACAACTGTTAAAAAAACATCCTTTAAAAACCAAAAAAATTTATAAAAATTTATAAAAAATCCAATCAATATTCTTAAATATTTCCTCCAACTTTTAATCCACTTGGAACACTCTTTGGAAGGTTTTTGTCATAGCTTTCATCATTTAAAGTATTCAAAAACTCAACAATTATAGAAATATCTTTAAAATCTACCTTTAAATGATCTATAAGAGGATCCATTTGAACAATACTTAGCTTAGAATTTGAAACTTTTCCTCCAGATAAATCCTCATAAAATTGCAATACATTTTCAAGGGTTTTAAGCTTACCATTATGCATATATGGAAACGTAAATCGAAGGTTACGCAATGAAGGGGTTCTGAAAGCATGCTTTTTTTGAATTCCGTCGTCTGCAACGGTAAGTTTTTCATTATCTGTTACGCCTAAAATATGTGCTTTAAAATCAGAAAACATAGGTCCATTATGACATTTTGAACATCCTGATTTCAAAAAAGCCAACATTCCATCAATTTCTTTTTGAGAAAGAGCCATTTTATTGCCTCTCATATACTGGTCAAATCTAGTATTTTTTGCTATAATTGTACGTTCATAAGTAGCAATAGCTTTACCCAAATTAACTTCATTTATAGCATCTGTTTCCTGAAATGCTTGCTTGAACAATATCTGATATTTTGTATTATTTCTTAGTCTTTCAAGAATTTTACTAATAACTTCATTTTCATTTAAGGAATGCCCTCGCATTTCTTCAAATGCTTTTAATGGTTCAAGGGCCTGTTTTTCAAGACTTCTTACTCTTAAATCCCAAAACATTGGAGCAAAAGCTACATCTCCAATTCCTTCGTTAGAGATACCGTTATAAGCCGTATTTATGATAGATTGTGAATTTCTCTTTACAAACGGAATATCATTTGGAATTAAGAAAGTACGATGGCTACTGAATCCTTTACCATTGACTCCAATTGAAAGGTCAATATTTTCAGCAAATCCTGAAGATGGATGGTGACAAGTAGCACATGCAATATCTTTTCCACCAGATAAAATTGGGTCAAAAAAAAGAAGTTTCCCCAACAAAATTTTTTCTTTAGTGATAAGATTATTAAGTGGGACTGGAACTTCCATTGGTAAGGCCGCCAAAACGTTAATATCATCTATTTTAGGCCTGGATTTCTTGGTTTCATTATGGGTTGCATTCGAACAAGAGCCAATAAAATAGGCTAAAGCTATCATTAAACTACATGCTTGTTGGGATAGCATTCAAAAAATGGAATTTACCTTCAAATTTAAAAGAAAATACAGTATTCAGCCATGATATTTATCAGTTTCAGAGTATTTACTATTCGAATTTATTTTAGTAATTCGAATAGTAAATAGATCTTAATAGATTGAATTGCTTAAATTAATCTACTTATTTTAATGTAAAAAATGTCTAACACCTGTCATAACCATTGCCATTCCATTTTGGTCACAATAGTCGATTGACAATTGATCTTTAATTGAGCCCCCTGGCTGAACAATAGCACATATTCCAACTTTCCCAGCTATTTCTACACAATCAGGAAAAGGGAAGAAAGCTTCAGAAGCCATAACAGATCCAGTTAAATCAAAACCAAATTCTTTGGCTTTGTCTATGGCTTGTTTTAATGCATCTACTCTTGAGGTTTGTCCAACACCACTTGCTAAAAGCTGCCCATCTTTAGCCAAAACTACATTATTAGATTTTAGATGTTTGCAGATTTTCAAAGCAAATTCTAATCCTTTAAATTGATCTAAAGTAGGTAATGTTTGGGTAACAACTTTAAAATCAGCCTTTTTTTCTGTCGAAATGTCTTTGTCTTGTTCTAAAACTCCGTTTAAAAGCGTTCTGAATTGTTTTTTGGAAGTTTTTACTTCTTTTCTTATCAACAATCTACGATCTTTTTTCTTTTTCAAAATTTCTAGGGCATCGGCATCAAAAGAAGGAGCAATCATGATTTCAAAGAAAAGCTTATGTAGTTCTACTGCCGTAGCCAAGTCTACATTCCCGTTAGAAATTATGACTCCACCAAAAGCCGAAACGGGGTCGCAAGACAAAGCATTCAAATAAGATTGTAATGAAGTTTCAGCTGTCGCCACACCACAGGCATTGTTATGTTTTACAATTACAAATGTCTGCTTGTCAAATTCTTCAATCAGCTTTACACATGCGTCTACATCCATAAGGTTGTTGTAAGAAAGCTCTTTTCCGTGAAGTTGGGTAAACATTTCTTCTAAATTTCCATAGAAACAAGCCGACTGGTGGGGGTTTTCACCATATCTTAAAGGTGTTTGTTGTGTAGTTCGAAAATTCCCGCCGTCTTCTATTCCAGCAAAATACGCATGAATTACAGAGTCATAATGTGAACTTGTACCAAATGCTAGTTTCGCATATTTTTTTCTATCCTCAAAATCAGTTCCACAGTTTTTTTCAATAAGCATATCGAAAACATCATCATATTGCATTCTGGACGATACTATTAAAACATCATGAAAGTTTTTAGCGGCCCCACGTATTAAAGCAATACCTCCAATGTCAATTTTCTCAATAATATCTTCTTCTGATGCTCCAGAAACTACAGTTTCTTCGAAGGGGTATAAATCTACTATCACCAAATCAATGGCTGGAATCTCAAGTTCTGCTGCGGTTTTTACGTCTTCTTTATTATTTCTTCTATGCAATATTCCTCCAAAAACTTTTGGGTGAAGTGTTTTTACTCTTCCACCAAAAATAGAAGGATAGGAAGTCAAATCTTCCACGGCGATAACAGGAATCCCCATTTTTTCAATAAAACTTTGGGTACCACCTGTTGAATATAAAGTTACATCGTTTTCATGAAGTAGTTTTACAATTTTATCGAGTCCATCTTTATAAAAAACTGAAATTAGCGCAGAATTGATTTTTTTGGACATATATTAAATAATTATTTCTATAAAATTTCACAAAAATAAAACATTTGAGTGGTCTATCCTCAATAAAATGGTTGGAAATCAGAATTAAAATCTTGACTCCTCCTGTTTTCTTAAATGAATTTTTCCGTTCTGGTTTAAAGGTATTGAAAATTATAAGTTAAAAAGTTTGCATATTCCATCCTCTTATCTAATTTTAACGAGCCCCTTTTGGGAATGTAACGTTGAAGGCCGTCATTTAAAAAAAGAAAATTTCATTCTTAAGTTTAGGCATAAAAACTAAATGAAAAAAAATAATTTATGCTTAGAAAGTAGACAGCGTAGAAATTAAAGAAGTTCAGTTTTCGAAAATTAGACCTTTTCAAAATTGAATAAACTATAAATAAATTAAATTTGAAAAAATATTTTAAGCTTTTTTCATCGCCCAAAATCATCCTGAACACGTACAATATCATCCTCATTTGAAGGGTATTCTTTATCCGTGTGTTGCCAGATTTCTGCAACAACTCCCCAACCCTCTTTTAATCCTAAAAGCCGGTGTCTTTCGCCACATTTTAGACTTATTACTTGCCCTATTGTTAATTCTTGAAGTTCTTTTTCTTCGTCGCTATCTGAAATTACTAGTCCAGCTACCCCAGCTATTAGTTTCCAAATTTCTGCTCTCCGGTGATGATACTGCCAAGAAAGGCGTTTTTCTGGAGCAACGACCAAAATTTTGGGACTTAATTTTTCAAATCCTGCAAAATCATTCAAACTTAAGTGTGAAAAGAATTTTTCTATAAAAGCTGGAGATTGATTTTCATTCAAAACAAAAAACCCTCCCCAAGGTCTTTTATGGTCTTGAGAAACCACCTCAAAACCTTGTTGCTTTATAAAAGTTAAAATTGAATCAAAAACATCTTCTTTACTGTCTTGGGCTTGTAGTTTCATATTATTTTGGTTCTATTCTTTGTATAATTCGGAATGGCGATTCAAAACTTTAATATCCAAAGTTTTCTAATTTAACTTTTTTCTGCCTCCAATCGGGTTCAACTTTAATATATTGTTCTAAAAACACTTTTTTGCCAAAAAACTGTTCCATCTCTTTTCTAGCTTCTATGCCTACTATTTTTATTCTCTCCCCCTTGTGGCCAAGCAATATGGCTCTTTGTGTGGAGCGTTCAACGTATATTTCACTCGACACTTTGATTATTTCGTCCGTTTCTTTAAAAGCAGTAATTACCACTTCACAACTATAGGGCACTTCTTTTTTATAGTTCATGAATATTTTCTCTCTTATAATTTCAGCAGCAAAAAATCGCTCCGGTTTATCAGTTAATTCATCTTTCGGAAAATAAGGCGGATGTACTGGCAACAACTTGCTTATGTTTTCTAACAATCCTTCAATTCCTACCTTTTGTAAAGCTGATATACTCAAAATTAGGGTAGGATTAAAAACTTTTTTCCAATGCTCTATCTTTTCTTGTATGATTTCAGGAGTCGCTAAGTCTATTTTGTTAATAATCAAAATAATTGGACTTTCACATTTTTGAAGTTTTTGAATAACATCTTCTTCATCGTATTTTTCATAAATGTCAGTAACAAAAAGTATCACATCAGCATCTTCTAAAGAGCCATGCACAAACTCCATCATAGACTTATGAAGCTCATAAACAGGTTTAATTATGCCGGGGGTGTCGCTATAAACCAATTGAAAATCATATTCGGGCGTTTCGCCGTTTACAATTCCCATTATCCTGTGTCGTGTAGTTTGAGCCTTTGAAGTAATAATAGAAAGCTTTTCTCCTACCAGTTCATTCATTAATGTAGATTTTCCTACATTTGGCTTACCTACTATGCTTATAAAGCCCGCTTTATGTTCTTTCATTTTACTGTCAATCTGTTATCTAACATTCTGTTTTGATATTGTTGTAAAAACGCTTTAATATCATTCTCTAACTTCATTTTGATGAGTGGCTCTTTTAAACTTAAATCATTTATTAACATCAAATCTTCTGCAAAATTATAAAATCCTGTGGTTTTATCGCCGTCAAACCTCAAAACATAATTTCCGCTTACCCATTGGTAGTTTCCAAAATAATTTATTGTAAACATTGGGCTTTTACTATTAAACACATTATTGCCAAATGCAATAAATGATTTTTTATAATTTAATAATCCTAAAACCGATGGCAAAATATCTAATTGCTGAATGCTGTTTTTAGATTTTTTTTCTATTGAGAGACCAGGAGCATAAAAAAATATGGGAACTCTAAACCAGCCTACACTTTGTTTATAGGTTGCCAAGGTGGCGTGAGAGGAAGTATGGTCAGCAGAAAAAACAAAAATTGTGTTTTTAAACCAAGGCTCATTTTTAATTTTCTCAAAAAACTTTCGAATAGCCATGTCGGTATATCCCAAAGTTTCATATATTGGATGTGGCCCTTTTCTGAATTTAGTCTTATACTCCGCCGGCACTTTGAAGGGGTCATGTGAAGAAAGCGTAAAAACCGTACTTTGAAAAGGCTGACGAAAAGTGTTCAGCTTTTTAGCCATAAACTGCAAAAATGGTTCATCCCATATTCCCCACATACCATCGTATTGCTGGTCATCTCCAAATTCGTTTTTGCCAAAATATTGATCTACTCCAATCAAATTAGAAAATGCTTGAAAACCCATGGAACTATTTGCAGCACCATGAAAAAACGAAGTATGATATCCTTCATTTTTTAACAACTCTGAAAGTCCATTTAATCTATTACTAGCATACTGGGAAAGCACAAAGGGCTCCTGAAAACTTGGAATTCCACATAATATGGCGGGAATGGCTTCAATAGATTTTTTTCCATTTGCAAAACTATTTTCAGAATAAAAAGAATGAATTCTTAAAGAATCTAAAAAAGGAGTAAAACCTCCAGAGAGTGGATTTTTGTTTACCACACCAGATGCTTCTTCTGTATAGCTTTCAATAATAACTACCACCACATTCATGGGTTTGAATGCCTCTTTGTTTGAAGAATCTGGATAATGAATTGGCGAATAAATTTCCTCCATGTCTTCCTTAAAAAAACTAATTTTCGATTCTTTCTTCTTGCCCAAAGTCTTAAAAATGGTAAATGGTGTGTTTAGAACCAATGCTATTTGGTTTGGGTCTTTTACATATTCCCCTGCGTGATTTAGGCCTATTGGTCTTGTAGCATGCCTAAGGTCGCCTCCTCTAAGACCAGCCAAAATAATAAAAACACTAACAAACGCTAGGTCAAAATGAACATGATTTGAAAAAGTTTTAGATTTTTTTATTTTAAATATTTTTACGATTATAATGAGGGTAAACACAAATAACAACCAAATCGCCCAAACATACCAATACCTAAATATAAAACTTGAAAACAGTTCAGTTTTGTTATTAATCTTAGTGAGTTCTTCAAAAGTGGCCCAAGTACTTCTTCTTAGATTAAATTGAAAATAAATGGAATCAATACAGTTAACCAAAATACCAAGGCTATTTGTAAATACAAAAAGTATATTGGAAAAGGTATTGAAAAAAAAATTATATTTAAATTTTCCAGGAATTATTTGAAGAAGTATATAAAGAATATTAAGATACAAAACGCTTACAACATCAAATCGGAAACCCCCACTTAGAATTGGGAGCCAATTGATTTTTAAAATTGATCCAAAAAAAACAGTATTAAAGCTATAAAAAACCACCCTACTTAAACTAAATAAAAGTAATACCATAATCAACCTCCAAACCATTGTTGAAAAGGCTGATAATTTAATTGATTTAAAGATTTCTTTCATTTCTTTCAAAAATTTTCGACGCAATTTAGTGATTATTTAAAATAGATTCTTACCTTTGCAATCCGATTTAGATATAGAAGTTTAAGAAAAGCCCTTTAAGTAATGAATTTGGGGTCTTGAATTTTAAAAATCGAGATTGATATATCGCGGGATGGAGCAGTTGGCAGCTCGTCGGGCTCATAACCCGAAGGTCACAGGTTCGAGTCCTGTTCCCGCTACATTTAAAAATCGTAATTAATTGTTTATCAATTGGTTACGGTTTTTTTTATTGTATTTGGTTACGCATTTTACTTGTAACTAATATTTTTTTTAATTAATTTCTACGGATTCTTTTTTAAATAATATTCCTATCGGGCTTTATCCCTGAACCTAGATTTAAAATAATAGGCGATATTTTTTCTCCATGTGATGTTATATCTCTTCTTTCCATATAGCCTCTTTTATGCCCTTTTGTTTTTAGGTAAAAAATAATTGCAGCTATATTGCCCTCTTTTATTGGTCTCAAATAAAGTTAAAACTATGCAATTTATTGCATCTCACTTTAGTTTCTAAAAATTTTATAGTTTTGTGTTATGGAATTTCAAAGAATTGGAGGACATACAGTATCTCGATTGACTGCTCACATTGTATGGTCAACGAAATATAGATATTCAGTTTTGGAAGGTGATATTAAGATACGTTATCGAACAATATTGATACAAATATGCGAGGCAGAATGGGTACAGATTATGAAGGGAGTTGTATCAAAGAATCATATTCATATGCAAATAGAATATAGACCATCACAAGATTTGAGTACTCTAGTAAAGCTGTTAAAAGGTCGTTCATCAAGAAAATTGCAAATGGAATTTCCAGAGTTAAAGAAGAAATATTGGGGTGGTCACTTTTGGGCAATAGGATTTGGTTGTTGGAGTACGGGGAATATTACAGATAAAATGGTAAATGAATATTTGGAACATCATAGAAATCCTGATTCTAATGACAACACAAATTTCATCGTTGAATAGGCAGACTTTCAGTCTGTACGAAAA
>JANOMP010000344.1:0-16666 GCA_031420365.1 Cytophagaceae bacterium
AAAAATGTAATTTCAAATTACTGGCATCCGACTAAAACTTAATTCGCCCAAAAATACTGCATAAAAGTACTTATGAGGCACATTTATTCAGATTCTTAAAAAGCCCCCCTAACATACTCTGCGTCGCCTGCCGCGGGGCAAGTAGGCGTTCTCCTTCTTTTTTGCGTACGACGCACCGCCGGGATGCCGGCCCAGTCTAATACGAATCGGAGTGGCGTCCCACCAAAAAAAACAGCCCGGCAGCGGCCAGCAAACTCACATCGGCCTGCCGCACCACCTCAAAATTCTATAAATCAATAGGTTACAAAAGTTTAAATTTGTGTCAAAGAATTTTGAGCACCGGGTTGCCGTACCATTTCAAACAATGCTGGCTGATATAAGGAACATATTTCTTTTATTTTTTCTAGGATGCCAGTAATTTCAAATAAAATTTTTACCCCAATTTGTTTTTTTTATACAAACTTGTCTAAATTAAAAAAAAACAATAAAAAATACCAAAGTGATTTGCCTATTTTTAATGATTAAATTTATCATATTCTGCCACTTTGTCATAAATTATTCAAATGGTCTAATTTTTGGTTACAATCTAAAGAAATATTAATATAATTAGCATGTCAGATAATAAGAAAAATACAGAGGAAGAAAAATTGATTGAGGTTACAGATCAAGTTAGAGAAGATATTATTGGCGAAGAAAATCCAAATATTGAAGAGATAGTTCAAGATACAGAAGTAGAAAAAATTTCAAAAGATTTAGCAGAATCCAAAGAAAAATATTTAAGGCTATATGCTGAATTTGAAAACTTTAGAAGACGTACTTCCAAGGAAAAAATAGAAACCATTCTTAATGCTTCAGAAGGTTTAATAAAAGACCTTTTACCAATAGTAGACGACTTAGAAAGAGCACAAAAATCAATAGATAGCACGGATGATATTTTGGCAATCAAAGAGGGTATAGATTTGATTTTTACTAAAATACAAAATACATTAACAAGTAAAGGTCTAAAAGCCATTGAATCAAAAGATCAACCTTTTGATGTTGAATTGCATGAATGTATTACACAATTTGATGCTGGAGAAAATAAGAAAGGAATAGTTATTGACGAAATTGAAAAAGGATACTACCTTAACGATAAGGTAATTAGATATACAAAAGTGGTGGTGGGAAGTTAAATTTTATTACCAATAAAATAAATATCTATTTGAATTTTAACAAGAAAAATATAAAGTTTTTATATTTTTCTTATTTCTTTTTTGATAGTTTAATAAATGACATATTAAACATTCAATTGAAATACTTGTTTAAATTTGGGGTTTTTAAAAAATTAAAACATTATGTCTTTAACTGATTTTAGAGATTTACAATAAAAGCCTAAACCAAATAACATGGCAAAAAAAGATTATTATGATTTGTTAGGAGTTTCGAAAGATACCAATGCTGACGATTTAAAAAAAGCATACCGAAAGCTTGCGATTAAATATCACCCAGATAAAAATCCTGGAGACAAAGCGTCTGAAGAAAAATTCAAGGAAATAGCTGAAGCCTACAGTGTATTATCTGACTCTGACAAAAAGGCAAGGTATGACAAGTTCGGACATGAAGGCGTTGGGGGTGCTAATGGTTTTGGTGGTGCTGGCGGGGTAAATATGGAGGATATTTTTAGCCAATTTGGTGACATTTTTGGAGACGGAAGCCCATTTGGTAGTTTTTTTGGGGGTGGTGGAAGAGGTGGTAATGGAAGAAAAGCTGTTAGAAAAGGTTCCGACTTGAGAATTAAGTTAAAATTAACCATTGAGGAAATAGCCAATGGCGTTGAAAAAAAGATAAAAGTAAAAAGGTATGTTGCATGCAAAACATGCGGTGGAAATGGGGCTAAACATGGCTCTTCGCTTCAATCATGTGGAACGTGTAATGGTTCTGGACAAATTAGAAAGGTTCAGCAAACCATGCTTGGCCAGATGGTTACTACAAATACATGTCATACGTGCAGTGGAGAAGGCAAGATAGTTATGGAACGGTGTGAGGTTTGTTTTGGGGAAGGAAGAGTGTTAGAGGAAGATTTAATAACCATTAAAATTCCTGCTGGTGTTGCCGAAGGAATGCAGTTATCAATGTCTGGAAAAGGTAATGTTCCTAGCCGAGGCGGTGTTGCCGGAGATTTATTGATTCAAGTTGAGGAAGAAGAACATCAACAACTTAAAAGAGATGGAAATAATATAATTTTTGATTTGCCATTAAATTTTGTCGATGCGGTTCTAGGGAAAGAAATTGAAGTTCCTGTAATTTCAGGTAGAGTAAAGATAGGTATAAAACCAGGTACACAGGCTGGGGAAGTTTTACGATTAAAAGGAAAAGGGTTAAAGGATATAAATGGTTATGGAGTAGGTGATCAGCTTATTTATGTTAATATTTATACCCCAAAAACTGTTAGTTTTGAGGAAAAGGAATTACTTGAAAAGCTTAGAGATTCTCCAAATTTTCATCCAAAACCTGGATCGGATAACAAAAGTATATTTGATAAAATGAAAGATTTTTTCAATTAAATTTTGATTATTAAAAAAACAAAAAGAGCATTTTATAATGCTCTTTTTGTTTTACCATCTTTCCCAAGGAAATTTCTTTTTAAGTTTTTTCTCTTTCCTAGAAGGGGCATTTGGCTGAAATTTAGTATCAGGATTTGATTCTCCTTTATCCTTATCCCAAAAAAAATGCATTCTTGGAGGATATAAGAATCTTCCCATAAATACTCCGGTAACTTGATCGCTATGCCTATGTTCCATTCTAACTCTACAAGTCTCCATTGGGCAACGAGGTGCCCAACAAGAAGAACAAAAAACTATTAAAATAAATAATGTTATTTTTCTCATAGAGGTAAAGCTATTCTAAATCCTGAGGTAGTGCTAAAATACCATCCATTGGTATTTGGCTTTCGAACAATTTGATTACTTAAAAATGAAAAATGTAAAGGAATTTGGTCAGGCTCTTTTGAAATTAATGAATCTATTGCTGAAACCGTAAAATGACCAATTCCTATTCCTGCAAATATGTCAATAAAGAGAAATCTACTAATATGAATGTGTTTTCCAATTTTTAAATGAACAGTTTTAGTATTTTCTCTGAAAATTACTTCGTTAAATGTAACATAAGAAGGCAATTGATTTCCACCTATTCCTGTTGCAATTTCTAAATTCCTTTCATATTTGGCCTGAACATACTCTAGAGCATAATATCTTCCAAAAGGTTTTTTATCGAGTGCATAAAAAGGATACCAATCCGAAAAATAGGTTCTAATTTCACCCCTAATTACTGTATTAATATTTTCTGATTGATTTTTTCTAATAAATTTGTTTGGATTCCAAGATCCTTTCCCAATTGCATAATCGAAAGAAAAGCTAAATTTACCTATTGGTGGTGCCAGCTCAATTCCATATCCTATTGTGTTGTTTATTCCGATTACATTTGATGGGTTTATTTTTAATAATAAGAATGGGGCATGAGAAAAAGAAACGGGGTCTTTAAAAGTACTTATTTCAGAATCAGAAAAATTATTTACTGCTTTTTGTCCGAATGAAATGGATACATAAAAACTAAAAAAGACTAAGACTCGGATTTTCATATGGTAATCTCGTTTACTTTCTTTAGTGTAAAATCAACATTAATTTTCAATTGCGTTATTCCTTTTTTAGTTTTTAGCAATAATTTTCTTGCATCTCTAATTAATCTAAAGTCTAAAGCGCCTACTTCTCTAAATTCACTTATTTTCTTAATTAAATTACCATTTTCCAATTTAAAAATCTGTATAGTACCCTCCGAAGTTAAGCAAATAATCTTTTTTTGAAATTCTGTCATTTGAGTGATATTATTTCCATTAAAATCGCCGATATTAATTAAATTGTTTTTTTTGTTTAATAAAAATAAATTTAATCTATTTGGAGCATTCATTTGGCAGGAATTTCCGCCTCTTGCAACTACTAAGAAACTATCAATTAGTACAGCTTTATCACATATGGTAAATCCGAAATTTTTTAGTTTAAAAATTGATTTCGTTTTGTCAAAATATACCGCAAAACCTTCATTTATTTGTATAAGTAATGTATCTTTATTTCCAGAAATGTTTTCTATTTCTAAGCTGTCGGAGGATATTTTTTCAAGACTAAGGTCTGAAACCTTTGATTTATTTAAAAAATGAACAGCGTTTTTACTTAAAAAAAATGTTTGGCCATTTGAAGCTTCTTTAAAATGATTGTATTCAGTATTACTGCCAAAAATTCTTAGGGAACCAACTTCCTCTTTCTTTGAACAACTAATCAAAGAAAAAAATAAAAATGTACATAAATATTGGATTGTTTTCATCGGTAACAATTTAGCTTTTGAGCAATGGTCCTTTTTTCCCATTCAATTACAAAATCTACTGAATCTGGACATTCAAAATATATTCCTCTCTCCATTGGAAAATTTGGATAATTGAATAAATTAGGTTTTCTATTTAGTACTCCAAATTTGGTGGGATCCTTTAATACAGCATTTGAGCTTGAAGAATTAAGATCTAATTTGTCTAAGCCCGAAATTCTATAAGCAATCAGGTCTTTTCCATTATCACAAATTAAATTACCATCTTTAATTGTGAATTTTCTTATACCAGGAACATTCAAAAACAAAAATGGCTCTGGTTTTATAGATTCCGGAGATTTAAAAATATGCATTCCTTTTAAATTCTCTCCAACATACATATAATTCCCATCAACAAAAAAATCACATATATTTATTACTTTTTTAGGCTTCTCAATAAAAATTTCAGTTAGTTGCGATTTATGTATTGAATTTTTAATAAAATATCCTTCAAGTTTATATGTTGAGTCATTTTCTCTAAAATCCTCAAATTTTTGACAAGAGAAAAGACCTAGGATGGATAAAACTGCAGCAAACTGTTTAAACATGAAAAATAAATGTTTTTTTAAATTTATTCAATAAACGTTCCAAAATAAAAAAAAGATATATTACTAAAAAATAAAGCCTATTCTATTGTAAGAACAGGCCTATTTGAAATAAATGTATTTTAATTTTCTCACTTTTTAGCATAGGCATAATAATATTTCATAGCCTTTTCCATATTTTTACTCAAATCAGCAATCCTTGTTTCATCACTAGGATGTGTAGATAAAAATTTTAATGGTTTTTGTGAATTTTTTCCAGCTTCAGCCATTCTTTTCCAAAATTCAACACCTTCATTCGGATTATATCCAGCCATAGCCATAAATATTAAGCCAAGTTTATCTGCTTCTGATTCTTGTTTTCTTGAATTAGGTAATATACCAAAAACTTGAGTTCCAATACCAAAAACTTGACCAGCGGTTTCCATAACTCTTTCGTCTCCAGTATAAACCCCAGCTGCTACTGCTCCAATTGTTGTGATTCCTTGTGCCATAAGTGCTCGGCTCATTCTTTCTCTACCATGTTCAGCTATAGCATGAGCGACCTCATGTCCCATTACCACCGCAATTCCGTCTTCAGTTTTACAAATAGGTAAAATACCAGTATAAAAGCAAACTTTACCGCCAGGCATGCACCATGCATTTATTTCTTTATTCTGAACTGTTCTAAATTCCCATTGATAGCCATTTAGCAAGTAGCCAAGCTGATTTTGAATCAAATAATCTTCAACCGATTTTTTAATTCTTTCTCCTACTTTAGCAACCATTTGTGATTGAGCATTATTGGCTGGCATTACCTTTACGGTGTCTATAAAACCATTATATTCTAGAAAACTCATTTTCATCATATCGTCTCCTGAGACTAAACCAACCATCTGTTTTCTTCCTGTAAGTGGCACTCTTTGGCACGCGAAAACCAAACTTAAAAGTATAGAAGTAAATGCTAAAATTTTAAATGATATTTTCATTTTATATAAAAAGTTAAAGAATACTTGATTTAAACGCTAAAATAATTGAATGATTTGAAACCTTAGACTTATTTTTGTAAAAAAAGTATCAAAATAGTATGAAAATTATTGCAGTCGGAAGAAATTATGCCGAACACATTGCCGAATTAAAGAACGAAAAGCCCGATCAGCCAGTTATTTTTTCAAAACCAGAAACAGCGATTTTAAGAAATAATGAACCATTTTATTATCCTGCGTTTTCAAAAGACATTCACCATGAAGTGGAAATAGTTTTGAAAATTTCTAAAATTGGAAAAAATATTGAAGAAAAATTTGCAAATAAGTACTATGATGAAATAGGGCTTGGAATTGATTTCACTGCAAGAGATATTCAGAGCCAATTAAAATCAAAAGGCTTACCTTGGGATCTATCCAAAGGATTTAATGGCTCCGCTCCTATTTCAGATTTTATTTCTAAAAATGATTACGATTTAAAAAATCTTAACTTTTCATTGGATTTGAATGGGCAAAGACAGCAAACGGGAAATACATCTATGATGCTTTATAACTTCGACTTTTTAGTTAGTTTCGTATCTATTTATTTTACATTAAAAACTGGAGATTTGATTTTTACAGGCACTCCAAGTGGTGTATCTGCAGTAAAAATTGGGGATAAATTGAAAGGAAGAATAGAGGATAAAGTGATGTTTGATTTTGAAGTTAAATGAAAATTGATGAATAGAAAGCTCCTGATAATCCTGATTTTCTTTTTTTATAATACCTTTGGTCAAATTAAATTCCCGCAAGGTTATTTTATAATGCCAATATCTCCAGGCCAGGCTACATCACTTTCTGGTTGTTTTGGAGACATAAGAATTAATCATTTTCATGCTGGTTTAGATATCAGAACCGGTGGAATTGAGGGAAAAAATGTATATGCTGCAGCAGATGGATATGTTTCTAGAATAAAAATTATGAATGGTGGCTATGGAAATAGCGTATATCTTACCCATCCAAATGGATTAACAACTGTGTATGCTCATTTAAAGGTCTTAAATGACACTTTACAACATTATTTAGTTAGAAAACAATATGAACAAAAATCTTGGGAAATTGATATTTACCTTGATTCTACCTTATTTAAGTTTAAACAAAGAGAAATTTTAGCATTATCAGGTAATACTGGAGGATCAGCCGGGCCTCATTTACATTTTGAGATTAGAGATCCACAGGAAAATATCCTTGACCCTTCTCAGTTTGGATTTAGTGATTTAACCGATAACATTGGGCCGATAATTGAATTTATTTCTTTAAAATGTATGTCAGCAGATGCCACAATTAATGGTAAATTTGGCATTTTTAATTTTCCTACAATAAAAGGAAAAAATGGTTTATATGCCATTGCTCAAAAAATTGAAGCCAAAGGAGAAATTGGTTTAGAAATCTTAACTTATGATAAAGCCAACAATAGCCCTTTTAGGCAAGGAGTTAATCAAATAAACTTAAATGTCAACCAGAAAAATGTATATAATTTTAGACTAGACAAAATGTCTTTCTCCAATAGACTGGATATGAATGTTCATGTAAATTATGAAATGTTGATAAAAAAAGGTCAAAAAATTCATAAATGTTATTTAGAAGAAGGAAATACCTTTGATTTTTATAAAACCAATAATGGCAAAGGAAAAATTAATTTAGAAAATGAAAGTAACCTAGTAGAAATTAGAGTAAACGACTCTTTTGCAAATACTTCTGTTTTAAAATTCAATATTTTAAAAGATTCTTTATCTAAAAGAAACTCCAGTTCCATTACAAAAGATTTTGAGGTGGAAAGTAGTTTGCAAGACGAATTTATGAAAATTGAAATCAATGACCCTGAAAATAAAGTAAATAATCTAATTTGGACCAATGGAAAATCTGAAAACGTACATTCACTTCCTAATGATTCTTTATTTACCAAAACCTATATTTTTGATTTAAAAAAAGCAATTCCTGAAACAATTATTATCAACAATGAAATTCTAAATTTACCTTTTAATGTTGCTTTAAGTCCTGAAAAACCTTTTTTTAATCATCCTGAAATGGAAGCTGATTTTAAAGATGCACTTTTTGGGCATTATTTTGTGAATTTTTCAGTTACTGACAATCAATTAGATCTTCATGAAGATGTTATTCCCTTAAAAAATCTAGCTACCATTATTTGGAAAAAAACAAATTCAATAATGTACCCAAACAAGTTTAAAGTATATTTGATGGGATCAAAAC
The DNA here is from genome assembly GCA_031420365.1 of Cytophagaceae bacterium. Taxonomy (GTDB): domain Bacteria; phylum Bacteroidota; class Bacteroidia; order Cytophagales; family Spirosomataceae; genus Leadbetterella. The sequence goes on from JANOMP010000344.1 coordinate 8,144, forward strand.
CAAAATTTATAGGTGGAGAATGGGAAGGATCCAATATAACTTTCAAGACTAAAGAATTTGGCACATTTAAAACACTATTTGACTTTAAACCACCAGTCATAACCCTTAGAGTCGTAAATAAAGACAATCTAAGTTTTCGAATTAAAGATGAGCTTTCTGGAATAAAAAGTATTGTTTGTAAAGTTAATCAAGAATGGGTTTTAATGAATTTTGAATATAAAACTGGATTAATTTGGTCTGAAAAATTAGACAATAATAAACCTTTTGAAGGAAATCTTGTTTTAGAAATAACTGATAATTGCGAAAATATAAAAAGATTTGAAACCATAATACCCCCATCAATATGAAACTAGAAGTTGGACAAGCAGCACCCTTATTTGAAGCTATGAATCAAAAAGGAGAAACAATAAAATTGAGTGATTTAAGGGGGAATAAAGTAGTAATCTATTTCTATCCTAAAGATAATACACCAGGTTGTACTGCTCAAGCATGTAGTTTAAGAGATAATTATGAATCATTATTGTTGAAAGGTTTTAAGGTTTTTGGAGTAAGTACTGATGATGCAAAATCTCATCAGAAATTTATAGATAAATTTTCTTTACCATTTGATTTATTAGTGGATACAGATCACAAACTTGTAGAGTCTTTTGGTGTTTGGGTAGAAAAAAGTATGTACGGTAAAAAATACATGGGCACCGCCCGTACCACTTTTATAATAGATGAAAAAGGCCTTATTTTAGAAATAATTGAAAAAGTAGATACCAAAGAGCATGCTCGCCAATTGCTATAATTAGTAAATTATTTCTTATATAAAGGTATCAAAACTCAGTTTTTGGGTCTTTATGTTTATTAAAAATCTTTATTGTATTTTATTCTGAAGCAATAGAATATTCTAGAAATTTAAATTTCCAGATTGCTTCCTTCTTTGCCCATATTTCCATTTTTTTTGCTTGAACTAAATTTTTGTAGGCTTCACATTTTTATTTTAATAAATTTGTGCAAAATTCTAAACAAAATTTATTTTTAATGCAAATCAAAGAACTTCAGGACATTGCCTCTCAAGTAAGAAGAGACATCGTTCGAATGGTACATGGGTGTAAATCTGGGCATCCGGGTGGTTCGCTAGGTTGTGCTGATGTGGTAACTGCCCTTTATTTTCAACAGATGAAAATCAATAACCGAAAAGGCAAAGGAGGCTTTATTTCTTTTAAAATGGACGGAATAGATGAAGATCTTTTCTTTCTGTCTAATGGACATATTTCTCCTTTATTTTATTCTGTTTTAGCTAGAAGAGGGTATTTTAGTTTGACTGAATTATGCACTTTTAGAAAATTAAATTCTAGGCTTCAAGGACACCCAACTACCCATGAAGGTTTACCAGGTATTAGAGTAGCCTCAGGGTCACTTGGGCAAGGTATGTCTGTAGGAATTGGAGCAGCAATGGCAAAAAAAATAAATGGGGATAAAGGATTAATATATGTCTTGATGGGAGACGGCGAGCAACAAGAGGGTCAAGTTTGGGAAGCCGCTCAATTTGCTCCTCATCATAAAATTGATAATTTAATTGGAATTATTGATGTTAATGGACAACAAATTGATGGTTCTACCGAGCAGGTCATGTCAAACCGCGATTTAAAAGCAAAATACAAAGCTTTTGGATGGAATGTTATCGACGTAAAGGAAGGTAATGATATGGAAGCAGTTGTGGCGGGTTTAAGAAAAGCCAAAAGGTTGACTGGCAAAGGTACACCGGTAATGATAATGCTATATACGGAAATGGGAGCTGGAGTAGATTTTATGATGGGCAGTCACAAATGGCATGGAATTGCACCAAATGACGAGCAATTGACCGCTGCTTTGGGGCAACTTAAATCATCCTTAACTGATTATTAATCCCAAATTTATTAAAATGAAAAAATATACCTTTACAGAATCAAAAGATACCAGGTCAGGCTTCGGAGATGCCATGACAGAACTTGGGGAAAGCCATCCGAATGTGGTAGCTTTATGTGCCGACTTAGTTGGTTCCCTTAAAATTGCTCCTTTTATTAAAAATCACCCTGAACGTTTTATTCAAACTGGAATTGCTGAAGCCAATATGATGGGCATAGCAGCGGGTTTAACCATTGGTGGCAAAATACCTTTTGCAAGTACTTTTGCAAATTTTGGATCTGGACGTGTATATGACCAAATCCGTCAATCCATCGCATATTCAGATAAAAATGTAAAAATTGCAGTTTCTCATGCTGGTTTAACCTTAGGAGAGGACGGTGCTACTCACCAAATTCTTGAAGATTTAGCAATGATGAGAGCAATGCCGAACATGACGGTTATTAATCCTTGTGATTACAATCAAACAAAAGCAGCAACTAAAGCTATTGCAGATTTTCATGGCCCTGTTTATTTGCGTTTTGGACGTCCAGTGGTGCCTGTTTTTACAGATGCAGATCAAAAATTTGAAATTGGAAAAGCATGGATGGTAAACGAAGGCAAGGACGTAAGTATTTTTGCCACTGGTCATTTGGTTTGGGAGGCGATAAAAGCTGGAGAAATACTTGCAGAACAAGGTATTGAAGCTGAAATAATTAATATTCATACCATTAAACCTTTGGATACCTCTGCAATAATTAAGTCAGTTAAGAAGACAAAATGTGTTGTTTCTTGTGAAGAACATCAAGCCAATGGAGGTCTAGGCGATGCTATTGCTCAAACATTGGCAAAAAATTTTCTTGCTCCTCAAGAATATATAGCGGTTGATAATTCTTTTGGAGAATCAGGTACTCCTGAGGAACTAATGGTTAAATACGGTTTAAGTGCCAAAAATATAGTAGATGCTGCATTACGGGCAATATCTAGAAAACAATAAACCTTTTAAATCTAGAAGAGTCAAAGTCTTCGTGATTTTTTTATGAAAGAAGAAGAAATTATTCAGTTGTTACAAAATCCTGATTCAAGAGATGAAGCCTTTAAAGCTATTTTAAAAAGCTATAAAGAAAAACTATATTATCATATCAGAAAAATAGTGATTGATCACGACGATGCAGATGATGTAACGCAAGAAACTTTTATAAAGATTTGGAAAAATTTAGACAAATTTAGAGGAGATTCTAAGCTTTATACTTGGCTCTATAGAATTGGCACAAACGAAGCTCTTACATTTCTTCAAAAAAAGAAAAGAGATAGGTCAGTTTCAATTGATGATAATGAAATGCTGGTAGCACATTTAGAATCTTCTATATCAGATACTTATTTAGATGGAAATGAAATAGAAATAAAACTACAAAAAGCAATTCTTCAACTTACAGATAAACAAAGAGTTGTATTTAATTTGAAATATTTTGAGGAACTTAAATATGAAGAAATTTCTGAAATTTTAGAGACAAGTGTCGGGGGTTTAAAAGCTACTTATCATTTTGCTGTAAAAAAAATAGAAAATTATTTAGCGAAAAATTAAACCATCTTACATTTTATGTATCAAAGCCCTAGTAGTAAGAGTTTATGAATATAGAAGAAACAAAAATAAAGCATCCTTATAAAGCACCAGCTTCCTTTTTTGAGAGATTGGAGACTCAATTAATATCCCAAAAAAATATTGTTAATCTCTCTCAAAATAGTCCATTCTTGGTCTCGGAAAATTACTTTAATGAGTTAGAAAATCAAATTCTTTCTGAAATAAACCTTCAAAAAATTGAAAGGACTTCAAATGTAATAGTACCAGAGAATTATTTTAAAAATTTAGAAGAGCAAATTTTATCTGAAGTTAATTTACTTAAAGTAAAAAAAGTCACACTTTTCAAAAAAGAGGATAAGTATTTTGAAGATTTAGAAAAGCAAGTAATAAACAAAACAATAAGCGCAAATACCAATAATATTAGCGTATTTAGAAGATTTACTAGAATATATAGAAGTGCTGCTGCAATTTTGTTGTTCGGAACTGTAGGATTAATAATCTATAATCAGAATAAAAGAAATGACCAATTTACGGAAATTTCCAGTGCAGACATGCTATCTTATTTATCTACTCAAACTTTGTCAGAGGCTGATATTACACCTGTTTTAGATGAAAAAACTTTAAGTGAATTTAATGTAATTCCTATTAATAATGAAATATCAGAAGCAGATTTGCTTTTGTATACCAAAGAAAACGACATTTGAAATGAAATATTTTTTTATACTATATGTGTTATTTATTAGTGCTTTTACTGTAAAAGGTCAAAGAACAGAAGATCATCAGGGGAGTGAAAGAATTAGGGCAATGAAAGTGGGTATGATTACTCAGGAATTAAAATTGAATGAGAATCAAGCCGAAAAGTTTTGGCCAATTTATAATTCATTTTCTGACGAGAAATTGGCAATTCATAGATCAATTCGAAACCTGTCCAATAGAAACGCAAATAAAGCAGTTTCAAATGATGAATTATTGAAAAAACAAGAAGAAATATTAGAATTTAAACAAGATGAGTTAAACCTAGAGAAAAGATATAGGGACAATTTTCTTAAAGTTATATCGGCACAACAATATACTAAACTTCTTGAAACTGAACGTAAGTTTAATCAAATGCTTCTTGAAAAATTGAAAGAGCGACGAGATAAAGATTGAAAATCTTATTTTTATTAATCTGAATAATTAAAATTTAACTTCTTAAAATTTACTATTAAAATTTAAACCTTAATTTTGATAGTAAAAATAACTCAATATTGGAGGTTAAAGCATTTAATTTATTAATAGAAGCGGCTGAAATAGCTGAAAATACAGAAATCATAGACCTTGTTAAGTTTTCTTTGAATAATCCCTTAAAATTATCTTCTGAATTACTTCGACAAGTTGTTATTCATTCCCATTTCAGAGCTAAAATAAATAAAAAAGTACATGATTGGGCAAATGTTAAAACTTTAATTGCTCCTCCAAAATTATCAGTAGAACAATGCTCCTCTTCATTTTCTGCAAATTATAAAAAATCTTTAATGAAGGGTTCTTCGGCTTTAGACCTTACTGGTGGTTTAGGAGTTGATAGTTATTATTTATCTCAAAATTTCAAAGACTTTACTTACAATGAATTAAATCCAAACTTATTTGAAATAGCCAAATTTAATTTTCAACAACTTAAAGTTAATAATGTAAGTTTCACAAATCTTGATGCTGAAACCTTCTTAAAAACAACCAATAAAAGATTTGATTTGGTTTATTTAGATCCTGCAAGAAGAGATTCAGAAAATAAAAAGCTTTTCAAGATGGAAGATTGCCAGCCCAATTTATTAGAATTAAAAGATAGGTTATTTGAAATTACTACCACAATTCTGGTTAAGTTTTCTCCAATATTAGACTTAAAATTGGCTATTAAAAAAGTAAAAAATATTCATACTATTATTATTTTATGCGAGAAAAATGAAATTAAAGAAATTCTTCTTTTATTAAAACCATTTGAAAACTTTGATCCGATCATTAAATGCTTAAATGAAACCACACAAGGACAAAAGCAAAACTTCGAATTTAGATTTTCAGAAGAAGAAAATTGTCAAATTAATTATTCTCTCCCTCAGCAATATTTATATGAAGCCAATGCTAGTTTAATTAAAGCTGGAGCTTTTAAGTTACTTGCTGAAAAATTTGAACTTCAAAAAATAGCTCCTAATAGTCATCTTTATACTTCAGATAAAATCAACTACCACTTTCCTGGGCGAATTTTTAAAATAATTAATCAAGTTAACTATGACAAAAAAAAGATTCAAACTGCCATACCTTCACTTAAAGCCAATATCTCTTGTCGTAATTTTCCATATAATCCGGACGAAATAAAAAAGAAATTGGGTTTAAAAGAAGGTGGAGAGAATTATATTTTCTTCTCAGAAAATCATTTAAACCAAAAAATTGTTTTGATTTGTACAAAAATTAATGTGACTTAATCCCATATTTGTTATTCTAAATAGAAAAATGAAAAAAAAAAAATGAAACAATTCTTAACCCTTATTTTTCTTTACCTATCATGTAATTTAATTTATGGACAAACCCCAGTATTTACAGGGGAGAATATGCATCAATACGAATCTAAAGTTTCCTTTTATTTACTTTTAAACCTAGACGAAAGAGACATTTTATCAGATTTGAAGGAATTTGTAAAGCCTAATGGCAAATTAATTGAAACTACAAAAAATATATATCGTTTAGATAAAGTATCCTTGCCAAAAATATCAGAAAACGTAAATGCTATTGATATAAAATTAGAAAGTTCTAAACAATTTTTAAAAGTAATATTCTTCTTTCTTGATGTTAATAATGTCGAAGTTGTAAATTTAGTTTTAAATCAAAAAGCTGCAGAAAATTATGTTTTTAATTTCGGAGTTTTCACTCAAAAACGTTTAACTTTAAAACTTTTAAATATTGATTTGAAAAGTATTGTTGTACAAATTTCTGAGGCTAAACAGCTAATTAATAAAATTGAAAAGCAATTAGAAAATAATTTAAAAGATCAAGAAAAGTTGGGAAAAAAACTAGATGCTAGCCCTAGATTGTTGACTAAAGCATTATCAGAGAAAGAAGATATCGTTGGAAAGTTATATAATGACAATAGTTTGGAAATTGATTCAAAAAAAGAAGAAGATTTAAAGAAAGCCTCTACGAAGAAAGAAAAGGTGATTGCAAAAATTCGAAAAGAAAAAGATAAAGCCTTAACAAAATTAGAAAAGAAGGAAAAAGAGTTTGATTTATTAAAGGCCGAATTATTTTCTGCAAAAGGAGTATTAAAGTGCCTTGATCGCATACATGTTGATGCCAAAAAGAATTTAGATTCATTAAATAATTAGCTTTTTGTCCAACAGAAATTTTCAAAAAAATAGGGTAGCCAATTTAGCTACCCATTTTTAAGCCCCTAAAACTATTACTCCCCTAATATCTTCTTTTATTTTTTACTCTGTTTCTATCTAATGTCTCTAGAGTTATCATTTTGGCTAAATTGATTAAATCACTTTCCAACTCTTTAGCTTCTCTTTTTGATATACGGCAATTTCTTGAGAATAGATTCTCTTTACGCGATTTTTTTTTCATAATAATGCATCAATTTTGAAGCTTCAAATGATTTATTAATCCTCTCGATTTCTCGAGAGCAATTCGTTCTTTAGCTTGTCTTTGGAATGAATTTATACAGTATTGACAATAAATAAAGTCGTTTAATATTTTATTTGTTATTTGCATGATAAACTTTGGTGTGTTGGGGAAATTTGGCTCTTTTGATTTTGCCCTGTGTGTTGGTTTGTGCGATTGTGGCAAAAGCAAATGTGCCAAATGTGGGTTAGTCAAAATTTTTTTTTAAAATTACGGTGGAAAAAATTTTAAAAACATTTGGTCGGCTTTAGTGTCAGCAAGGTCGGTATCAAGTTGCAATGAATTGTCCACCGTGCAAAAGTCCGCTTACTTTTTGGTTGCAAAGTCGCTCGGTTTTTGGTCAAAATTTTCAAGGTTGCATGTCCTACGCTTGCCATGGTCTTCGAAAGATTGGTTAAAATACAATCTTTCGAAGATACAAAAACCTCCATTTCAATTAGCCATTAAGTGGTACACTTTCATGCGATTCGGTGGTACACTTTGGTAAGATTATACACCTGTAATGGTCAAATATGCAATACCGTGCGTGAGGCTTTTTAGCGTGTCGGCTAAGGTATAGCATATTTTATGTTACCTGCTGTCCTTCTGTCCACCTGCTATTTAATATCCTCTATACTTTTCGTCATTAATTGTTTAAATAGCCCATTATTTTTGTCCTGAGTAGTCCTCATCTGTTAGCTTTTGTAACCAAATTGTTTTTCCTTTTTGAGCAGGGGAAGTTGCAATGTAGGAAAAGCTAGTTTGTGGTGATGCACCATGCCAATGTTCTACACCCGGAAGACATTTTATTACGTCCCCTTTATGAACTGTTTGTCTTGGCTTACCTTTTTCCTGATAATAACCTATGCCTTCTGTAATAAGTAGGATTTGTCCACCTGGATGAATATGCCAATCTAATTTTGCTCCAGGTCCAAATGTTGCAACTGCTATGCTGTAATTGAAAATACTATCAGCTGCATTTAATTCATTCAACCATATATCTCCAGTGTGGTGAACATTGGGGGATTTTTCCCCTTTTGTAAAAATCGGAGCATCTTGTGCCACCGCCTGAGTTGAAAATGCATTTAATAGTAAAATGGTAAAATACAATACTGGCTTCATGATTTTTTTATTTGTTTAAATTTTGTCGTTTGTCTACCCAATTCGGCATCATCTGAGTGTCGCCATTAGCGTAGCAGGTAATCGGAAAAGTATTTATGAAGAAGGGGAATTAAAAGCACAAAAGCCACTAAAAAGTACCTTAGCCCAAATTACGCACTTTTGCCCCTTTTTCATAAATACGATGTTGAACTAAATCCCGCCCAGCGGGATAGCCCTTATGCTTGTATCTTCATTATTTTGTTGTAAATTAAGTATTTTAATTTTAAATTATAATAAGATGACAAAAAAAAACTTCTGAAGAACTGCGGCAGAACAAAATCCTT
>JANOMP010000345.1:0-4927 GCA_031420365.1 Cytophagaceae bacterium
AAGGATTTTGTTCTGCCGCAGTTCTTCAGAAGTTTTTTTTTGTCATCTTATTATAATTTAAAATTAAAATACTTAATTTACAACAAAATAATGAAGATACAAGCATAAGGGCTATCCCGCTGGGCGGGATTTAGTTCAACAAAATGTTTATGCAATGCGGGGGTTCAGTGTTGGTATTAAAAGTAATTTCTTAATTTAGCTCGGTAACGGGGGACAGTTCGGAGATGGTAGGGCTTAACATTTCGCTTCGCTTCATTTTTAAGCCCTCCTATTCCCCGCACTGCATAAACACAAACGTTAGCGGCAAGGCTTGATTGGAGCGTATGAATTTTGACGACACTAAATAAAACATGAAAGTATAGGCATTAATAAAAAACATTGCTGAAATTCACAAGACAATTCGTATGGGATTAGAAATTTATTTGCAGCAATAATTCTTAGTAATTGCAGTTAGTAGTCATCAAATAATATTTTATAAACTTTAAAAAAAATAAACTATGAACCCAAACAAAGCATTATGGGAAAAAGGCGATTTCACACGTATTGCGCAAACGATGCGTCAAAGTGGAGAAGAACTTGTAGCAAAACTTGGTATAGTCAAGGGAATGAAAATTCTTGACCTTGGCTGTGGTGATGGCACCACAGCTATCCCCGAAGCTAAACTTGGTGCAGAAGTTCTGGGTGTTGACATTGCAAGAAACCTTGTTGAAGCCGGAAATATTAGGGCAACAACAGCAGGTCTTTCCAATTGCACTTTCCAGGAAGGAGACGCTTGCAACTTGAGTGAATTAAAGGACAAATCCTTTGATATGGTTGTGAGTATTTTTGGTGCCATGTTTGCTCCAAATCCCTTTGATGTAGCTAAAGAAATGGTTCGGGTTACAAAGCCGGGAGGGAAAATTGTGATGGGGAACTGGATACCGGGCGACCCTACTGTTGTAGCACAAATACTAAAAATAAGTTCTTCCTACACACCACCACCACCTGAAGGTTTCATCAGTCCAATGACATGGGGAGTTGAGAATAATGTAATTGAACGCTTCGGTCAGGCTGGTATTGCAAAGGAGAACATAACATGCGTAAAAGACACTTTCACTTTTATTGCACCTTGTTCGCCGACAGAATATGTCAGCATGTTCAAAAATTTCTACGGACCTACCATGAACGCTTTTGACGCTGCTGAAAAGAATGGTAAAACCACAGAGTTGGAGCAAGAATTAATTACGCTTTTCAATAGCCAAAATAAAGCTGAATTATCGGATACCACTTTAATTCCTGCAACTTATTTGAGAGTTACTGTGAGTTGCTAAAAATTCCATTTGACAACAGCCCAACCGCTAAACATTTAGCGAAGTAGAAGAAAGTCGGGATGCAGCATCACCCTAATCGCAATCTACTTTTGGGTGGTCCGACATTTCGGCTTTTTGCTAGCGGAAGGTCGCCCCCGATGTGTTCGGCGAAACTGGTTCGGAGTCAAAGTCGATAAAGTAGCCATTCAGTAGATTTTAGGCGGCTTTTTGTGTAGGTGTTAAAGTAGGTGCTTTTGTTGCGTTATTTTTAATTTTCTATTTTAAAGTTGTGGTTTGATTTCAAAAAAGGTTAAAAATCCCCTTACCCCATACTGAATCTATCGGTATAGAGTTCTTGAATTTTTCATACTTTTCTAATTTCAAGCTGTGCCAGTTCCATGTACTTCGGGATTAAAATTCAGTCGGCGAGGCCTTATTTTTTGGTTTCTCTTTGCTTACCAATGCTCCACTTCTATAATACGTGGCCACCAGCTCAAGATGATGCTCATTACATTTTGGGCAAACCCTTATATCGATACCGTATTTCTCTCTGATAGTAACGTAGATCGGTATACGAAACTTTGGCGATAGCGGCGGTAAATTGAGATTCTCGAACAAGCCCTTTAACCGTTTGGCTCTGCCGTGGTTTTGCAAATAGCCATAATGCCTGATGCGTACATAACGATATGGCAAAATGTGTTGCTCAAAACGCCTGATAAATTCATCGATGCTGATCCTCATTTCTTTATGTTCGGCATCGGTTCCTCGGTGGCGGTAATCTTTACCTTTTTTGGAATATGTAAAAAACAAAACGTCAATCCAACAGATTGGCTTACCAATTCCCTATCAAATATAGACCAAATAAAAATATCAGAATTGAATACCATTTTGCCATACAATTTCAATAACAAGTAGGGTGTACTTGCTCGGATGGATACGATCAAGAGGGATAAACTACTATGCCAAGATTAATATTTGGGCAGTATAGAAATTATTCCTACATTTGGATTACCGAATAACAAAATGGGTAAAAAATAAGTTTAAGAAATTGGGTAGTTACCTAAAGGCAAACAATTGGCTACGAGAAATAAAATCGAGTTACCCAAATATGTTTGTTCATTGGTCAATATCTAAAATCTAAGATTGTATGTCAAGAGCCGTATGAATCGAGAGGTTCACGTACGGTTTTTTGAGAGGATTGGGTTGCAATGTCCTTGCCTTCTTGACCCGAGGAACGTTATGCGTAAATTTATGACACGACACATTTACATCATATTGACAGTTTTTTTGACCGCTTGTGGAACAACTTCAGCAGACAAAAAAGGAGCAGACGTTGATTCTACCACAATCGACACAACGACTATTTTACAAACTACCGTTGCGACTGACAATAGTGTTGTTGAGGACACAACCGACTTTAATAATGCAACATATTTCGTTGTGGTTGCCGACACGAGTGCCGACTATTATTTACTTCATAAAAAAATGCTGTCCATAAACAGACAACTAAATATTCCTATCAACACAATGGGACGCTTTTACAATAAGACCAAAAATCTTATTGCATTGCCTGATAATGACGAAGATGAAATATATGCAGGTGACTATTTTCCAAGACGTTTCCCATCAGACAATTTGAGTTTAGAATATTTAAACTTTTACCAAAGACAAGCTGGTGAAAAAACTATTGCTTTGGTGACAGGCATTTACGAAACAGAAAAAAGTGCTGACAGTGCAATGAGCGTTTTTCATAATACAGAGAAAAAAGTATTTAAAATAAAGGCAGACATTTATGTGGGTTGTACGCACTGAAAGAAAGATAAAATCTACGCATTACAACTAAGGTTTCGTTGTGGCCTAATCGAGTCACGCAAAGGAATCTCACCCTTGCGTTCTCACGGAACCGTGCGTGAAAATCTCTCTTCACACGGCTCTTCATGTTAATAAATCACATAAATATATCAAAATATTTATGGATGAACCAATAACCAGTGTGCGAATAAATTGGGTTGCTCCTTGTATTTGGTTTTCAAATATTTCACTGATGCCATTTTATACAAGCCCTTCTCCCATTTTACCCATTTTAGTAACCGTGCATTCAATTGATACCACACAATACGCATGTCATCTTCCCAAAACTTGTGGTAATAATTGATTATTCCTCTCAATACTGGGTTGATTTCTTTGGCAATTTCTTCCAAAGTTTTGCGCCTTTTGTGGATGTTCATCGTTTTGAACTTTTGTATAATGCTTGTTTTCGACCTTTGACTAACGCAAATACACGGTATGGATTTCGTTTTAACTCTCCCCTTGTATGCCTGCGGTTGTATCGTGAAGCCTAGAAAGTCAAATCCTTTGGGGTATTTCTTTGCAGAAAAACCACGCAAATTGACAATCTTGCTTTTCTCTACATGCAACTCCAATTTACACGACTCCATGCGCTCCTGTATTTGTCGCAACATGAATTTCGCTTGGTTTTCTGTTTTACAATGCACAACGATATCGTCTGCATACCGCTCAAATGGCTTTTCAGGGTGTAGTTTTTCCATCCATTTATCGAAAACTACATGTAAAAAGATATTCGCTAAAAGTGGGCTAATTACTCCGCCTTGCGGTGTGCCCGAAAGTGATAGTTTAAAACTACCATCTTGTTGAACTACACCAGCTTTTAACCACCTTTCTACATACATCAAAATCCACTTGTCAGTACAATAGTGCTTTACCGCTTTCAGTAATAGTTCATGGTTGATGTTATCAAAGAAGCCTTTTATATCCAAGTCAATAGCAAAATCATAGTTAAATGAGTTTGCATTTGCTTGTTGAACGGCATCATGACAACTCCGTTTGGGTCGATACCCAAACGAACTGTTGTGAAACATTGGCTCTACTTTTCGTTCCAAGTGTTTTCTGACCACTTGTTGTGCTATCCGATCCAAAATTGTCGGAATTCCCAAATAGCGAACTCCCCCGTCTTTTTTCGGTATAGCAACTTGTTTGACTGCTTTTGGAAAATAACTTCCTGAACGCAAGCGATTCCATAGCATATAAAGTTCGGTGCTTTGGTTTTTCTCCAAATGTTCCCAACTCATTTTGTCGATACCACCACTTCCAGCATTGGATTTCACTTCATTGTATGCCTGCCAAACCATTACGCTGGTTATTGGCTGTGATTTTGTCTCATAGTAATCAATCATCCCTTTTGATCGGTTGTAAATTGTTTTAAAACTTAACATGCCTAGCCCTTCGCTCCATTCTCATTACAAAAACTTCAACTCTACTACGACTAAGTCTGCCCCCTATATCTCACCCACATCCTTTGATGTCTGCTTCCCCCTGTCAACTGACGGGTTTTACAGAACGATATAGAGTTCACTTGTTCCTTAAAACAGCCTATGTATGCGTCTTGCCAATTTAACCCCGGATGCCGTGTACCCAGTAATCAGGTGTCCGGTACACTCTTATCACAGATACAACCGTAAAACCCACTTTTGACATCGTCTATTGCGCTTACGAGGCTTCATCATTGGTTCACTTGCGTTCAACTCACATACACGCACCTACAGGAATCATCGTCCCCGTTTTTCCTTATCGCTCACCACCAGTACGTTTCCGATACTCGCAGCATAAGGTGGTTTAGC
>JANOMP010000346.1:0-1118 GCA_031420365.1 Cytophagaceae bacterium
GAAAAAATAAAAACCACCTTAAGACCCGTAAAAGCCTAACAAAAAACCTTAACACTTAAAAAATATAACACTATTTGTAAAAAAAATACTAATAAATACTACCAAAAGCTGGTAATTTCCCCATAGTAGATTTTTAAGTTAAACTACCCCAATAAACATCGCATAGAATTCGTCCAACGAATTTATTCTCAACATTTTGTGGGGCAACCTTTTATTGTCTAAATTAGCCCCACAAAACATCGAGAATACTTTAATGTTGGCTGCAAGCATTTTGACACACCCTAATAATAAATAATCAGTATGGAAGTTTTTAAAATTTTAGTATGGCCACTTGCTGTTATCATAATCGTATTGATAATAGTTTTATTATTGAAAAAGTCAATAATGGACATTCTCTCAAGGGTGACGAAACTAAAATATGGAGACACAATTGCAGAAGTTTCACAATCACTTCAAGATAAAACAGAAAAATCTTTACTTGGACAAAGCCAATCTGATAGACCAAACGAAAATATTGAAAAAGCATTAGGCTTATTTAGTCAGCCAACACTTGACAGAGCCAAGAAACTTGTGGAAGACGAATCAAAGATTAATGAAATTAGCGACATCAACTTTAAAGTTGAAGCTCTTGTAAAATATTCAGAGGCATTATATTTAATTCTCTCCTTTGAAAGGATTTATAATTTAATATTTGGAAGTCAATTGTATATTCTTGACTATGTAAACACAGACCGTTCTCAGGCTAAAAATGACTTAAAGACATTTTATGACGCAGCAAAGGACAAATATCCGGACTTCTACAGTGCATATTCATACGATGATTATTTTGACTTTTTAGTAGCACACGAATTAGTAATTATAAAATCAAACGACTGCTGTGAAATAACTTGGTTAGGCAGGGACTTTTTAAAATACTTAGTTGAGACAGCAAAAACAATTAACAAAAAGTATTAGAACATAATAATATGCCAGCAGGCAATAACTAAGGTTTCGTTGCGTGCGAAGCACGAACAATGAAACCGCCTGTTGAACGAAATTTTGTCCAGCGGGGTAGTCATGCATTTCTTATGGGTATATAGATTTTTAGGAGCGTTCATTTGAGGCAAAGAGGCGACATT
>JANOMP010000347.1:0-2681 GCA_031420365.1 Cytophagaceae bacterium
TGCGAAGCAACCAATATGGTTTAGTACCGCTTGAATCACAAGTGGGATTCTTGTCTGGAAATATTCGATTAGAATACGATAGTTTGTTTACACAAACGAAAAAACTAAGACCCTTTGGATTTGGCTATGGTTTTACGCCTCATATTAATTTTGGAGGTAAAAATCAAATGCTCATACCAGAAGCATACGCCAAAGTTAGATTTAAATCATTTGAATTTTATGTAGGGAGAAGAAGAGAAATACAAGGCTTGGTAGATACCTTAGGAACTATGGGAAGTTATATATGGTCAGGTAATGCCTTACCATTGCCAAAAGTAGAAATTTCGATTCCTAACTATACTCCAATTATTGGAAATGGCTTAGTGTCTATCAAAGGAAATTTTGCTCATGGGTGGTTTGGAAAAGGCGATTCAGTTCAAAAAGTTTTACTGCACCAAAAAAGCTTATATGTAAAAATTGGTAAACCTAATTGGAAAGTTAGAGTGATTGGAGGTTTTAATCATCAAGTGCAGTGGGGGGGAGCACCTACAAAACCCTTTTTTGATAACATAAGTAAACAAGTGATTAGTAAGTTTGGGAACGACTTTCCAACCTTTTTAAATGCTGTTTCTGGAGTAAGTTTATCAAAAAGTGGCAAAGGATGGGACAATCAAACGGGAGTGGCAGGAAACGAAGCTGGAAATCGCTCGGGGAATCATTTAGGCACCATAGATATTGGAATGGAATTAAGGCTTAAAGAAGGGAGATTATTAGTGTATCGCCAAAGTATATTTGACGATGGCTCTTTGTTTTATTTAAATAATATTAGTGATGGACTATTTGGGGTTTCATTTAAAAGTTCTAAACCACACAATATCCTTAAAAATATCACAATCGAATATTTAAACACCACAAATCAAGGGGGTGGGTATTTTTTCGATCAAGCGTCTGAGTTAAGAGGTATGGATAATTACTTTAATAATTCAATATATAGAGATGGCTGGACTTATAAAAATCAAACTATTGGGAATTCATTGATTGTACCGTTATCAAATTTAGACCTTAAGAGTAATTCTAATGAAAATCCGAATTATTTAATTAATAATCGTGTATCTGCTATTAATTTAAATATGTTTTATTCTTACAAAGGATTTGTAGCCAATTCTCAAATTGTATCTTCTAGAAATTTCGGGAATTATGATTATGTAATTGATAAATCTCAAGTCCATATTAAGCAAAATATAGCTTATTTTTATAAAGGCTTACATTATCATATTACAATTGCAAGTGATCTAGGAGAATTATGGGCAAGGGCAACAGGATTAAATTTGGGAGTAAAAAAGGTGTTTAGATAAATTTATTTTGAAATTTCCCTTTTATCTAATAGTTCAAATGGAGAGTTTTTACTAATGTATTCTGGGACTAATTGTTTTAACCTTTTTACAATTTTTTCATTAGATAGAGAGTTAATATTTTGTTCAAAATTGGCTATTTTTTCATTTATTTCATCATAATCTTCTGGCAAAATTTTAGCAATCATTAATTTAGGGTTGTAGGTAGCTAAATTGTCTTCTTGATTGCCTAATAATTCTTCATACAATTTTTCACCCGGACGCAAACCCGTAAATTCTATTTCAATTTGTTTGTCCAGTTCAAATCCAGAAAGTTTTATCATTCGTTTAGCTAAATCAACGATTTTTACAGGTTCTCCCATATCAAAAACAAATACTTCACCTCCTTTGCCCATAGTTCCAGCTTCTAATACCAATTGAGAAGCTTCTGGAATAGTCATAAAATACCGAATGATGTCAGGATGAGTAACCGTTACAGGACCCCCTGCTGCTATTTGTTTCTTAAATAATGGAATTACCGAGCCATTGGAACCCAAAACATTACCAAATCGAGTAACAATATATCGAGTTTCATTGGCATGATGTGAATTTAAAGCTTGAACATATATTTCAGCAAGGCGTTTACTTGCTCCCATTACATTGGTAGGATTAACCGCCTTGTCGGTAGAAATCATCACAAATTTTGCAACCTTATATCTCGAAGCTAAGTCTGCTATACTTTTAGTCCCAAAAACATTCACCTCTACTGCCTTAAATGGACTTTTTTCCATTAAAGGAACGTGCTTATAGGCAGCAGCGTGAAAAATTATTTCGGGCAAGTGAATTCCAAAAAGTTTTTCAAGTTGAATTTTGTTAGAGATATTAAGAGTTTCAAGAACTAATTCAGTGAGAAGATTCGACTTGCTTTTCAAACGGGTTAGTTCCGTTTCTAAATCATATAATGGCGATTCGGCTTGATCAATTAAAACAATTTTTTTAGGATTAAAAGGCAATATTTGCCTCACCAACTCACTACCAATTGAACCTGCGGCTCCTGAGATAAACACCACCTTGTCTTTTAGGGTTTCTATTACATATTTATTATTGATTTTAATAGATTCCCTTTCTAGTAAATCTTCAATTCTTATTTCTTTAATCTGATTAATGCTCAACTCTCCATTAATCCATGATTTAAGGGGAGGAAGTACTTTAATAGTAATACCTAATTCTAAAAAAGCATCTACGATTTCATTTTTTCTAATGGAGGAAATAGATTGTACAGCAAAAATTATTTCTATGCTGCTGGTTCTATAATTCTCGTTGCTAATGTAGTTTTTTACTGCCTCTGTGAAGGATAAAACTTTAATTCCT
>JANOMP010000348.1:0-1196 GCA_031420365.1 Cytophagaceae bacterium
ATTCGATTTTCAAAAAAAAGGACTATTTGATTATTCTCAAAGAGTGATTACTAAAAAAAAGATATTGAGCCACACTTCTGTATTGCAATACCCATTATTTTTTTTAATGATTAATATCCTGGATTTTGGTCGGTCGGCTTCTTATCTGGATTGTAGTCAATTTCAAATTTTGAATTGGCCAACGCAAATGTATGTCCTTTACATCCTTGTTCAATGATTCCTTTATTTTTGATTTCATCCATAAATAACAAGGTTTCATGTGGTTTATTGGGGATATTTTTTTCATAAAGTACCTCCTGCCAAATTTCATTCACTTCTCTTTCAGTTTCAAAATATTTTCTGTCCTTTGGTTTTTCCACAACTAGTTGCACATAGTATGTATACTTTTCTCCAAAGTTTTTAACCCATGTAGATTTGCCCACTTGACGTGTACCTCTTAATATCAAAGGCTTTCGATTTGATTTTAGTTTCCACTCCTGAAGGTAAATCTCTGATTTTCTTGTAATTAATATCCTATTGAATTTGTTTTATGTTACAAATACTATTCAAAAATATAATTTTTTTGTAACAAATTCTATGGTGTCTTGTCAATTTTTTGTTACAAATCCTATGGTGTTTGATTAATCATTTGTAACAAATACTATGGTGTTTGATTTTATTGGAAAATATCTAAGTAATTTTTAGGAATTTCGCCATTCAGCTGGCGTTTTGTTAGTCATTCCTGTGGTATTTTGCGAAAATCGTCATAATCTAAAGGGGACTTCTATAAATTAGTTTTGTAATGAAAAGTTGCGAAAAAATGAAGAACGAATAAAATTTTAAAATTTACCGGAATCATCTTGAATAAATATTTCTTTCAGATGATTCTCTTATTCTCAAAGGCGAGCCGTCTCGCCCTCTCCCCTACTGGAATTTCATAAAATGTGGCTTACTTTGATCTGGTATTTGATATCCTAATTTTTCTATTATTTTTAAATCTTACCATTAAATTAGCTAATTTATCATACCATTTTCTGCGGTCAAAGACCGCTTTCCACACGTAGGAAGTAAATATCCTTCCTACAGCTGGTGGCACAAACCAGCAAATTCGTGCCTTTATTCGGTTAAACTTAATTTTAAATGTCCACCTAATCCTTGTCTAATTATTCTAATTAATGTTGAAAGTCGAATATCACTTGCGTTATTTTCTATTTTAG
>JANOMP010000349.1:0-14930 GCA_031420365.1 Cytophagaceae bacterium
TTAATCACAAAAACGTCCGTATGGAATTTTTTAAGCAAGTTAAGTTGCTAATAGCTAGATAATTAATTTAAAAATTCATGGCGGACGGCTAGTTAGGATTTTTTTTTGTGAGTGTTTTTTTGTTACTTTTTTCAATTGGACAGGCATACCTGCGGTCAGCCGATGCTGAAAAGTAAGGCTAACAACAAATTCAGTAAACAGCAATCATTATTTAATTTTATAAAATTCAGGTTTTCACTCTAAATCCTGTAAAACCATGTATATATGATGGTTGTCCATTAAACAGATTCATAGTTTTTGTGCAAGAATTTCCAGAAAAAAATTACATCTTTTTATAACCTTCAAAAATTAAGTGATTTAGATGTTTTAAAAAAAAATCTGAATTTCTGAAAAACTGAATTATCAAAACATGGTTATTTTTTTAAAATAATAGTATTCTTTTGTAAGTTAAGATTTTGCAAGCAATTGTGTATAATCGTATGAAATTTGGTTGGAATTAGGTTCCTTCATTTGTCTTAATTCAGAAAAGGGGTATTTGAAGTTAAGGTATCAAATATCAATTTGAATTTAGATTTAAATTTACGTTGGACCTTTTTCATAATCCAATTATTTTTTCAACTTAACTGCTGGTATCAAATTTGGGGGTAACTATAATATTATATCAAACTGTAAAATAAGGAGGAACTGATTTCAAAAACTAAATTTTAATTAAAAAGACGACTTTCTATATTATGCAAAACAAATTTAAAAAAATTACAAAAATAAAATAAATTATGATGGATAAAGCTTTTTGGATATGTGTAAAAATAATTCAGGAAATGAGTAAAATACTTGGTATGACTTACGAAGAATTAAATATATGGTTATTTGTAATAATACATCCCATACTTACATTAATATTTATGTTACTATTTATTAAATACAAAAGATTGTATAATAAAAAAAATAAATGAATTGTAAAACAACATATAGAGGTGTACTATATGATTCTTTAGAGCAGTTATTAAAGGCGAATTAAAATAGTTTGAATAGTCAATCTAATATTATAATAACCAATATTCCTGAAAAAGTAAATAAATATTATACTTTCAGCGAAGCAACCTAAAAGCATTTAGCTGGCCAAGACAAACATAAAGATTCTAGTACTTCTAAATTTGTATCAGGCCTACTCGAAGACTTCTTTAGAGGCAATTTAGTGCCAGCAGATGAGCTACCACCTAGCCCCGAAAAACTACTTTCGGATATTGGAATATTACAAAACCAAGCACAAGTATTAAAAGACCAGCTTCAAGCCCCAAACGAGGTCATTAATCAACTACAAAACACCATACAATCCTGCCAAAAAAGCAATGATACATACCTTCATCCAAATTTAGGCGGTAATACAACGGTTTTACCCTCAAACTACCCTAAAACTGGCGGTACACCCATAGGTGAACCCGAAATAAAAATATCTGAACCTAGGGGTGAAACTTACCCTGAACCCATAGGTGTTTTACAAATAGGTTCACCTGAATCTACACTTGAATCTTTTTTAGAATACAATCAATATTTACAGCCACAAAACAAAGATTTTTCGCAGGAAGAAAAAAACCGACTTCTTGAAAAAATTCAAGACTTAGAAAATGAGATACAGAACATTCTAAACGAAAACCAAGACGATTCAGACAGAAAAGTTTTAGACGAAGACCAAAAGCTAAAACTCTACATGAATGCAGTTCATAAAATGCTAGATTTTATCATAAAAAACATTTATGGCAGGATTATTAATTTTTACAACATATGGTTCAGAAGGTAGTATGGGTGACCTCCTTTCACTAGAATACGTAGAAAGTACAAAGTTGTTTTCACTGTTAAGGAAATTGATGAATTGGATAACTTAAAAATTTCGTTACCAAAGATCAAAAACATAATATTCAGAAAGAATTAAGGATTATAAAAGAAGGTATTGATAAACTGTAAAATTGCATGAAATTGTACTATTGAGTCGCAAGAAAGTGTTAAGCTCAATCACTTGAGAGTTTACTTCTGCTTCCTATTTAAAAATAGGCCAATCAGCTTTTTAATAGAGACAAATTTGTTTTTTGTGGTTTTTATTAGATATTTCCCTTTTTACTTATAATTTGTCTTTGATTATCAAGTTTATACTTATTTCTGTTAAATCTAAAAATGCTGATTCATATATTTTTTGTTTGTCCAAATCCCGAAAAGAAAACTATTGAATGCATTCCAGTCAAAGAAGGCCACTCAATCGTATAAAAGTGTAATACCGAGTTAGAGAAGGCTGAGTATAGTCGCAAAACAATTAATTTAGATAATGCACATATTTTGGTAAATGCGATCCACCTATTCGATTCAAAGTAGTTCAGTTGGTTTTCCTTTTTCTGGGTTGATTTGAATTTGGTGTGAAATTGTATCAAAGTGTGCCTCTTAATAGCTAATAATTACGCTTAGATAAAACAGGTGGTTCACTTAAGTAATATAGGTGAATCATTAAGGTGATTTAGGGGGTGAATCAATAAGGTGATATAGGTGAATCATTAAGGTGATTTAGGGTGTGAATCAATAAGGTGGTTTTGGTGAATCACTAAGGTGATTCGGGTAAAACACTAAAGTGATAGAGGGGGAGCTTATTATTTAAAATTTATAAAAAATAAACATTAAGAGTTTTAGAAAAATAATTATCTTTAGAACTATGAAATATATATTTACCCTTTTGTTCACTGTAATTTGTGCTGCAAGTTTTTCGCAAACTACCACCTATATCTTGGCTGGATCTAGTGACAGCACGGTTTCAAATGGTAAAAACATCAGCTATGCTTGCAATGGATTATTAAATGAGGTAAATATAGCTTTTATTGCTGAACAAGAAATTGATTCCAATAGTATTAAATCCTTTATAGCAAAGGGAAGTGACTTTATTGCTATAGTAGCAAAGCGTTCTGATGAATTGGTAAACACCTATACACGTTTTGGAAAGTTTATTGGTGCTAATCGGTTTGAAGCAGTAACACCTGTTTTCCCGCCTGACATTTTAGGGGTATATGTATTAATTCCTAATCCTACAATCTAAACATGGTCACAGCAGCGGATATACAAATATTAGTGGCTTCAGGTGAAGGCTATAATGCTGAATTTAAAATTTCTGTGCCTTCTAAGGTAAAAGAAATTACTGAGGAAGTTTGTGCATTTGCTAATGCAGCAGGTGGCGTTTTATTGATTGGAGTAAATGATGCAAACGAAATTAAAGGGGTAAACATTGACAATGCAAAGCGTTCTGCCATTCAAAATAGCTTGAATGAAATCACTCCCCGTTTGTCTTGTACATTATCTATCATTGATGTGGAAGGAAAGTCTGTTGGGGTTATAGAGGTTCCGTCAGGTTCCCAAAAGCCGTATGTACTTTCTGGTGCTATTTATGTTCGTATTGGACCAAATACGCAAAAGCTCACCACTGCTGAACAAATGCGTGATTTCTTTCAGCAGTATGATAGAATTTATTTTGACGAAGCCCCTTGTCAGGAATTTCTATCTGCCACTATGATCGATAATGATTTCTTGCCTCTCTTTAAAGCTGAGGCTCATATCAGTGCCGCTGTGTCTAATGAACAATTATTCAGCAACCTAAGGCTCTTT
This sequence comes from Cytophagaceae bacterium, assembly GCA_031420365.1. Classification (GTDB taxonomy): domain Bacteria; phylum Bacteroidota; class Bacteroidia; order Cytophagales; family Spirosomataceae; genus Leadbetterella. Next base: position 3,637 of record JANOMP010000349.1, read on the forward strand.
AGTGCAAATAAAAATTTTAAAAACGGTGCGGTGCTGTTTTTTGGGAAACACCCCGAAACTGTTTTAGATAAAGCCATTATCCGATGTATTGCTTTTCAAGGAACAGATAAGCGATTTATTATTGATGATAAGGCTTTCGGTGGAAATCTTTTTCAACAATATCAGCAGGCCTTACAATGGCTTAGGGGCAAACTAAATGTTCGTTATGATATTGAGGGACAAGGCGGTGGCCCACGAAAAGAAATTTGGGAAATTCCTTAAACAATATTTAAAGAAGCCATCATCAATTCTCTTTCTCATCGTGATTATTATGATAAAGGTGCCGTGATCAATATTGAGGTATTTGATGATAGGGTTGAGATAACTAACCCCGGAGGCTTGGTGAGTGCCATCCCTAAATCTGAATTTGGCAAACGCAGTCATTCAAGAAATCCATTGATTTTTGGCCTCTTTGCCCGCATGCATCTGGTAGAGCAGGTTGGTTAAGGAATTGGACGTATTCAAGACCTTATGAAGGATGCCAGTCTGCCCGAACCAGTTTTTCACAAGGAGGGGATTTTCTCCGTTATTCTGAAACGTCCACAAAGAGTTTCTGGACAAGCTCCCAAGAATGGTTCGGAGAAAAGTAGGGAGAAAAGTAGGGAGAAAATAGTTCTACTGTTTGAAGAGAATCCTTATTTAACAACAGCTGAGCTAAGTGAAATCATCGAAATAACAATAAAAGGCATTGAAAAACAAATTGCCAACCTTAAAAAAGAGGGTATAATTGAACGAATCGGACCCGACAAAGGCGGCTACTGGAAAATTATCAAAAAGTAATTGATATTTCCGGTGAAAGGAGGCCATTTATACCAATACACCATTTTTAAACCAGTAGTTAAGATGAAAAAAACTTAAAATTACGAACCAATTAAAAAATTGTAATCTGTTGAATAAGAAAGCTTTTGGATTGACCAAAATCATTGAGAATGCTTCATGGCTGCTTATAACCTATTTTTAATCGCTTCAAACAAGATATTATTTTTATTCTGTTCTGAACTTTTCTAAACTTGAACTGAATTTAACTCTGCTATTTTTACTCCAAACTCTTTCAACTATTTGGGAGGTAGGTTTAAGGATAAATATTTCCTCCAAATATTCTTCCATCGTTTCCATCCTATAATTATCATTTCTAGAATATACACGCTTGATAGTTTCTCCAATTACCTTAGTCATATAACTATCAGGTCTTTTTACTTTATCATATCCGTAGCATTTTGAGTCTTTATACAAAACTATAACTGTGTTTCCTCCAGGTCTAACACTCCAAGGATGACTACGATGTTTATCACCTACCCAGAATATTTTCACATCTTCATTCCTTATTTCTTAATATTAGCACAAAAGGGCTTTTTTTGTATTATTTGATAAAAAAAAAGAAAAATATGCATCTATTTTTGTAGAAAAGAATAATACTTTTGCTTATATTTAATTCTTCTTTTTCTTTTTTGCTTGAATTTTTTTTAAATATTTCCACTAAATAAAAGTAATATTTTGCATTAATTATCAAAAAATGATAACTTACGCAAAATATTACTTTAGAAATGGCAAATAATAAATCATTTCACGTCGAAGATTGGCTTTTGGATTTACAAGGAAAAGGGCAGTTAACTTTTTCATTAGAAGAATTATGTTTGGAAGCAAGTGCTATATCTTTTGAAGCTATCAAACTTTCTCTTAATCGCTTAGTCAATAAAAATAAAATTGTTTCTGTTCATAAAGGATATTATGTAATTGTACCACCAAGCTATCAAAATCTTTCTATTTTGCCTCCAATATACTTTATTGACGGGTTGATGAATTTTCTCAAACGCCCATATTATGTAGGTTTGACTAATGCCGCTGCCTTGTATGGTGCAGCACATCAACAGCCACAAAGTTTTTATGTGGTCAGCACACTTCCTGCATTAAGGCCAACAATAAAAAAGGATTTATTAATACAGTATCTAAATATAAAAAACTTCCCTAATCAATTACTTATTGAGCAAAGAAAGACAGAAACTGGTTATGTTAAAATTTCATCTGCCGAACTGACAGCTACTGATTTAATTCAATACGAAAAACGAATTGGTGGTCTTAATAGAGCAGCAACAGTTTTGAACGAATTGGCAGATGAGATACACATTCAAAAACTAAATCAAGCATTTTTGGCTACAATTCCAGTCGTAACAATACAACGTTTAGGATATTTGATGGACGTGGTTTTAGAAAGAAATGACATTGCCCAAAAACTTTATACTGAATGCAAAGCTATGGGGTATACTTTCTTTAGAATTCCTCTTAAAGCAAGTAAAACAATGAAAAACTACGCAATAAATGAAAAATGGAAAGTAGTTGTAAACACCGAAATCGAAATGGATGAATAATGATACCAAAAGCACATATTATAGAATGGAGTAGCCAAAGTCCTTGGCAAAACTATGTTCAAATTGAGCAAGATTTAGTCATTTCAAGGGCTTTGATTGAAATTTTTCAAGATGATTTTTTGGCAAATCACCTGGCTTTTCGCGGTGGTACAGCTTTGCACAAGCTCTATCTTAGTGCGGCAAGATATTCGGAAGACATTGATTTGGTTCAAATAAAAGCTGGAAGTTTTGGTGAAATTGCAGACAGAGTAAGAGAGAAACTTTCATTTTTGGGAGAACCCAAACGAAAATTAAAAGAGAATAATTTCACATTAATTTATCCTTTTGATTCCGAATTTCCACCAATACAAAGATTGAAACTCAAAATAGAAACTAATTGCCGAGAGCATTTTTCGGTAATGGGGTGGGAAAAGTTTCCTTTTGAAGTCAATTCTTCATGGTTTAGAGGTACTTGTGAAATAACGACTTATTCGTTAGCCGAACTTTTAGGAACAAAGCTAAGAGCATTATACCAACGACGAAAAGGAAGAGATTTATTTGACCTTTATAGGGCATTATCAAGTACGGAAGTTGATGTCGAAACTATTATTCGTTGCTTTAAAGAATACATGAATTTTGCAGTGAAAAGTCCACCAACACAATTGGAGTTTATCAAAAATATGGATGCAAAAATGCAAGATTCCGAGTTTTTAGGCGATATTTTTGAGATAATTCTTCCAAAAATTGCCCAAAGTTATGATAATCAGAAAGCATATTTATACCTTAAAGAGCGACTGCTTGACAAAATATAATGGGTAAAAAGTATTGGCTTATTTTCGTTGAATCTATACTTACTCAGTTTATTTGAATAAAGAAATGATAATAAAATATTTTCTCAAATATCTTACTACTAAAAATTAACTTATTAATAATAAATAAATTACTATTTTTGTTTGAATAAGATAAAAAAACGCTATTAAATCATGAAACTAATCTATACTTTTTTGTTCTGTGTGTTTTTAGCTAAAATAACTTTTGCCCAATGCAATATTGAAGACTATAAAGCACTAAGAGCATTTTACATAGCTTCAAATGGTGATAATTGGAAAAATAAAGATAACTGGGATGTTAAATCTGAAAACCCACCTATATCATGTAATTTATCTAAATTTAGGGGAGTTTATTTAAACGAAATGGGAAGAGTTAGTCAAATTGCACTTGCCCAAAATAATCTTGTAGGAACTTTAACACCAGAGATAAAAAGGTTGGCGTTTGTTAATACGATGTGGCTAGACAATAATCAACTCTCAGGAACTATTCCAAAGGAAATTGGCGAATTGCAGAAATTAGAAAGAATAGCTTTAAGTTTTAATAAACTAATAGGAGAGATACCAATAGAATTTTACTCAATAAAAAGTTTAAAGGAGTTTTCTTTTGGCTATAATAATTTAGTTGGGTCTATTCCCACCAATATAAAAAATCTTGAGAATTTAATCAGGCTAGAATGTAGCACAAATAAACTATCTGGAGCTTTACCAAAAGAAATAGGGGAACTAAAACTTTTAAATGAAATAGACTTAAGCAATAACCAATTTGAAGGATGTTTTCCTTCTTCATTTAAAAACTTTTGTAATAAAATAACCAATTTCAATGGTAATACATTTTTAGCAAATTGGCAAAATTTCTGTAAAGAACCTTCTAATTGTACATTTTCTTATAAGTTTAAGGAAGTTAATTTTAAATTAGATACTCTTTTTATATCTAATTCAACTTCCAAGAAGCAAATGATATTTCTTCCAGAAGGTTTTACACTAAATGAGCTTCCTAAATTTCGTTCATTTGTTATAAAAATGACTTCAAAACTTAAAGAACATTTCCCTTCAATAAGTTTTGAAGCAGTGATAGCCTATATTCCTTCAAATGAATCTGGCATTAGTAACTCTTTAGTTAATCCTATTATCAAGAAAGATACTTACTTTGAAACAGACCACACGTCTAATAGTTACGGGATACCAGCTGTTACAATTAATGATAGAGTAGCATTGCCATTTATTAAACATTACTTTCCAGAAAGCAAATATCCCCTTTCCAATAGGATAATCACATATATAGCCAATTCTGAACAGTTTGGTGCTTATGCAGCTGCCATAGAAGGAGTTAGTTCTAATTATTACATAGGGATCGAGCAAAGTTTAGGCACAATTAACGATGCTGAGTGGGTATTTGCTCATGAATTGGGTCACTTTTTTGGTTTAGCAGACATTGCTGATATGCATGAAGTACCACAAGGAGAATGGGCAAATTCCACCAAAGAAATAGACAGAAATAAAATAAAATGGAAAGGTTTCATTAAAGAGTCAACACCAATTCCAACTCCAAAAAATGGTATTTATAATAATGAAATTGGGCTTTTTTCTGTAGAGGATAGACAAAATTAGCCAACAGGTTGGTATCGCCCTTGTAACACCAATTGTTTAATGAAAGGTGTTAATCAAACTGCCGTTTTTTGTAAAGTTTGTGGAAACCATTTGGATAGAAAAGATAATTTGCCATTTGCTAAGGTAGAAAATGGCAAATTTGGTGGTTATTTCTATGCAGGAAATAAAGTGAATATTGAGGCCGTTTCTCCTGAACCCACTTTAATGTTCTCGCATTGGGAAGGCGAAGGTGTTATTTTTGGCAATAAATTGTTAAGCAAAACAACTTTTACAATGCCGAATTCAACTGTTAATATTAAAGCTGTGTATAAAAGCCCAGTACTTGGCATTGAACCGTTTTTTAGTGAAAAGGTTAAACTTTATCCTAATCCAAATAATGGGGAATTTTGGGTAAATATTTCGGATAATTATATAGGTGGTAATATAGAGATTTTTAATTTGATTGGAAGTAAATTGTATTCAATAACCCCAAGCCAAAATAATTTTTCAATATTTTTTAAAGGTTTAGCAGGTATTTATTACTTGAAAGTTTCAGATAAACAAAAATTTGAAACTATAAAAATGGTAATAGTCCATTAATATTTTAGGCATTACAGGCTTTAGAGTGGAAACATATTTAGTTTACCTTGGAAAAATAGTACTGCATTTTGGTAATCTTTAAAATTTGCAAACCCCCTTGCCACTGATTTTACTATTTGTATTTGTGAATTAATGTTTTCTGCTATGCTGTTGGAAATTGAATGCATTGCTGAATTTAGTATTCCTTCTAAATGTCTTAGTAAAGTATCGGCGACTTTTATCATTGGTTTCAACTTTGATTCCAGTACATTTTTATACCATTTATCGAAAAAATCTTTACACACATACCAGTTTCCTATGGTATAAATTTCTTTAAAATTCTCTTTTATTCGCCACGCAATCGATGTTTTTAAGTTAATGGCATCAATTTCTTCAAATTTAAGAGCCTCTTCGTTTGACCACCCATTTGGGTCTTTTAAGTACAAATATTTTGTGTTTTTAAGTAATATTTCCGCCTTCGTTTCTGCCTTTCTTACTTCGTCGACACCTTTATTGAGGTATTTTGCAGTGTGAAATTTGTCATGAATTATAGCTGCTTGTGGTAATATTTCCTTTGCTGCTGCCATGTAGGCTTTCCACATATCCATTGTAACTAATGTAATATCTTCTAGCTGTTTTGGCGAAAGTGTCCATGTTAATAGTTCTTCAGTATCTTCAATTTTTCGTCCCTCAATAATACCCAAAACACGCTTATTTATTGGGTCTGACAGGATGGTTAAGTAATTATGTCCGTTGCTAAAGCTTTTTTCATCTAGGCTGATTGCTTTAATTCCATCCAAATTACGTCTAGTCAAACCTCGCTCAACACCTCTTTTCATTATATGGTGAACAATATCAAAACTGCTATCAAAAAACTCAGCAGTTTTGCTTTGATTTTTACTCATCAAAAGTGCCTCAATAACTCTGAATTCAAATAAATAACTAAAACTCACTCGTTCATCTGCCCATGATAATACAATATTCCTAACCCCCAACTTGCCATGCTTAACCCTTGGAATCCGTGCATTTAGATAACATTTGTATTCAAAAAGGTCTAAATGACGTATTCTCCTTATTCTACCGTAATCATAAATATTCAACAACTCTTTAGTTTCAGGAAAATAACCAGTTGAATTGGTATACTCAATAAAAATGTCAATCTCCTTAATTATCTTATCAATTTTCACATCTTTGACAATCCATCCCTCACCTAATTCTAAAATTTCAAGCAATACTTCTTCAATACTTTTCATAAAAGTTTTTTTGCCTAAATTTATGAAATAATTCAGAGTTTCACTCTAAAACCTGTAAAGCCAAATTCCATTATGTGAACATTCGCAAAAGGGTTTGTTTTTTGGATGGCCGCTTCGACAAAGTCCAAGCCCTTTTCTTCCAAGTAAATTATAAATGCCGCCGTTTGGGTCACCTATTTTAAAATCGTCATAGATTCTTAATGAAGCGTTGTTTTACAAAAACTACGGAAGGTTTTGTTTAACTGAAGGTTTTGTGTAATAGGGGGCCGGCATTGAAGTAAACATCAGTATGGCATATCTAAGCTTTGGTTTCGGCGGACAGAGTTCCGCTGGACAGTAGTTCTAAACTTCAGCTTTTAGGTATTAATTTAGCTTCAGTTTGAGGCACGCAGTCGGTCAATTTCACAACAACACAAAGCCTAGAACGTTACAGCAAATCAAACGCTAAACCATTTTCAAGCGATAGATTATGGAAAAATTATTCACCTCAAAACCAATCATGAGTTGCATTTTTGGAACATTCACCACTTTTTACCATATATTTCCATACTTTTTGTTAACCGTTTGTTACTTTGAGTACAATTGAAATAGCAAATACAATTTGAAAGTTAAATATGATATTGTCTTTAGTTTAAAAAAAGAAATAACAAAGAGAAGAAAGAGAAAGTAAGACATCAACCCTGAAGGCTATTTGTTTTTAGACCAAAAAAGAAAATTAGGCTTGGAAAAAAGAATAAAAAAACAAATCGCTAATTTTGAGATAATTAATGAAGAGCTCTGATTTGCAACTTACTGATGATTAAAAAATATAAAAAACGTTAGTCACAAGCTCATAAAAACAGTGTAAAAAATGGACGAAGACATAAAAAAAGAATTAGAAGACTCATATACTTACCATTTTTTCTTTAATCACGGAATATATGATGAGCTGAAACATTTTGAGGATTTAATTATTGAAACAGAGGAGTTTTTAAAGACAAAAATTACTTCAGTGGAAAGCAGTCATGAAGAAGAAATAATTGATGAAAGATTCGGAAAAAAAATTCAATATGAAGGGATTTTCCCGATGATACTTTGGAAATCTTTATTTTTGAGTACCTACTTTCTACTTGAAAATTCTCTTGACCTAATATGCAAAAATTTAAAAAAATCGAACTCTTATAATTTATCGCAAAAAGACATTAGTGGTAAAGGTATATTTAGAAGTAGTTTGTATTTGAAAAAAGTATGTAATATCATAGAACCATTTGAATCTGAAACTTGGACAGAAATAAATGATTTTAATAAGATACGCAATGTATTTGTACATTCTGATGGAATTTTATCAAAGTCAACTATTGACACAATAAGGATTTGTCAAAAATATAATCAAATTGAATTAACAGAATATGACGAAGATAATTTTAACATTCAAATCGATGGCGAATTTTGTAAATACTCGTTGACGAAAATTGAAAAACTAATTAGTGATGTACATAATGGAATGCGAAATCACAGAGTCAGCCAATAATAGCTAAGCTTTCGGCTTGTTCGAAGGACATGCGATGAAAAATGGCGGGCGGCTAGCTTTGAACGAATAGTTAGGCATAGTCCTTCGGCAGTTTTTCTCCAATTTCATTCCCCACTATGGCTTTTTCTTTTTATATCCTTGTTACTTTTTTGGATCTGAAATAGAGCTCAATTGTTTTCTAGAAGTGTTTTTTTTATCTTTTAGGTTTTTGACTTTTATACTTTTGCCGCATACTTCCCTATACCTAAGGTTATTGCACAATTGAGCAATTTAACTTTGCCCACATTTCTTGGTAATGGCTAGGAGATCCACGTTGGTCAAAGTTTAGTATTGTTCTTAAAGTATCGATTTTACAGCTTGGGAATTGCCATTTTGTAAACACAAAAAAGAATCTAATAAATAAAAAGGAACAGGTCAGAAGCAAAAAAGACAGATAAAAACACAAATAAAGAATAACAATCCTCGTTTAAAACAGCTTAAACACAAATCAAAAGTCCTCCAAATTTGCAGGAATCCTCTTAAGAGAAATTACTAATCGCACTGCCTCCGATCTAGCGTCGCACAACAATAGTAGTCGAACGCGTCTCTGGCCCCATTTTGAACCTTTAAAATTTCCCCCTTTTTTTACAGTGTCAAAAGCTCAAAATTAAATACTTAGAGATTGGTGGAAATACCAAAAAAATCTTATTAAAAAGGAAAGATAATCAAAATATTTGCTAAATGTTATCTAATTGAATAACTTTGTCGGATGATTGGAAAATTTATTAGAGAAGTTATTTATTACGAAAATTATTATCTTGATTTTTTCAATGCTCAAAAAGAAGACGTCAAGAAAAAGTTTAACTGGACTTTACAATTAATTTCTACACAAGATAGAATTCCTGAAAAATTTTTCAAACATATAACTGGTTCTGCAGGAATATTTGAAGTTAGAGTTGAATTTGGTTCTGATATTTTTAGAGTTTTTAGTTTCTTTGACGAAGGGAATTTAGTAGTTCTAGTAAATGGTTTTCAGAAGAAAACGCAGAAAACTCCAAAATCAGAAATCAAAATGGCTGAAAAATTGAAAAAAGAATATTTAGAAATTAAATATAAATAGTAATAATTATGAAAGCAGAAAATAAAAAGATATCATCATTTGCTCAACATTTAGATGAACAATACGGAAAAACAGGAACAGAAACTCGTCAAAAATATGAAGATGAATATGAAAGTTTTGAACTTGGTGTTTTAATTCAAGAAATGAGAAAAGAACGTGGAATGACACAAGAACAATTAGCCTTAAAATGTGGAACAACAAAAACGTACATTTCTAAAATAGAAAATAACGCAAGTGATATTCGACTTTCAACATTAATTAGAATAATTAGACAAGGATTAGGTGGACATTTAAAATTAAGTTTAACCGAATAAAGGCACGAATTTGCAGGTTTGTGCAACCAGCTGAACAAAGGATATTTCCTTCCTACGTGTGGAAAGCGGTCTTTGACCGCAGAAAATGGTTTAATAAAATAATACATTTGATGGTAAGATCAAAAAATAATAGAAAAATTAGGATATCAACTACCAGACCAAAGTAAGACACATTCCATGAATTTCTAGTATTGGGTTGGGGGGAGACTTCTCGCTTTTGGGAATATAGGAATCATCCTGAAGAAATATGTATTTACTAAAATCCTACTAAATTTAAAATTGGTTAAAACCCTTTCCCCTATGGCCATTGAAAGCCTTGTTTTCAAAAAAGATACCCCTAAGTTTTATTCTTAATGTGTCCTGCGGTCGGCCTTACTTTTGCGTTTCGACGCACCACCTGTTTGCCGGTCCAATCGAAAAAAGCCGAAAGGTGGCACCCAAGCCAAAAAACATTCACAAATCGGAATGCTTTAGCGAATAAACCTGAAGGGTGTCCCCCTTTAAAATTTGATTATTAGCTATTTAAGATTTTATTAAAATATTCCATTTCAAATTTTTAAAACGGTCACGGTTCGGAGGCCCGATTTTGTAATCAAAGGATTTCAATTTATTTTTTCTAGGATGCCAGTAATAATATTTCAGCAGTATTTAATTCTATTACAAGAATCCAAAAGCAAAAATATACTCATTTTTCAATGAAAAATACGCTTAAATAATTGAGCAATTTCAGAATGGAAAAGAAAGGTTAAACGATGTCAAGCTTTGGAATCAGCCAAGCACCTTGTCGAAAGCATCTTTTGGTTTAAGGGGGCTTCAATAAATTACTTTTTATTACAAAATGCTCCAAAAACAAATTACTTCATATAATTTAAAAATATGTCTTCAACGTAGCTTTGGCTACGTTTCCGGTAAATTTTAAAATTTTATTCGTTCTTCATTTTTTCGCTACTTTTCATTACAAAACTAATTTATAGAAGTCCCCTTAAGATTATTACGATTCTCGCAAAATACCACAGCAATGCCAAACCAAACACCTACTGAATGGCGAAATTCTTAAAAATTGCCCACGTTTTGTTGCAAAAAAACCTAATAACATAGTATTTGTTACAAATGTTTAACAAAATACCATAGGATTTGTTACAAAAAATTGTCAATACACCATAGAATTTGTTACAAAAAAATTATATTTTTGTATAGTATTTGTAACATAAAATAAATTCAACGGGATGTTAATTATAAGAAAATCAGAGATTTACCTTCAGGAGTGGAAACTAAAATCAAATCGAAAGCCTTTGATATTAAGAGGTGAAAGGCAAGTGGGCAAATCGACATTGGTTAAAAACTTTGGAGAAAAGTATACATACTATGTGCAACTAATTGTGGAAAAACCAAAGGACAGAAAATATTTTGAAACTGAAAGAGAAGTGAATGAAATTTGGCAGGAAGTATTTTATGAAAAAAATATCCCCAATAAACCACATGAAACCTTGTTATTTATGGATGAAATCCAAAATAAAGGAATTATTGAACAAGGATGTAAAGGACATACATTTGCGTTGGCCAATTCAAAATTTGAAATTGACAACAATCCAGATAGGAAGCCGACCGACCAAAATCCAGGATATTAATCATTAAAAAAAATAATGGGTATTGCAATACAGAAGTGTGGCTCAATATCTTTTTTTTAGTAATCACTCTTTGAGAATAATCAAATAGTCCTTTTTTTTGAAAATCGAAT
>JANOMP010000350.1:0-2782 GCA_031420365.1 Cytophagaceae bacterium
ATACAATTCACCAAAATCTTGAGCAAGGTACAAATTAAGTCTAAATCCAGAAAAAAGAGGCCTATTAATTTTAATTAAAATTGAATTTGCCTTTAAATAAACTGGAACAGCATAGGTGCCAAAATTAATACTATGTGAAGCTTTTATTACAAAGTTGTAGGATTCGAATTTTCCTTCAGTTGCTAAATAAAAAACCTTTAAGCGGTTATTTACAATACTATTCTTTTCAGTATCTACCAAAATAAAAGGGGTGCCAATTATTCTTTGCTCGTAAGTCCAAGTTTGATATTGCCCGTGTGAAAAATAATTGTCGTATTCTCCTTTGTTACTAGGCCGGTTCTTACCAAACCTATTTAAGCCTTGGCTTTTTGTATATATAAACTCCCCGACAAACTTTGTGAAAACAGCAATATCAGTTTTTGATTTCCATGACATTCCATAAATGCCATCCTCCAAATTATTGAAATTAATTAACGATCTAGCAAAGTCAAAAGGCTTTTGATGGTAAAAATGCCATCTATTATTAATTATAGCACTTAAATCTACTGAACCCAGCTGGTTGCCAATTGCTAAACCAGCATCAAAACCTGGTAGTTTTTTGATGTCAGGAGGAATAAACTTTTGCAAAAAAGGTAAAATAATAAACTGATAACTATACCATGGATATGGAGATAAGTATCCATTAATAGTTGGAGCAAAAGGTCCCTCAATTTTAGCTAATTCCGCCGAATACCCACCCCATTGCGTTTGATGATTAACCCCACCGCTTAATTGAACTTTCTTCCGTTTATCACTTACCCTAAAATATAACCACTTCTGATGCAAAAAAGAATTTTCAATCACACCTTGAGTTCCAAACCAACCATGCGACAGGCCAGCATTGACAGAAAACCTTTTGTGCTTTCCAAACCCAAGCCAATTTGGTGTAGAAATTTGAATTTTGGGAATAGGTAATGCATTTCCTGAAACTACATAAGCTCCTGAACTAAGTGTAGTATCTACTAACCCTTGAATCTCTTTTCTTCTTCCACCATAAATTTCTATTCCACCAAATCGAACCTTAATAAAAAACTCAGGTAGAAGAAATTGACTTTTAGAGCTTAAATTAGTATGAACATTTAGACCATATCCATATCCAAATTTCTTTAATTTGCGGCTTGTGGTATACAAACTATCATATTGTTTAAACAAACTAGAGGCCAAGAAAGCAGAATTCGATTGCGAAGGAATAGTCCCAAAGCTATTACTATGTAAAAAAAAAGGAATGTTTTTCTTTGTAGCAATTATACCACCCGTCTGCACATTATATTTAATACCTTTAAAAGGATTTTGGGCAAATATTACATTCGCACTGAAAGAAAATAATATTAGAAAAAATTTATTTAAAAATCGATACACTGCATCTTATTTAGTTGGAAGAAACAATTTAAAACAATTATTAATGTTCTATTTGATTAACTCAAAACTACCTTCCTGATTAATAATTTCACCGTCAGTAAGTTTTATATTTAGTTTGTAAAAATAAATCCCCTGACTTGCTGGCCACCCATTAATAGTACCATCCCACTTCTCAGTTTTATCATTTAATTCTGCTACAATTTCTCCCCAACGATCATAAATATTCAATTTCAATGAATTAACTCGTCCAAAACGACCTTTAATCTCTAAAATATCATTTTTTGAGTCTAAATTTGGGCTAAATGCAGAAGGTAGAAAAAAAAGGGCTTGAATAGGGATAACCACTGTATTAGAAAAGCTCTCTTTACCTCCTATTCCTATTATTTTTATTTTATACTTTGCCTCAGTTTCAAAATCCGATAAATTTGGTTTCTGGAAAAAAGTTTTTGAATCCAAATTTGAAACTTCCGACAAAACATTATTCGTTTCATTAACAGAAAAAATTTTATAGCTTGCTACTTGTTCATCGCTAAATGGTAAATCATTTTCCCAGATTAGTTCTTCGCTTGAATTTATAGCTAATACTACATTGCATGCTTTTGTTGACATTTCAGAAAGACTGCCACATTCATCTTGAAAGGCTATAGTATAGCAGGAAGTTTCTTTTTGTGCATCACTTTTTGAATCAACAAATTTTTTCGGAATTATACTACTGTCTACTTTTAAAAAGTTACCATTTGCCTCCTTAAATAAAAAATATCGTTCTTTATTCAAAGTCCACTTCGAATTATCATTAAACTGCATTGAAATAGCATTATTATCCTCGACATTAACCAATAAATCTGAAATTTTTGGAGGTTTAAAGTCTTTTCTATCTACGCATATCTCATTGGAAATAGACTTGCCAGAAAATTTATAATAATACAGCTGACCGCTTGTTTCTAATTCAACTCTGTAACAATACTTTTTTTTACAATCAATTTGTGAATCAATAAAATTTATGCTATTTGGCGAAACATTTAAACTTGTATTGCTAATATTTGGTTCTAGTTTCTTTTCTACACTAATTTTTTTGTTTAAAAACCTGCCAAAAGAAGGATTATCAAAATTAGTTATGGTAGTAGGATAATCACTCCAAGTAAGACTATTTTCTTTTTCATTAATTTTTACTTCATACAGAGGAAGCGTACAAATCTCAGCAGAAGGATCAATTCCACAAGAATTTACTCTACTTAAATAAAAACAATAGGCTTTAGTTGAATCTGGCAAACTCACATCCACTATTCCGGGTAATAGGTTCTTTTTAATAGAATTATATGTACCTCCTTTTTCTGTCATAAATAATTCATACCCCTTTGAATCTAATGAACCATGAAAGGTTAAC
>JANOMP010000351.1:0-4967 GCA_031420365.1 Cytophagaceae bacterium
TATGAACGAAGCAGAAACAAGAGCAGAACTTATAGACCCAAAGCTAAAAGCTTGTGGTTGGGGCGTTGTAGAAGGTTCTAGAATTCTTCGTGAATACAACATTACCGCAGGTAAAATACAAACAGGTGGTGTAAGAGCAAAAAAATTGACTGCCGATTATGTGTTGGTTTACAAAGGAATTAAACTGGCAGTAGTAGAAGCAAAAAGCGATGATTTAGGCGTTGGCGAAGGTGTGGCACAAGCCAAACAATATGCAGAGAAACTAAAATTAGAAACAACATACAGCACCAACGGAAAAGAGATTTATAGCATCTGTATGAAAACAGGTGCAGAAGGTTTAGTTGCAGATTACCTAACACCCGAACAACTTTGGAATAAAACTTTTGCCGTTCAAAACGAGTGGAGAGGGAAATTTTCTGCCATTCCGTTTGAAGATGTTGGCGGAACAAAAGGAGCAAGATATTATCAAGAAATTGCGGTAAACAATACTTTAGAAGCCGTTGCAAATAATGCAGACCGCATTTTATTAACCCTTGCCACAGGCACAGGAAAAACATTTATTGCTTTTCAAATTGCGTGGAAATTATTTCAAACACGTTGGAATTTAAAACGTGATGGAAGCCGCAGACCACGAATTTTATTTTTAGCCGACAGAAACATTTTAGCCAACCAAGCCTTCAATGCTTTTTCAGCATTTCCCGAAGATGCTTTGGTTAGAATTAGCCCGAAAGAAATTAGCAAAAAAGGAAGTGTGCCAACAAACGGAAGCATCTTCTTTACCATCTTTCAAACCTTTATGACCAATGCTAAAGTGGTAAAGAAAATAGAACCAACAGAACCAGTTTCTTTAGCGGCAGAACCTATTGTTGAATTTGGAACGGAACAATACAATTTTGGACAATACCCAAAAGATTATTTTGATTTTATCATTATTGACGAGTGCCACCGTGGCGGAGCAAACGATGAAGGAAACTGGAGAGGCATTTTAGAATATTTTTCGCCAGCCGTTCAGTTGGGTTTAACCGCCACACCAAAACGCAAAGACAATGTTGATACTTACAAATATTTTGGCGAACCCGTTTATGTCTATTCGTTGAAAGAAGGTATCAATGACGGTTTCCTTACGCCATTCAAAGTAAAACGTATTAAGACAACGCTTGACGATTACATCTACACAAGCGATGACCAAATAATTGAAGGTGAAATTGAAGAAGGCAAACTTTACACCGAACCCGACTTCAATAAAATAATTGAGATAAAAGCAAGGGAGGCAAAGCGTGTTCAGATTTATATGGACGATGCCAACCAAAAAGAAAAGGCAATTATTTTTTGTGCCACACAAGACCACGCAGCGGCAGTTCGTGATTTGGTAAACCAATACAAGAAAAGTATTGACCCGAATTATTGTGTTCGTGTAACAGCAAACGATGGAGAAATAGGCGAACAGTTTTTAAGAGAGTTTCAGGACAACGAAAAAACAATCCCAACCATTTTAACCACTTCGCAAAAACTTTCAACAGGAGTTGATGCACGGAACATTCGCAACATCGTATTGATGCGTCCAGTAAACTCAATGATAGAGTTTAAGCAAATTGTAGGACGAGGAACACGTTTGTTTGATGGCAAAGACTTTTTTACAATCTATGATTTTGTAGATGCTTACCACCACTTTGCCGACCCTGAATGGGACGGAGATGCTTTGCCTTGTGAGGTTTGCGGACAATTAGTGTGTGAGTGTCAAACGGGACCAAAACCACCGCCACAACCTTGTAAGGTTTGCGGACAAACACCTTGCGTTTGCGAAAAGAAACCGAAAGAACCTTGCGAAATTTGTGGTGAATTGAATTGCAATTGCAACAAGCGACAAAAAATAAAAGTGAAGTTGAAAGACGGAAAGGAACGAGAAATACAATCAATGATTTCAACTTCGTTTTGGAGTGCTGACGGCAAACCAATTTCAGCAGAAGAATTTTTGAATAATCTGTTTGGCGAATTGCCAAACCTTTTCAAAAGTGAAGATGAATTGCGGACACTTTGGAGCAATCCACTTACCAGACGGACATTATTAGAGAAATTAGACGCAGCAGGTTTTGGCAAAGATGAATTGACCACTTTACAAAAACTCATTGACGCTGAAAAAAGCGACTTGTTTGATGTGTTGGAATATGTGTTTAACAGCGATATAAAACCAATGACAAGAGAAGCAAGAGCAGCAGCAGCACAAGCGACAATTTTTGCATTGCTCAACGACAAACAAAAAGAATTTATAGAATTTGTATTAAGTAAATATATTGAAACAGGTGTAGAAGAACTTGACCAAGAAAAACTACCAATCTTGCTGACAAACAAATACCAATCGTTAGAAGATGCCAAAGACATTTTAGGTGACGTTGCAAATATCAGCAGACTGTTTATAGAATTTCAACAGCACTTATACAAACGGGAAGCAGCGTAATAACTGGACACAGCAGACCAACGAACAGAGAGAAGGGCAGCTTGTAACATTTAGCATTCTAGAAGTAAAGACCCCATTAAAGACCCTTCTAAATTGGGTGGTGCGACGCGGAAATTAAGGCTAACAACAAATTCAGTAAACAGCAATCATTAATTAATTTTATAAAATTCAGGGTTTCACTCTAAATCCTGTAAATCCTAATTTACTTTCTGAAAAACTATAAGTTTACCCAAATATTTTCAGATGGAAATCAAATAAATGTAGTTCTTTAAAAAAAATATGATAATTTTAGTCTAAAAACTTCCATTCAGTTACTTTATCTCTTTTTAGGTTCTCCCCTTTCAAAATAGCTTTTACCAATTCCACCGGCATGCTGTTATTCTGTAAAATAGTATCGTGAAATTGTTTCTCAGACATTTTGCCACCATCCACTAACTCTTTTTTCAAGCTATAAAATTGTAGACCTCCCATCATATAAGCAATCTGATAAAGCGGTCCATATCTACCCGTAAAAGAACGTCTTACTTCGGCTTCCGCATTGGCTCTCTCGTGCCCAACTTTATCAACTAAAAAATCTATACACTGTTGAGGTGACATTTTTTCTAAATGATAATTTAATGAAAAAATAATCCTTGCACAACGATGCATCCTCCAAAACAGCATACCAATTTTTTCCTCTGGAGTTCTGGGGAATTTTTTATCCCACAAATTAAATTCCCAATACAATGCCCAACCTTCCGTCCAAAATGGAGTTCCAAAAGACCTTCTATAGGGTTTAAATCTCTGGTTCATAAATTGTTGTAAATGATGCCCTGGTATTAGCTCGTGTTGCACAGTAGCCCTAGAAAAATATGGATTATTGCCTCTCATACTCATCATTTTATCATCCTGATCCATAGCTGATGTTGGGTAAGCAACCATTATTTGTTCCCCTCCCAAAAAGAAAGGACTTACTTTTTGTTGTTCTGCAGAAAGCATTACTGTTCTCCAAGTTTCTTTTGCCATTTCTGGAACCGTAACCAAATCTCTATCTTCTAAGAACTTTATAGCTTCCCAAGCCAATTTATTCACATCTTCTTGCCATTGCCCTGGAGGAACATACGTTTGCTTTACATGCTCTAATGCTTTTTTCCAGTCGTTACCATATCCGAGTTCATTGGATGCCTTCAACATTTCCTTTTCACACCAAGAAAATTGCTTATTTCCTTCATCAATTAACTGTTCTGGCGTATAGGCAATAAACTCAAAATTCAAATCTTTTTGCAAAGCTTCTCTACCCATAGGCTTTCCTATTATACCACTTCCATCATCTTTTACTAAGGTATTAGAAAAATGCTTCCTGAGTGCCCCTTCATAATCAGATAAAGTCATCATTAATTTTTTATTGGGGGCTTGCATCCACCAGTTAAATTCAGGATTGTACTCTAAGTAAAAATTATACGATTCCTCTGTTGATTTTGCAAGTGATTTAATTAAATCCGCAGCTAACTCAGCTTTTTGCCAACTATCAAATTGCTTAATAGTCTTTAAATTTGTCAATTGTAGTTTAATATCTTTTTCTACAAGATTAAAATCAGAGGCTAATTTATCTGACTTCGGATTTACTCCACTTTTTCTTTTTTCGTTAAAATCATAAATCGCTTGAGCTTTTTGTGCTACGAACTTCACTTCATTAAAAGCCTTAAATTCTAAATCATGAAAATAAATACTTTTATCTATTTGATTTCTCATTAAAACATAATCCACTTTTTGATCTTTACTTAAAGTATTAAATGGAATAATTTCCAATTGGTTTTTAGCATCCAAATAAAATTTCGCGAATCGTTCGAAATATATTGCAGAAATAGCATTTGGATATTTACGCTGCAATGCACTTTTATCAGCTTGATAACTTGAAACAATTTCATTGAAATCAATTGCAAAAGATTTTAATCCAATAATTAAAAAAAGAAATGTGATTTTAATTTTCATCTATAATAATTTTTTTTGTCAATTAAATTGAAAGGCAAAATAAGAATTTTGTCCTAAACCAGAATTTTTTATTCCATGAAAACTATTTGATGGTAAAAAAAAGAAATCTTTTTGACTTCCTAAATATTCAATGCCATCAATACTTTCTTTGGCTGAACCATCTAATAATAGAATTATCTCTTCAGCAATATGCCGATGAGGTGGATGGCTTTCTAAGTCTTCGTTTAAATACGTAATATGTAATTCTAATCTTTCAAGCATGAATGTAGCCCGATTGAAAAAATCTCGCCTTCCTCCTTTTTCAGTTTTCTTAAATGGAATATCTTCAATATTATAAATAGTTGATTTTCCATGCTCTTTATCTGAATTATTTTTCTTTGATTTATAGCTAAGTACTGTACAAGTTGTTTCAGTTTTGTTAAGATTACTCAATGAATATGTATCACTAGGTAAAATCAAGACCACACTTCCAGCTTTTAAAGCACTCGGTTTTTTGTTTATTGTCACAGTTAATTCTCCCTGATTTATTAAAATTAATTTT
>JANOMP010000352.1:0-2197 GCA_031420365.1 Cytophagaceae bacterium
CCCTGAATTTTATAAACTTTAATTAATGATTGCTGTTTACTGAATTTGTTGTTAGCCTTACTTTTTTTTGAAAAAAAGTAACAAAAAAACACTCACAAAAAAAAATCCTGACTGGCCGTCCGCCATGAATTTTTAAATTAACTATCTCGTTATTAGTAATTTAACTTACTTAAAAAATTTCATACGGACGTTTTTGTGATTAATGGAACAATCAGTGATTTGTTTTCTAAAAGATTTCACAAATGAATATTTCTCCACTCTAAATCCTGTAATGCCAAAAAAATTAATTAGGGGACTTCTAAAAATTCAATTTTCTAATAAGACATATAAACCATCTTATGGGCTTTTTGAAGGACAAACCGGTGGAAAATATTCAGACAGAAGTATACAACAGGTACTTCGCAATGCGGTAGAGGTATTGGGTGGAAACCCTTGAGGAACAGTACATACGCTTCGACATAGCTTCGCTACCCATTTATTATTAAATGGAACAAACTTAAGAGTAATACAAACTTTTTTGGGCCATCGTAGCAGTAAAACCACCGAAATTTATACACATGTTTTGGTAGTAAATAATAAAACAGTAAAAAGCCCTTTGGATTTTTTAGAAAATTTAAATATTTTTGAGAGCAATTTTAAAGTTTCAAAAAATAATTCAACTCGTACAAATGCGATATATACGCAATAGCGTTAAAAGTAGTGGGGATACAAATTTTGGCAGCAATAATAAAAAGACAGACGACAGTGAACAAATTGAACAATAGAAATAAAATGCCAACCGCATATTCGGACACATTTACTTGCTCCAACGTACGGGCGACCGCTTCGCAAGCAAAAGAGATTGAATTTTGCCTCCGCACCACCGACCAAAATATTAACTTTACCAACTGACAAAAAAGAAATTATATAATGTTTGAACAAACCTTTAAAAATATTGACGACATACTGCACAAGGACGCAGGATGCGGCAGCGAATTGGATTATATAGAGCAAACCTCATGGGTGTTATTTCTGAAATACCTTGACGACCTTGAACGCGATAAAGCCACTGCTGCCGAACTAACAGGTAAGGCTTATCAACCTATTATTGAAAAAGAATTTCAATGGAATGTTTGGGCAGCACCCAAAATTACGAATGGCAATGGAACATTAAAAATCGATCACAACGCCCTTTCGGGAGACGACCTTACTGACTTTGTGAACAACAAACTCTTTCCTTACCTCAAAAAGTTTAAAACCAGTGCCGAGAGTGCCGACACAATTGAATACAAAATTGGTGAGATTTTCAGCGAACTGAAAAACCGAATACAAAGCGGCTACAATTTACGTGAAGTAATTAATCGTATCGACGAACTCCGTTTCCGCACTCATAAAGAAAAGCACGAAATGAGCCATCTGTATGAATCCAAAATACAGAATATGGGTAATGCTGGCCGAAATGGTGGCGAATACTATACCGTTCGTCCATTGATAAGAACCATTGTAAAAGTGGTTGACCCTCAAATTGGAGATAGCCTGTACGATGGCGCTGGTGGCAGTATGGGTTTCTTGTGCGAGGGGTTCGATTATTTGATGCACAGCAAAGGTAAGCCCGAAAACCTAAGCACTAAGGAAATTGAGATTTTACAAAAACGCACATTTTACGGCAAAGAAAAAAAGGGCTTGGCTTATATTATCGGTATCATGAATATGATATTTCACGGTATTGAAGCGCCAAACATTATACACACCAACACCCTTGCCGAAAATCTTGCCGATATTCAGGAAAAAGACAGGCACGACATAGTACTTGCTAATCCCCCGTTTGGTGGGAAAGAACGAGCCGAAGTACAACAAAATTTCCCGATAAAAACCGGCGAAACGGCTTACTTGTTTCTACAGCATTTTATTAAAATTTTAAGAGTAAATGGCAAAGCTGGTATAGTAATAAAAAATACTTTTTTAAGCAATACTGACAACGCTTCCATTAGTTTGCGAAAGCACTTACTGGAATCATGCAACTTGCATACTGTATTAGATTTACCTGCCGGTGTATTTACAGGTGCTGGAGTAAAAACTGTTGTATTGTTTTTTGAAAAAGGTTCTTCAACTAAAAAGGTTTGGTTTTATCAATTGAACTTAGACAGAAATTTAGGAAAGGGAAATCCGCTAAACGAAAAAGATTTGGCTGATTTTGTTGAACTACAAAAAACAAAAG
>JANOMP010000353.1:0-20389 GCA_031420365.1 Cytophagaceae bacterium
ATGAGTACCCAAAGAGAAATTCAACCCGTATTTAATTTAAAAAATCTTGCTTTAACTATAGGTGGCATAGGTTTCCTTTTTTTAATTTTTGCATTATTTGGTCAAAAATTCTCTAGCTCGGTTCTATGGCTCACATTGAGTTTATTGTTAATTGGCGTCATTTCCTATTCTTTTTTTAAATATCAACATACACTCTCTGGTATAAAAAATGATGGCGTCTGGTTTCAGTCCATTTCTAGTAAAGGTATTGTGGCATGGATAATCGGGTTCGTTTTGACAAGTTTTTATGTAGTAATTTATTGGTTTCCCCAATATTTGGGCCTGCATGCCGAAGGGAATACAGGCTTGGTGGCGTTTTTTGACCCGCTTAGCTATTTTTTAAATGGACATGTTGCTAGCCAATGGTTTGTATATGGAACATTATACACAGTTTCAATTTTGAGTTTTGGAATAAAATTTATTCTAAAATATAGGAATAATACCTATCAAATAGTAAGAACATGCTCTGTAATGTTTTTTCAGCTTGCTTTTGCTTTTTTAATCCCAGAGATATTAACAAAATTGAACCCTACTTTACCTTATTTTGCCAAAGATTTAAAAAATATGTGGCCTTTGAACTATTACTTTTTCGAAGATTGGCACCTGAAAGGTTTATTAAATGGTGGAGATTTGGGCTTGTTTATGCTATTTTTTGGACTAGCAATGATTTTTATAATTTCTCCAATTTTAACCTATCAATTTGGAAAAAGGTGGTATTGCTCTTGGGTATGTGGATGCGGGGGTTTAGCAGAAACCGCTGGGGATTCATTTAGACAACTTTCAGATAAATCCACAAAAGCTTGGAAAATAGAACGATGGATGATTCATTCTGTCTTGGTATTTGTATTTATTACTACCGTAGCCGTAATCTATTCATTTTTAATTAATGAAGGAAAAAATACGCTGATTTCTGGTACTCAATTTATAGTGGGAGTGATACTCTTCGTAATTGGTTTAAATGCCGTACTACTTAGGTTTTTCAAAAGTAAAATTGCAAAAGATGCCATTAAACCAATGCTTTTTGTAAGTGGAGCCATTATAATTCTATTACTAACAAACTTAGTAATTGGCAATTCAAATATCTTATTTATAGATAGTTATAGTTTAAGGTCTTGGTATGGTTTTTTTATTGGGGCAGCATTTAGTGGAGTAGTAGGCGTTGGTTTTTATCCCTTAATGGGCAGTAGAGTTTGGTGCAGATTTGGATGCCCGATGGCGGCGATTCTAGGATTACAACAAAAATTATTTTCTAAATTTAGAATAACCACAAACGGTTCTCAATGTATTTCCTGCGGAAATTGTTCCACTTTTTGTGAAATGGGTATTGACGTTAGAGCCTACGCTCAGGAAGGAAAAGATATAGTACGTTCTTCGTGTGTAGGTTGTGGCATTTGTGCAGCTGTTTGTCCAAGAGGGGTTTTGAAATTAGAAAACGGTAGGATGGAGATTTGAGTAAATTACTTCTTTTTAGAATAGTTTTCAAAAGCCTTTTCAACCTCACAGACAATGTACACTTTTAAATCATTTTCCGGAACTTCATAAGGTTTTGAACTTGAAAGGAGCTGTATATTTAGCACTCTTTCAATTTCCCATAGCGTTTCTGTGGTAAAATTATGTGTTCTCCTCTCAACCATCGGCTAATTTCTGATGGCTTTTTACCCAAAATAAAAGCAAACCCCTGCTTCGTAAAACCCCTTTTCTGAATGGTATCATCAATTTGTACGTCCAAGCCCATTCTTTTGGAAATGTTCTCTTTTGTTTTTTCTGGATACTCTCTTTTATGCTTGTGATAAGTACTCCAGTATGTTTTCTTGCTCTATTCATGAGTTTTAAATAAAAAGTGATTCCTTTTGGAATTCAAGTGATACCTAAATCAGTTTTTCTAATAAAATTTCCATTTTTTCCTTTACTTTGTTGATTTTTCCTATTTCTGGGATTTTGGTTTTGTAATCTCTAATATTCTCAAATTCCATTTTTTCTTTGAGAGTGTGATGGTTATTCCAAATAGTATATATGCATTTTAAATATACAAATTCTTCATATTTATTAATTTTGAATTCCGTGATTTCAGTGTATGAGCGACCACCATAAAAAATTTCATAATTTACAAACAGTTGCATTTATTACTTGAATTCACGAGAGAAGTAAAGGAATAATTCTCTTTGATTATACTTTTTATATACAACTTCAATAATTTCTTGGGAGATCTCAGCAAGTAATTGTAAATTTATGTACAAGTCATAATTGTTTTTTAACAAGCTTGGATCAAAGGAAGTTTCCTCATCTGATGAATTCCACTGATCAAAAAAATAATAATGCAATAATTTTCTAATTGCCTCAGCACCAGTAATAGTTTTATTGGAATCCTTTAGTTCGAAGTTTTCAAAATAAGATTCAATTTTACTTAATAATAGAATTGAATGCGTTTTGATTTCATTCTCAATCTGAGCATTCTTATCCTCCTTTATTTGTTTATTAATGATAGAATTAGCTTTAATTTGAGCTCATAGAGTCAAATAAACTAAAACAGCACTAATTAATCCAATAAATGGTCCAGTAATACCACCAATCATGTCTCCAATCTCATTTGGTTTACCAAAATAGATATCATATTTATTGAACCAGCTCAATTGAGTGACTAAAAATGGTAAAAGAACTTATCCGGTAATACCTGTTAATAACAAGAAAATTGCAATCCCGTCTAAGAGAGTAAAATTATGTTTATTATTTTTAGACATTTTAAGTGTAAAGCGGGAGAATTAAAGACATAAAAGGTAGTAAAAGAATTTTTTCTTTAAATGATGAATCTGAATCTTATGTTTTATGATTTATTTAAAAACCAAAGGTTTTTTTATGATTATCTATTGAAACTAAAAATTTATTATACCACTGTTGAAGTTCGTTTTTGTAATCCTGAACCGAAATGTCCTCGGAGATTTCAATAAACTCTTTATCAATAATAATTGATTGCTTATTTCCTGAAGTTATGTCATATATGAAACATTTAGCGTAATAGCACAAAAAAAAGCTTTCAGATTTTGGCTTTTCCTCTTCTAAAATTTTGTTAAAATCTTCAGAGCTTAATAAATTAAAGTTAAAGGAGTAATGAATTTCAAATTTATCATTATTGAACCAAATACTTTTATTATTTTTTAGTCCATTAGAATTAACAATAAAACCCTCTAAATATTGGTTTGAAATCAAGTATTCAAAATTTTTGAAAATTCTATTTCGTTCATAAAATCCTTTTCCTTTTGTGAACAGTTCTGATTCATTCTTAGCTTTCATTATAACATCAGATGTTAATAAATCTGAAAGGTATGTTTCAAATTTCCCATCACGGTAATATGAAAACTGTAATGCGTGAATTTCCTTTAAATGATCTTTTGTAAGTACATCATACTTTGAAAACATTTTTTTAAAATATGATTCAAATTGGCTAAATATTAATATTTCTTCTATTTCTCTCTTTTTAATTAGATCTTGAACTTTCTTATTTATGCTATCTTTTTCAAAATCTACTTCTTTACTTTTTTCATTATTGGACTAGATCCAGTATATCACAAATCCAATATATACTACAGTCATTAAAATTTCCATTACCTCAACTTTTTGATTAAAGCTATAAATATACACAAAAGAAATGAGATTATACAACCTACAAATTCCCCTTCCTAAACTCCTCTAAAGCATGATTAGCAGCTCTGGCCGTCAGTGCCATGTAAGTTAAAGAAGGATTTTGGGTTGAATTGCTGGTCATGCAGGCACCGTCTGTTACAAACACATTTTTACAGTGGTGCAATTGGTTCCATTCGTTCAACTGCGAAGTTTTTTGGTCTTTACCCATTATTACACCACCCATTTCGTGGATATCCAATCCAGGATTCCATCCATTTCTGGAATGTGTTTTGATATTTGTAAAACCAGCCAAAGTGTACATTTCAGTCAATTGTTCTCTGAAATCCTTGGCCATTTTGGCATCATTGCCATCCATTTCTACATGAATTCTTACTTGTGGAACGCCCCATGGGTCTTTAAGTGTTTCGTCTAATTTCACATAATTGCTTATTTTCGGAATGGTTTCGCCCATAAAATGAGAGCCCACTCGCCAATTACTATATTTTTTCTCAAATAGATTATTCTTCAGTTCCTCACCCCAACCTTCTTTGTTTGTCACTTCCATCCTGCTCGCACTAAAACCTGATGCATAGCCTCTTAGAAAGTCTGTTTCTTGTTTTTTTACATTTCTAAAACGTGGAATATAACTTCCGTTTGGACGAATTCCATCTGTTTTTTTGTCCAAAAAGCCTTCATACTCTCCCGAAATCGTTGTTTCGAAGTTATGGAAATGTATGTATTTGCCCATTAGACCATTATCGTTACCCAAGCCATTTGGAAATCTATTCGATTTTGAATTAAGTAGTATGATATTGGTATTTACTGTCGAACCATTTACAAAAATAATTCTGGCGAAATATTCAATTTCTTGTTTGGTGATAGCATCTATTACTTTTACACCTATAGCCTTCTGTTTTTTCTCATCAAAAATGATAGAATGTACCACCGAATTATTTCTCATAGTCATGTTCCCAGTCATCTTGGCCCAAGGAAGTGTAGACGCATTGCTGCTGAAATATCCACCATATGGACAACCTCTTTGGCACAAATCTCTTTGCTGGCATTTGGCTCTTCCTTGTTGGTAATGAATAGGTTGTGGATCAGTCAAATGTGCACATCTACCGATAATCACGGGCCTAGCTCCGTTGTAATGCTTCCGCATTTGGTCAGTAAAGTGCTTTTCTACGCAAGTTTGTTCATGAGGTTTGAGGAATTCTCCGTCGGGCAGGGATTCCAAACCGTCTTTATTGCCCGAAATACCAGCAAAAATCTCGACATGGCTATACCACGGAGCCAAATCTTCATACCCAATTGGCCATTGTAAGTCAAAACCATCGCGTGCCGGTCCTTCAAAATCATATTTGCTCCAACGCTGCGTTCCTCTCGCCCAAAGTAACGACTTACCACCTGATTGATAGCCTCTTATCCAATCAAAAGGTTTTTCCTGTATGTAAGGATGTTCGGCGTCTTTTACAAAAAAATGACTTGAATCTTCACCAAAAGCATAGCATTTTGTGGCAATCGGATTGGCATCTTTCATTTCTTTTGTAATCTGTCCGAGATGTTCAAATTCCCAAGGCTGAATCATAGTAGTTGGGTAATCTCCGTGATTCACTTCTTTACCTCTCTCTAAAACTAACGTTTTTAAACCCTTCTCACTGAGTTCTTTGGCCGCCCAGCCGCCACTAATGCCTGAGCCAATCACTATGGCGTCGAAAGTCCTTTTCTTTTTAGTATCTATATTAAAATTTGCCATAATTTTGATTAAATTTCAACACAGCCATGGAAATATGCCGGAGCCATTTGATAGTTTTTATGATTGGTTAAATAATATTCTGAGCTTGTGTATGATCGGATGGTCAGGTTTTTCAGAAATTCCACTGTTTTTTTATTCGAGGTATTGCTTTTCAAAATATCCAAAGCTTGAGGATTATTCAGTTTTTCAAAAGATTTTTCATATGAGGTAATCGCATACTTGTTTAAACTCTCCAATGTTTGTTTTACCTCACTTTGAATTTGTTCTGAATAACAATCTTTAATTACCTTTTCAACATACAGATGAGCCCCAACTGTTTTGGCTCCAGGGGTTTTTGTTTCAGGTATTATACATTCCACAATTTTGACAAACATTTCGGAATTCTCGAATTCTAAATGCACAAAACTATCGGAATTCCAGTTATTGGCCCAAGACGGCAATTGACCTAGCCCTAAAAGACCAATTCCTAAGGACTTTATTACATTTCTTCTTTCCATTCAAGGTTGATTTTTGGCTAAATTACGGCTTGGTTTTCAAAAAATCTACATTTTCAAAAAATATTAATAATTCAAATTTTATTCATTCCGCTAAAAGTTTGAAAATACCCATTTTCAAGGGTAAATTTGTATTAGAAACAGAAACTATGACTCCAAAAATACGAGTAATCATCCCGGCATATAACGAACAAGATTCTATTGCAAAAGTTATAGCTGAAATTCCACCAATTGTTTCTGAAGTTATTGTGGTTAGTAACAATTCTACAGACAACACTGCAAATGTAGCATTAAAGGCTGGAGCTACTGTACTTCATGAAAAGAAAAAAGGCTATGGATTCGCTTGCTTACTTGGTTTAAAATATATTGCTAATACTGCACCTCAAACTGATATTATTGTGTTTTTGGATGGCGATTACTCTGATTATCCAGAAGAACTGATTCTTTTAATAAATCCCATTCTAAATGAAAAGGCAGATTTCGTAGTAGGAGCGAGGGCATCTTTTTTGAGAAATAAACACAGTATGACACCCCAACAAGTTTTTGGCAATTGGCTTGCTACCAGCTTAATGACCCTTTTCTTTAAATCAACTTTTACTGATTTGGGGCCTTTTAGAGCCATAAAATACAAAACGCTGATGGCTATGAATATGGAAGATACCACTTATGGTTGGACCGTAGAAATGCAACTTAAAGCATTGAAAATGAAGATTAAATATGAAGAAATAAATGTTAGATATAGGAAAAGAGTTGGCGTAAGTAAGGTTTCAGGAACCGTAAAAGGCACTGTTTTAGCTGGAATAAAAATTTTAGGATGGATTTTTAAATATAGTCTAAAATAGAAATGCAAAATATTGTAAATAACCTAGTTGTTTTTACCTATGGAATAGCAGTTTTGCTTATTTTCCTTTACACTGTTTCTCAGTTTTTCTTGTTTTTGGCTTATATTTTCAATAAAAGAGAAAATCATCCATTTCAAAAAGATTTCTCACCAAAAGTAACAATTCAATTGCCTATCTATAATGAAAAGTATGTAGTAAAAAGGTTACTTGAAAACATAGCTCTAATCGACTACCCCCATGAAAAACTTGAGATTCAGATATTGGATGATTCTTCTGACGACAGTTTAGAAAACAATAAATTACTGACTTTAGAATTGGCAAATAAAGGTTTTGATGCCGTTCATATTTATAGAAGTAACAGAGAAAATTATAAAGCTGGAGCCTTAAAAGCAGGCTTAGAAATTGCAAAAGGTGAATTTATTGTTGTTTTTGATGCAGATTTTTTACCTCAGAAAGATTGGCTTTTAAAAACAATTCCTTATTTCTGTGATGAAAGAGTTGGCGTAGTGCAAACACGATGGGAGCATATAAATAGAAATTTTTCAATCGAAACCCAAGTACTTGCAATGGCATTAGACCATCATTTTACTGTAGAGCAAACAGGTAGAAATATTGGTAATCATTTTATAAATTTTAATGGTACAGCTGGAGTATTGCGGAAATCTTGCATAATTGATGCAGGAAATTGGGAAGGAGATACTCTTACTGAAGATTTAGATTTAAGCTATAGAGCCCAATTAAAAGACTGGAAGTTTATCTATTTAGAAGAAGTTGGAACACCTTCTGAATTGCCAGTTGCAATGAGTGCAGTTCGAAGTCAACAGTTTAGATGGAATAAAGGAGGGGCTGAAAACTTTCGTAAAAACATCAAAAAAGTTATTAAAAGCAAAGTTATTTCATTTGGAACTAAATTACATGCCTTCGCTCATCTTTTTAATAGTGCTGTGTTTGTTTGGGTTTTTATTGTTTCAATTCTAAGTGTTCCTATGGTGAAAATAGGTCAAAACCCCACTTTTTTTGATGGACTTTTAATTTTAGGTACGTTCCTAAAGTTTAATTTTTTTAGTTTAATGGTTATTTTCTATGTTACTTTTAGGAAAATTCAATCCAAAAAGCTTAAAGATTTTCCTCAATTTGTTTTTCAGTTTTTGGTTTTTTTTCCTGTTATTCTTGGATTGACATTTCATAATTCTATGGCAGTTTTAGAAGGATATTTTGGAATTAAGTCAGAGTTTATAAGAACGCCAAAGTTTAATGTATTTTCTAAAAACGATGAGTGGAGAAGTAATCAATACATCAAATCAAGGGTTTCAGGTAAAATTTGGCTAGAATTGGCGTTAATTTTATACTTTTCATTTGGTATTTATTTAGATTTCCAAATGAAAGATTTTTCTTATATCCAATTTCATGCACTTTTAGTTTTCGGTTATTTATTTGTATTTTCAAAATCAATAAGCCAGTAAATCATGTTTGAGAAGAAGAATTTAACTATTTTTTTTTTAATAATCAGTGGTTTAGGGTATGTATTTTTAGGCTATTTTTTTTCAAGAAACCATTTCTTTCTTTTACTTTTCAATTATTCTATTTTATTTATTTCTTATTTATTGGCCTTAAAATTTCCAAATAAAAATTTCTTTTTTATTGGTCTTACTTTTCGATTAATCTTATTAATGGTAGTTCCTTTTTTGTCACAAGATTACTTTCGATTCATTTGGGATGGGCGTTTGATCTTAGAAAACATAAATCCCTATTTATATTCCCCAAACCAACTTATTTTGAACGAAAGCATAGCAATTTCTGACAAACATGAATTGTATAAAGGTATGGGTGCACTTAGTAGCGAGAATTTTAGTAACTACCCACCCCTAAATCAGTTAATTTTCTTTGTAACCTCTCTTTTTTTTAAGGATACTATTTTTGGTTCTATTCTGTTATTAAGAATATGTATTATTTTTGCAGATATAGGTATTTTTGTATTTGGAAAAAAAATATTAAAAATACTGAGTTTAAATCCTGACAGAATAAACATTTATTTTTTAAATCCTTTAATCATTATTGAACTTACTGGAAATCTTCATTTCGAAGGAGTAATGATTTTCTTTTTTTGCCTTGGTATGTATTTTATTTTAAAGCAAAAAAATGTAGTTTCAGCCATAATGTTCTCATTTTCTATTTTAATAAAGCTATTGCCTTTATTGTTATTACCCCTTTTTATTTCGTATCTGTCCAATAAAAAAATAATTAAGTATTATTTAATTGTTGTTATTGTTGTCATTCTAGGTTTTTTGCCATTCATGAGTCAAGAATTAATCAATAATTATTCAAAAACGGTTGGGTTATGGTATACTAAATTCGAGTTCAATGCAAGCATATATTATTTATTGAGATCTATTGGCTATTTTTTTACGGGTTATAATATGATTTCCTTTTTTGGCAAATTGGCACCTTTGATCTACTTCATTTGTGTAATTTATTTAATTATTAAAAATAAAACATTAGATATAATAAAGGTATTAAATGCCATGTTGATTTGTTTAAGTATATATTTCCTTTTTTCCACTACCGTTCACCCTTGGTATATAGCTACTCTCGTTTTTTTGAATATTTTCACAAGTTTTAAATTCCCGCTTGCTTGGTCATTTACAGTTATTTTTAGTTATTCTGCTTATTCCAACCTTGTTTTTGAAGAAAAGCCAATTTGGTTATTTGCAGAATATCTGCCAATTGTCATTTTGATCTATTTTGAAATTTTTAAACAAAAAAAGATTTCATTATTTGGCATTACAGGATTTAGTGTGGAGAAATATTATTAAATAAAACCTTTTAGAGAACAAATCACTGATTGTTCCATTAATCACATTCCGAATATATTCGGACCGTCCGTATGGAAATTTTTAATACCTGTTAAATTGCTAATAGCTAGATAATTAATTTAAAAATTCATGGCGGACGGCTTTCAGGATTTTTTTTTGTGAGTGTTTTTGGCTGAGCTGGCATTCCAGTTGGCCCGACATTCGGATTTTTTCAATTGGACAGGCATACCTGCGGTCAGCCGATGCTGAAATTAAGGCTAACAACAAATTCAGTAAACAGCAATCATTATTTAATTTTATAAAATTCAGGTTTTCACTCTAAATCCTGTAAAACCATTTATTTAATACGTTCTACCTTTCCAATTTACTTTTTTTGTAAATCCGTAATGCAATAGCTGCAACAACCAAGCTATTGGAAGATATAATGAAAACAAGGGCACATATTTTAAATACCCACTGAGTTTAAGTTTTCGCTCAAATTTATAGGCTAAATATATATAAGTGCAAAAATTAAAAAGAAAGAGACTGATTGAAGCCCACAATGAGAAATATGAGAAAATCAAATAGATAGGAATGGTAAGAGCTTGAACAATTCCTAAAAAGAGGGGGATTGTATTTGAAGTAATTGCACCTTTTATCCACCTATTCCTTTGTTCGAAATATTTCTCAGGAGGCACTGTAAATGCTAAAACATCCGAATTAAATACTTGTCTGAAATCATAACCTTTTTTTATAATCTCTTTGTAAAGAGCATAATCTTCGACAAGACTAAAACCAATTTTTTCATAACCGCCAGTTGATTTATAAGCTTCTGTTAGGACCGCCATATTGTTTCCCATACCCGTTGTAGGTATATTTCTGTCAGAAAGACTTTTACACGCAGTCAGAACTATTAGCCATTCTAAAGCTTGCATAACAGATAACATGGTGTTTTTTTTCATTCCAGTTACTCCCACTAAAACACCAATCTGCTTTTTGTTTCTATTTGGAATATCAATTTCTAGTTCAGAAAGCATTCCAGTTATCCAATTGGCTGGCAATTCTATATCTGCATCTGTAAAAAACAAATATTTTCCGAAAGCTTTTTGTGCTAAAATTGCTAAAACTCTAGTTTTTCCATCTAAAATTTCATTTTCCTTTTTTTCTGGAATGTTAATTATGGAAACATGACTTTTCCCTCGTGCAAATTCTATTAATAATTCTAAAGTATTGTCCGTAGAATTATCATTGGCAATTAAGATTTGTAAATTTTCTTTAGGGTATTTTAGATTATCTAAAGAATCTAGGGTTTTCTTTATGCCTTTTGCTTCATTTCTAGCAGGAATTAAGATACTAATTGGAATTGCCATTTGAAAAATAAGAGTTCTTTTTAATCTTAAATTTAAGCATTTTATTTAATCGTTTGCTTTTTCTATTTAGTAATCTTATATTAATTCCCAAGCACTTACGTAGCAGTCAATTGATTCACAATAACTTATGAGTTCATTATAAAAAGCATGATTGCCTATTGTTGCAGAATCTCCAATTATTACTAATCTCTTTTTTGCTCGAGTCATAGCTACATTCATTCGACGAGTATCCGATAAAAAGCCTATTTCTCCATTTGAATTAGATCGTGTCATACTTATAAATACTGCATCTCTTTCTTGGCCTTGAAAACTATCAATGGTGTTTGTACTTATATTTTTCAAGAATGGCTTTAGAGTACTATTTTCTTGAATTAAGTCTTTTAATATACTTATTTGCTTCTTATAAGGTGAAATGACAGCCACACTCGGTGGGTTTGTTGCAATTTGGGGAATCTCGAACATAGCTATCAATTGCTTCACTAAAAAGGCTGCTTCTTCTGGATTTGTGCTGCTTGTGCCTTCTAATTTTTCGTCGAAACTACATCCTGCCGTATCGATAAATGCCAATGGTTTAAAATCTGATAGTCGATGATTACTTATTGAAGAATGTGCTTGAAGTTTGCTTTTATAAAATACTTTGGATGAAAAGTTCATAATCTTTTCATTCATTCTGTATTGTTCATTTAGCATATCTACCGCTTCAGGATATCTTAAAGAGAGTTTTTCTAATAAAGTCTTTTCTAAGCCAGATTTAGCCGCTTTTTCTGATTTTATAGTGGGTGATAATTGAAAGTGATCTCCGGCTAAAACTACTTTTTTTGCTTTCAATATCGGAATCCAACAGGCAGGTTCTATTCCTTGACCTGCTTCATCTATTACTACAGTATCGTATTTTAAGTTTTTTAAAGAGTAGTGGCTAGAACCTACCAATGTGGCTGTTACTACTTGAATTTTATTAGATAGATCTTCAATAATATATTCTTCAATTTTTTCTACTTCTTTCATGAGTTTATGGGCTTCGTCAAAGAGTGCTTTTCGTTGATCTCTTTCGGCTTTTCCAAAACTCCTTTTATATTTATGAGCCATGCTCTTGTATTCATTGGCTTGTTTTTTCCAGGTTTTTATGTCTTTAAATGAAGGATGTCTTTGGATTTTTCCTTCCATGGTTTGAGCTTGTAATTCTTCTGAAACTCTCGCAGGATTTCCCAATCTTAAGACATTTAAACCGGCTTCATTTAGCTTTTCTGTAAGCAAATCAACCGCCGTATTGCTGGGAGCTACCATTAATACTTTTTCATTTTGCTGGTTTACCAAAGCTTTTACAGCTTGCACTAAAGTGGTAGTTTTCCCTGTGCCTGGAGGCCCATGAATTATAGCCAAATAATTGGTATTTAGTATTTTATTTACCGCAATATTTTGGGAGTCATTTAGCATGTGATTAGCATAAACTACCTCATTGGGCTTAAAACTGGGCGATTTTTCTCCAATTAGTGTTTTTACTAAATCGGTCTCTTCTTTTTCTGCATTTTTTAAAGCCAAAAACATCTCTTCGTAGCTATTATTGTCGAACAAAACATCCATTCCGAGTTTCCCATCTCTGCTCCAGTCGGGCAGTTCGTCGGTTCTAAGATTTAACTTTAAGCGATTTCCTCCTTGATGCGTAATGATACCTTCTATTCTATCATTTTTTGGGTCATGGTTTGAAAATAGAACTGCTGGTACTCCAAATCTAAACAGGTGAGATAATTCCTGATGGGTGGTGCGTTCTATTTCTACTGTTAAGTAATCGCCACGTCCCATTTCTTGGCCTCTGATGGCTACTGGATACCATGTTAGGCCATTATTCCGCCTTTCGCCTATCGATGTAGATTCAGTAAGTTTTTTATATTGAGCTTGATCTTCGAGTTTTTCTGTTTTAAGTAGTTCAGTTAAGTTTTTGAAATAATCCATTCAGGATGTTTTTGTTACAAAGATAGGGCTAAGAGAATTTAATTTTCCTAAATCGAAGAATTCTAATTTCATCTTCTTTTCAAAATATCTTTTTAAAAACCGATATTTTTAAATATCTGCTAATTGACCGATATTTTTAAATATCTGCTAATTGACCGATAATTTTAAAAAAATAGCAATATATGTTTATATTTGAATGTTATTAAATTAAAAAATGGAAGCAATAATTACAGGGGATATAATAAACTCGAGAAAGGTAGAGCCAAATGAGTGGATGACAGCATTAAAAAAAGGGCTAAATAAATACGGAAAAGAGCCAAAAAATTGGGAAATATTTAGGGGAGACAGTTTTCAGTTAAATACAAGCCCAGAAGATGCTTTGGAAGCGGCAATACTAATAAAGGCCGAAATAAAACAATGGAAAATTTTAGATGTAAGAATTGGAATTGGAATTGGTGAAATAACATACCAAGCAACTAAAATAACAGAGTCAAACGGAACAGCATTTCTAAATTCTGGAGTGTGTTTTGAACAATTGAAAAAACAAACTCTAGCTATCAAAACCCCTAAAAAAGAATTTGACAACACTTTAAATCTGATGTTTAACTTGGCAGAATTGACAATGGAAAAATGGACTGAAACGGCTGCAAAATTAATTACGTATAAAATTGGAAACCCTAATGCCAATCAAAAAGAGCTGGCCCAAATATTAAATAAAACGGGTCAAGGAACAATAAGTGAAGGTTTGAAAAGAGCAGGATACGATGAAATTGAAAAGCTATTGGAGTATTACAAATTGAAAATAAACGAATTATGATAGCATTGGTATTGAAATTAATTTTATCACATCTAATAGGGGATTTTGTCTTTCAGTCCGATTATTGGATAGAACAAAAAAACAAAAAGAATTATAAATCTAAGTATTTGTATTACCATATTGCTATCCATACTTTACTTCTATTACTAGTATTTCAATTTGATTTTAAATATTGGATGGCATTTCTTCTTATTCCGATTTCGCATTATTTTATAGATTTAGGAAAACTACTTCTCAAAGACAAAATAGAAACAAGAATATTATTCCTAGTTGATCAGATTCTCCATTTCATCGTCATTTCTCTCGTGGCCATGATTTATATTTCTATTCAAATAAATTTTGCTCAAATATTTCAACCAAAGGTAATCCTACTTTCAACTGCTTTGGTTTCAATCTCTTTTGTAGCATCAGTAATCATTAAAATCTTAGTTACAAAGTGGAAACAGGAAAACGATTCAACCAACGAGGCTGGAAAATACATAGGGATAATGGAGCGACTCTTAGTTTTTATCTTTATTATACTTAATCATTGGGAAGGAGTAGGTTTCTTATTGGCCGCAAAATCAGTATTTAGATTTGGAGATTTAACGAAAAGCCATGAAATTAGGCTGACAGAGTATATTCTAATTGGCACGCTTTTAAGCTTTGGAATAGCCATTTGTATAGCTTTAGCCTATCAGAAAACACTAACATTTTTATAAGATGGATCCATTACATGGTATTACGCTTGAAAGAATTCTACTATACTTGGTTGAGAATATTGGGTGGGAAGCCATGTATGAAGAGGTTAAAGTGAATTGTTTCAAATTTGATGTAAGCATAAAGTCTAGTTTGACTTTTCTAAGGAAAATGCCTTGGGCTAGGGAAAAGGTTGAAAAATTATATTTAAAAACAATAGAAAAAACTAAGATTTAAGAGCTTTCATGTATTCAGTAGGTGTTTTTAAGACGATCTTCTTAAAATGAAAATGAAAATTAGAAATCGTATTAAAACCACTTTCAAAACATATTTCTGAAATATTTAATTTTTCGTTTGAAAGTAATTTACAAGCATTTCCAATTCTTATTTCGTTTACGAAATCAATAAAAGTCTTATTAGATCTTTTCTTGAAATACCTACAAAAAGCAGCTTCACTCATATTTACTATTTCAGCTATTTCAGTAAGTCTTATATTTTCTTTAAAATTCTTGCTAACATATTCATATACTTTCTGCATCCGTTCAGTTTCAGATACTTTATGTAAATTAGAGTAATCAGAATTTGTAATATATTGATAGTCTTTTGTTTGTGATAGCTTATGGAGTAATTCAAGCAAAGATAGAATTCTATAAAAACCTGTTTTCTGTCTAATTCCTAACAAGCTTTCAATTATATATTCTAGACTCTTTCCTTTCCAAGTTAATCCTCTATTCGAATTATCTAAAAAATGACTTAATGCTTTCATTTCAGGCTTATCGAAGAAATTTTCCCCTAAAAAATCTTTTGTAAAATATAGAACAATGCCATGAGTTTTTAAAGTTGAATTATTTTCAAAATAAGCTTTCTCGCTTCTCCAAAGATGTGGAAGGTTAGGACCTAAAAAAACGGTATCTCCTGCCTCAAAATGCTGAATAGAATTGCCAATAAAACGGGTACCTGAGCCCTTAATTACCGTAAATAACTGGTAGTGAGGGTGAAAATGCCAATTTGAATCAAAATGATTTTCTATTAAATCCAAAACTGTTACCGACTCTTGAAGGCTTCCTATGTTTTTTTCTAATATTATTGGCATTTCTATTTTTACAGTTTTTTGTACTTTTTTGTAATTATTCTAACAAAAATAGTCAAAATACTGGAAGTATTGGCAAAATAAAAGGAAAGTAATTGAATTATTCTTGCATAATATTGTACCTAAGTTAGGAAAATAATAATGAAGAATAAAATTGGAATGAATTTATTGCTTTGGGGATCGGATATTGACGAACGTTTATTTCCAAAACTTGAGCTTATAAAAGAAATCGGGTATGAAGGAGTGGAGATTCCAATTTTTAATACAAAACCTGAGGCTTGGTATAGTTGGAGAACAAAATTGGATGAATTAGGTTTAGAAAGAATTGCTGTAACCATTAATGGTGCAGGTGAAAGTTTCATAAGTTCAGACCCAAAAGAAAGAAAATACGCCCTTGAAAGAAATAAACTGGCATTAGACTGTGCTTTGGTATTAGGTTCCGATTTATTGACTGGTCCATTTCATTCCGCTTTAGGTGTATTTACGGGTTTTAAAGCTTCTGATAAAGAAAGACTTTGGGCTAAAGAAGGGATTTGGGATTTGGCTGAGTATGCTGATAGTTTAGGAATTACGCTAGGTTTGGAATATTTAAATAGATTTGAAAGCTATTTAGTTTCTTGTACTGATGAATTATTAGATTTGGTCAATTACATAAATCATCCTGCTTGCAAAATCATGTTTGATACTTTTCATGCAAATATTGAAGAAACGAGCATGACTGAAGCTATACAAAAAATAGGAGACAAATTGGTTCATGTACAATTATCAGAAAATAATAGAGGAACATTAGGGAAAGGAAGAGTGGAGATTCAAGAAGTTCTAGACGCTTTAAAATCAATAAATTATAATGGGATGCTGAGTATTGAAGCTTTCAGTGAAAAATTATCAGCCGCAAATATTTGGAGGAAAATGTTTGAGACAGAAGAACAATTGATGAAAGACAGTTATGATTATTTAAAAAATATAATACAATGAGCAAACAAATTAACATTGCAATTGTCGGTTTAGGTTTTGGAGCCGAATTTATTCCGATTTATCAACAGCATCCAAATGCAAATATGTATGCTATTTGCCAAAGAAATGTTGAAAATCTAGATAAAATAGGCAATACATTCGGAATCGAAAAACGGTACTCCGATTTTGATGAGCTACTAAAAGACCCAATAATTGATGCTGTACATATCAATTCTCCTATTCCTAATCATGCGGAACAAACACTAAAAGCTTTGTATGCTGGCAAACATGTAGCTTGTACAGTGCCTATGGCCACAAGTGTAGAAGACTGTATGAATATAGTGAAAGCTACGAAAGAAACAGGCAACAAATACATGATGATGGAAACTGTAGTATATGCTAGAGAATTTTTGTTTGTTAAAGAAATGTACGAAAAAGGGGAATTGGGTAAAGTGCAATTCCTAAAAGCATCCCATCAACAAGATATGGAAGGATGGCCTGATTATTGGCCAGGTTTACCTCCAATGCATTATGCCACACATTGTGTTGGACCTGTAGCTGGACTTTTGAAACTTGAAGCAGAATATGTTTCTTGCTTTGGCTCAGGTACAATTTCAGAAGAATTGATTAAGATTCACAACTCACCTTTTGCTGTGGAATCTGCCCATATAAAATTTAGAAACAGTGACTTGAGTGCTTATGTCTACCGTTCATTATTCGATGTAGCACGTCAATATCGGGAAAGTTTTGAGGTTTATGGTTCAAAAAAATCCTTCGAATGGGCATTAATCGAAGGCGAACCAAATGTTATTCATACTGCAAAAAAACCCGAACCAGAGATACCTGAAAAAGTAGAAACTCCAGATTATGCTCATCTATTGCCAAAACAAATCCAGTCGTTTACAGGAAAAGGTGTTTATGACCACGACGAAAATACTCATTTAAGTTTTGCTCAAGGTGGTGGACATGGAGGCTCACATCCACATTTGGTTCATGAATTTCTTAGTGCCTTAGTCGAAAATCGAGATCCGTTCCCAAATGCTGCTCAATCTGCAAATTGGACTTCAGTGGGTATTTTAGCTCATGTGTCAGCATTGCAAGGTGGGGAATTAATAAAAGTTCCAGATTTTTTTACAGTTTAAATTAATTATTCAATACATAATATGAAAAAACTATTTGTTGTATTTGCACTTATCTCCTTTTATTCTTCATTCTCTCAAAGCGGTAGAAGATTGGAGGTTTTATTTTTAGGAGATAAAGGTCATCACAAACCCATTGAGCGGGTACCTTCACTAATGGCCTCTCTAGGACCAAAAGGAATCAATGTTACTTATACCGACGATTTGGAGGATTTAAATTCAAAAACCCTTAATAAGTATGATGCTTTAATGATTTATGCAAATTGGGACGAAATTAGCCCTTTACAGGAAAAAGCATTACTAGATTTTGTGGCTTCAGGAAAAGGTTTTTTACCTATTCATTGTGCTTCGTATTGTTTTCGGAATTCAGCAGAATATGTAAAAATGGTTGGAGGACAATTTTGGCGACATACAATGGATTCTATATCAACGAAAACAATTCAACCTAATCACCCTATTATGCAAGGCTTGAAATCCTTTTCTGTTTTTGACGAAACCTATTTACATTCTAAATTAGAGGCTGATAATGTAGTTTTAGCAACTAGAGAAATAAAAGCAGATCAATTTAAAGACAAGCCAAATACAAAAACTGAGCCTTATACTTGGACAAGAAAATACGGAAAAGGGAAGGTCTTTTACACAGCACTTGGCCATGATGAAAGTACTTGGCTAAATGAAAATTTTCAAGAATTACTATTTAATGCTATAGTATGGACAGTAAATGATGAGGCTCTTACCTCATTTAATGGACGTAATCCGGAGCCCTTCAAATATCGAGAGGCAAAACTTCCTAATTATGAACAACGTTCCGGCCCCCAAATGCAGCAATTGCCTCTTTCTCCAGAAGAATCTATGAAGCATATTCAAATTCCAGTGGATTTTAAATTGGAATTGTTTGCAGCAGAACCAAACGTTATGCACCCCATAGCACTTACTTGGGATGAAAAAGGCAGGCTTTTTGTTTTAATCACAAAAGATTATCCCAACGAACGTAAACCAGAAGGAGGCTCGGACTATATATTGATGTGTGAAGATACCAATAAAGATGGTAAGGCAGATAAATTTACAAAATGGGCAGATGGCCTAAGTATTCCCACTGGAATGGTATTTGCAAACGGTGGTTTGATAGTTTCCCAAGCACCAGACATGTTGTTTTTGGAAGATACAAACGGCGACGATAAAGCAGATGTAAAAAAAGTACTATTTTCAGGATTTGGAACTTTTGATACACATGCAGGACCTTCTAATTTACATTATGGTTTTGATAATTGGATTTGGGGCTGTGTAGGTTATTCTGGTTTTAAAGGAAAACTTGTCGGTACTGATTCGTTAAAATTCGGACAAGCTTTTTTTAGATTTTTGCCAGATGGTAGCAAAATGGAATGGAT
The DNA here is from genome assembly GCA_031420365.1 of Cytophagaceae bacterium. Classification (GTDB taxonomy): domain Bacteria; phylum Bacteroidota; class Bacteroidia; order Cytophagales; family Spirosomataceae; genus Leadbetterella. The sequence continues at coordinate 18,928 of JANOMP010000353.1, forward strand.
GACTACAACTTCAAATAATACTTGGGGAATGGGATTCAATGAAACGAATGATGTATTTGGCTCAACTGCCAACAATTCCCATGGATGGTATATGGCAATTCCTCATTCCTTCTTCAACTCTAAAAATAGCATTGACAACGGGAGCAGAAGCACAGACACTCACAGAGATATGAAGCCTATTACACCAAAAATAAGACAAGTGGATGCTTTTGGGGGGTTTACAGCAGCAGCTGGGCATAATTTTTATACTGCAAGGTCTTTTCCAAAAAAATATTGGAATAAGATTGCATTCGTAGCCGAACCTACCGGACACGTTTTGCACCAAAATAATTTAATCAAGAAAGGAACTGACTTTTTTGACAAAGAAAGTTTTAATTTGATGGCAGGTGCTGATGAGTGGTTTTCGCCTGTTTTTGCAGAAACTGGCCCAGATGGTGCGGTTTGGGTGGCAGACTGGTACAGTTATATAATTCAACACAATCCAGTTCCAAAAGATTTTAAAAATGGTACAGGAAATGCATACAATACTGATTTAAGAGATTTTACACATGGTCGAATTTATAGAGTTGTTGCTAAAGATGCACCAAATTACCAATCAGTCTCACTTTCTAAGTATCATCCCGATTTATTATTAAAAAATCTCAAGAATGAAAATATGTTTTGGAGAATGCAAGCACAGAGAATGTTGGTAGAAAGAGGGCAGAAAGATGTAGTACCTGCATTAATTGAAATTCTAAAAGACCAAAATTTAGATGAAATTGGAATCAATGCACCAGCTATTCATGCCTTATGGACGTTAAAAGGGTTAAATGCATTAGATGAAAATACAATTGAAATCGCAATAAAACACGTTTCTCCAGATGTTCGAAAAAATGCTCTTAAAGTAATGGATTTCTCTTCAAAATCAGTGGAAACAATACTTAAAAACGACTTATTAAATGATAAGGAACCTTTAGTTATTTTGAATTCATTGCTACTTTTCTCTAAATCTCCGCTTAATTCTATTGCAGAAAAAGCTTTTTTTGAGAGAATGTCAAAATCTAATGAAGTTGATGACCGATGGTTACCAGATGCATTTGCAACCGTATTAAGTGCTAACAATGGAAAATTGATGAAAAAACATTTAAGTAATCAATTGAAAGTTGCAAAATTAAGTAAAACACACACAATTGACGCTTCGATGGCACATGACCATAGCAAAATGCCTCAAGAGATTAAATCAGAATTAAAAACTGAAGGGATAGATTTGATAATTTCAGGAATTAAAATTGATCCAGCCAATCCATCAGCCCGAGAAAGAATAAATGTAATAGTTGATGTAAAAAATCAAGTAACAATCGATTTGCCAGTATAAAAATTAGTTCAATTGGATTTAACATTCGAAGGAATGGGTATCAAAGTATATCAATTGAGTAAAAATTATAAAGATGGAATCAAGTCTGGGGAAACTGTTTCAATTACA